>CAIXLG010000204.1 GCA_903920215.1 uncultured Chlorobiaceae bacterium
CATCAAGGAGGCTGCACAGGTAATAGAAAGTACCACATATGTTGATGTAAGACACATCAATATGCCAGTGCTCATGCGCCTTTAATGGCTGTACAAAGCCTGTTCCTTTGGTGCTGGTTTTTGTATTCCAGCGCAGCAGGAGTCCGGCAGCGCTCAGCACCCGATACACGCTGCTGGGGCTTACGGCAACAATATTGCGATCAAGCATCATGAAAGTCAAGCGGCGATAACCCTCCAGTGAATATTCATGATGAAAACCGATAATAGCCTGCTTCTCCCACTCTTCCAGCCAGAAGTCACGGGGAACCAAGGCGTTATGTTCATTGACTTTGCCATAGCGACTCTGCCAGTCGTAATATTTACTGGTTGTAATGCCTAACCAGCCGATAAATCGCGTCACTGCGATGCCGCTTTTCTTGACCCATGACTTGGTAAAGTCAATGACGGCATCGCGTATATCGTGGGGAACCCAGGCCGCGGTTAGAGAACCCCAAGTTATTTTTTTAAATAAACATGCTCCTCCATCAGTTCTGAGAGCACTTCGTTCTTGATTTGCAACTTTGCCTCAAGTTGCTCAATGCGTTTCTGTTCCGTCTTGTTCTGGGTGGCATGCTTTGTTTCGAAAGCGGCGGCTCCGTTCTCGAAAAACTCCTTTTGCCAACGATAGAATACTGTCGCTTGCAAATCGTATTCATCGCACAGATCAGAGACGGGTACCCGGTCAACAAGGTGCCTTTTGAGAATGAATACTTTGTCCTGAGCCTGGTAATTTTTCCGTTGTTTGCGCATGGTGAATTCCTCCGTGTTTGTACACTAACTCAAACAACTGAATTCTCCAATTCACGCTGAACAAAACAATATAACCAGCAATAACACCAACCACCAACCCTGTGCAACAGGCGAATAGCGGAAAAACAAACGAGGCTATATGAAACGCCTTATCAGACATCATATTTCATAACGGAGCATGCCCGAATTGCTTAAAACGGTTGACCACTAAGAGTCTGCCAAAGAGAAGCAAAAACAAAGCGCTATCAGCACAATTATCCACATCGGAATAAACATCGAACACCTCCCGCTATCACTTATGTTGTAAGCTTGCGTAAACCACAAAGCACTCAACCGAGACCATTGCTACTTGCAAAAGCTCTCACTATAGAAGAGTATATCGCTGGTACTAGGACAAAAGCCGTCCGAGGTATGAATTTTTTTAAAAACGAACTTACTGCAGATTGGAAGCAAAAAAGGCGTTTGCACCTCTTATTTTGAATTGCGAAAGAATCGGCGGAGCTGAGCAAGGCGAAGGCGGCGGTGAAGCAGCTCAATTTAATTACGAGTACTTGATTTACAATTTTCTATAAAATATTTTATGTAATTTAAATTTGGTGTTTTATCTGGATATCAACTCAATAACCAGAGCGTTTAATGGATGATATTGAAAACAATTGCAAAGGGTACGTATACATTCTTGAAGTGAAGGATATCGTCCTCCCTGTATGCAAAATAGGTAAGACTTCCCGTAACCCGATTGACCGATGCGCGGAAATTAACAAGAGTTCAACCGGTGACTTCATATGGGCAGTTGCTCATCAAATCGCTGTTGACGACTGCAGTAAACTGGAATCCTTAGTTCATAAAAAGCTCGAGCCTCTCAGACAGAAAAAACGCGAGTTTTTTAACATTTGGCCGGACGATGCGCATTTAGCTTTACGATCAATTGTTAGTTTACAGACCGAAATCAAAGAAATCAACATTGAAGAAACCTATTTTCCGAAAACTAACATCCAGAGAAAAGAAAAAACCAATACAACGAGAAAATCTTCCATCCGAAAGATCGATAGTGGATACGCTGAAATCCTTCAATCTTTTAATTCAATACTCGGTATTAAAGGCAGACCATTTAGTCAGCTTAACAAGCCGTTCTTTGGAATGAGTGATGGGAATGAAGGCGTCCAATGGAACATCGTGATAAACACTGACCCGCAGGAAATTCTAGTAGGGGTTAATCTAGAGGGAAAGGAATATTTAAATTGGCCCATTACAGACTTTATACTAACTGAGCTGGAAAAACCGACCATCAATGAGCTGAAATCTAAACTGCAGCATCCTGAAATTATATTTATCAAATTTATGAGGGATGCATGGCAAGGACCATCGCGACCTCACATTATTGAAGAGTACATAAACGATCAAGAAACTCCCATGACGGAAATGGGAACAGAACTATGGAGATCAACATTAACCGAAGCACTTGCCTGTCTTAACGAAGATAAACAATATCGTGGCCGGAGTAAACAAGAAGTAACGTTAGCCAAACAACCAAAGAATAGTGAAATAAAGCGGACTATGTGGGTAACCCCGCACTTGCACATATCAACGCCTATTGATACGAGCAACAATGTAATTGGCAATCTTGAGGCTGGAATTTCAAGACTAAAACCAGTTTACGAATGGGTTGCAAAAGGTGCTGCATCATAGCTCCCCCGCCGTCACAATCCTACATATGTCTAATACTTTGCCAGTATACCATGAGTTTGACTTCTTTGATGCAGGCAATAAGTCTGGGCTGTTTGCCTAATCGGCAAAAAAAAGCTCCGTAACAACATAACTGTTACGGAGCTGTAGGTCACGGGGAAACCCGTAATCCTTTTACTCTGGTATCTTCCGAAAAAGAATCCTCAGGCTTCCGAGCCTTCAGCCTCAACTTCGAAGTGAACCTTTACGGTGATATCCATAAAGATTTTTGCGTCAGCCTCATACTTGCCGAGTGACTTGATCGGAGCCTCAATAGTGATTTTCCTGCGGTCGACATCGAAACCCTGAACCTTAAGGGCATCTGCGATATCAGCCGAGGTCACTGTTCCGAACAGTTTACCCGATTCGCCGGCTTTAGCATAAACCTTCAATGACAACTGCTCGATTTTCTGAGCATGTTCACGTGCACTCTTGCGCAACAGCTCGACCTTTTTGGCCTGCTGTTTTTTCTCTGTTTCAAGAGCTTTGAGCGTTCCCTCGGTAGCTCTTATAGCTATACCCTGCGGAATCAGGAAATTGTTTGCATAACCGTTTTTTACGGTAGCAACTTCTCCTGCATCGCCAAGGGTAGCCACATCTTTTCTTAAAATGACTTTCACTGCTTAGCTTCCTCGTTCAATTGATTGCGAAATTGGTTATTTGTATTCGTCGACTACATAAGGGATAACTGCGAGGAACCGTGCCCATTTTACTGAGTGAGTCAGCAGGTTCTGCTCTTTTGCAGAGAGTCCGGTGATGCGACGAGGAATAATTTTCCCCTGATCGTTAATAAATCTCTTCAGCTTGCGCTCGTCGCGGTAATCGAAAAACACA
>CAIXLG010000205.1 GCA_903920215.1 uncultured Chlorobiaceae bacterium
AGCCGGATAATTCACGCTGAAAACTGTCATTTTTCAATGCCTCAGGTAATGATTTCTGATCGTTTCAGCTATCGCTATTGGATAATTGCATTTTATGGCGCTCTGAACTGTCTGGATTATTACGAATCGCTCAACTTAGGTTTTATATATCGCTTCTGATTCGTCGTCGGCTATTACACCATCAAAGTCAAATGCTATTACTAATTCTTCTCCATCATCATCCACTACAGTACTTGGTAATACGGTTCCTGCGGGATAACCGGTGTTGATAGCTTTTTTTGTATCTTCTTCATTAGCAGACAAAAAAAGAGATGCATTAAAGGCTGGAATATATTCGTATGGAGATTTTCCCTCCATAAATGCAGCTCTTGTAATATCCAATCCGTAGTTAGCTATTGACCTCAACACTCTCTTTCCTGTTGCTGCTGAGTTCCTGGAAAGTAAAACAACTTCTACTGGG
Organism: uncultured Chlorobiaceae bacterium; assembly: GCA_903920215.1. Classification (GTDB taxonomy): domain Bacteria; phylum Bacteroidota; class Chlorobiia; order Chlorobiales; family Chlorobiaceae; genus Chlorobium. The sequence goes on from CAIXLG010000205.1 coordinate 461, forward strand.
GTTTGATTTTTAAAACGTGTGTTGATGTTCAAAAACCTTCTAATAAAAGGAAAGGCAACACCCTTGCATAGTGTTTTATCCAAGTTCTCTGTTTGAAATTCCTTGTAGACTTTTGGTCCCTTTTCAAGAAACACCGCATGAGATTCCGATAAATCAAAAAGAGCACTTGAAGACACTGCAATTACCAGCTTACGCTCTATTGGATATGGCATATCACCCTTTTATTTGATCAATTGATAAAATTTGCCAATTGACATATTTTTTTTGATTATTAACAAGAGTTCGATACATTAATTGCCAATGATCTTGTGAAAGATCTGCAATACTTAAGAATGTTACGGATGCAAAGTACATAAGCAGATTCCTTCGTTCATCATCTAGGCTATGCCACCATCTTTCGTCAAAGAAAAAGTTCTCTGTATTACCAAATATAATAGCTATCAATCTATTGAAATCGAAACCACTTTTAATAAATGTTTTAATAAATGAACCAGTTAATATATCATCGTCATTCCAAGATAAAAGAATAAATCCGCCCGTAGAATCTTTCGATATCGTTATAGACATCGTCTGACAGAAATCCAATTCATTTTCAATTAATAGAGGCAATAAGAAATTTCCTTCAAAATCATAAACTGGGGATAAGATGGCACTGCACATAACATCTGGAATGCAGTTGATTCTAATAAAAATAGAACTCAACATTGGATTTTTTTTTGCTTCCAAACATAATTTCATTCTTTCATAATTGTTAGAAAGATCTAAGAAGGCTGCTTCTTGAGGTTTAAAATAAGAGGCGATTTTCAAACGGGCATCTATTGATTCTTGGCCAAAGGGAATCTTGGTATTGTAGATTTCTCGAAGTGCTATATCGCCGTTTATGTTCTGATACAATGTCCTTGAGTAAGCTCTAAAATGAAACAAAAAAACTTGTTTATTTGTAGGGTGAATATCAAATTTCTCAATCTCAGAAAAAATCGAGTCATCATGAATATTACAAAACCCATAGTAAGTAGATGCTTTTTTTATCCCCAACAACTTCGGGTGATATTTACATGTAGCGTAAATATTGTTCAGCTCATCATATGTCGGGCTTTGAAATGTGTACACATGCCCAACATGAGCGATGGTTTTCAAGGCAGAAACTGGCACACTATGAGAACTAATTGCCTTAGCGCAACTATTCCCTCCAATCAGGCAAGTTTTGTATGAATTTCCTATCTGTCTAACCTTTTCAGATGTGATGGCGTGATAGGCTTTAATTTTTAGATTACCAGGTATGCGTTTCATTTATCGCAATGATAATATGCGTAATTATGGCTTTCTTGAAGTATAAACTTAATAAAACCACTGCATTCATATAAATCTTATCTTGCCCGTTAAAAGACTGTACATCATACCCTTTTTGATCCGGAGGACTTTTACGAGCTTCACTTCCATCGCATCAATTTCAGAATCCATATCAGATAGAATTTCGGTAATGGCGGTTTGTTCATCACAAGATGGAAGAACTAACTCAATTGCTGAAAGGACATTACCGCTTAGTGAAGGAAGTGCCGTAGTACTGACAAAATCCCCAAATCTCATATTCAGAAATAAGTAATGAATAAAACGGCAATTAGCACGAGCTAAATCAAAAGTAAACGCAGCCATATTATTATCCAAGCAACTGGGCTTGTCAAGAATTCTCTTTCTTTCCAAAAATATCGCCGCTCCCACTTTAGCAATAACAATGCTGTTTATTGGGAACGCGGTAGCTCCAAGATGTTTCCTTTGAGTTTCACTGATGTAGTTATTGGCAGTTTCCATAAATATCTTATTATCAATATTATTCATGTCTGAGACTTTAAAAAATGGAAACTCAGCATCAGTTACACCTTGAAATTTAGAAGGGAACCCACTACCGCCTCGAAAACACCCAATGTCTTCTGCTTTTACAACCTCCCATTCCCCACTGAAACCCGGTAGACGCTTTTTGCCGGTGAGCAGTTCCTGCATGGCGCCTTGTTTGATCTGGCGTTTTTTGGCGATGAGTTGTTCAAGAGATTCAATGAGGGCATCCGCATCGCTCAAGGCTTCGGCAATGGCTTCTTGTTCAGCTCCAAATGGTGTAAAAGGAATACGGTACTCAAGAAGCTCTCTTAATGTTATGCTTGCTTGATTGGCGTTACCCCTAAAAATCTTTTCGATGTACTTTAAATAACGACCTTGCCTGAAATGATTGTGTAAAACACGTTGTATTGCTATCGACGATGACCTACCACGAAGGATCACAGCGTTTTGATTCAAAAGGGAACCACTATCTCTTGCTTGTATAAAGGTTACTTTACCGACCATCGAGCTATACATCGGAGGTTTCGAACCAACTGTGGAAACGATTAAATCTCCTTCCTTCAAAGACCATTTTAAACAACTTTTGGCTTTTTTTTCATCAATGTAAATCCCGCCACCTTCTCTTATTCCATCATAAGTAGTATCACTTACTCTTAATACTCTTATACCATTTGATTGATAATCATCAGCCTTAAAAGGAAACCCTTTTATGTATTCCATAATTTGACCAAGACTCTTAACCTCCCAATCCTCGGGAATCACACCTACCTCAGTCTGTTTATATCCAGGTTTCAGTTCCATGAGAACCCCATCTTTTCAAGATGCGCATTGACCTTCGCTTCCAGCTCTGCAACTTTGCGGGTCACTTCAGGCAAAGGTGTTTCGTAGCGCTCGGCGAGTTCTTTTACTCGGCGGGTGAGGGTCTGGCTGATACGATCCATTTCGCCGTGAATGGCTGAGGCGATTGTGGCAAGCCATTTGTCATCGACAACCAGGGTTTTGACCTCTTCTTCGGTCAGTGAGGGATATTTCGCATAAGCGAGAGCGTCAAGGCTTGCCTCGGCATCTTTGAGCAATTTCTTTATCTCAGCTTCCTCACCTGAAAGTTTCAGCCACTCTTTGAGGATATCGGTCTCTTCTTTGGCGTCCTTATCGGATTTGATCTCTTTCAGGCGGGCCGTAACGTTTGCCTTGTTCACTTTGTCCAATGCGGAAAAAGCTCCCTCTTCCCCACCATGCTCTTCCTCCTGTTCGGCAAGTTTGGCCGTGATACTTTCCTGCTCGGACTCAAGATCAGTGATGGCGTTCTGATATTCGGCGAAGTAACGGGCAACAATGAGGGTTTTGGGTACGAGGTCACAGGCCCAGCCTTTGTCGACCTCCTTGCCTTTGCTGTTCTTTACCAGAACGCGGTAGTTTTCGGCCTTCCAGCCATCGGATGTAATGAGGTAGCAGTCATCCTGCATTGTGTCAGTCCAGTAGTCGAGCAGGTGCTGGTAGACGTGATAGTTGTCGATCAGGGGCTTGCCGGTGTAGTGTGTAAGCAGCTCTTCGGCGAGATCCTGAATCAAGGCTTTCGGATGAAAACCGGATTGCAGGCTTTTGAGCCGGACGGCGGTGCTCTCTTGCCAATCAGCAAAAAGGGCGTTCATACTTTCGATAAAGGTCACGAACTCGGGATGGTTGTATATGGTACTCTTGATTGTCTCTTTCGGGATGGCAAGATCAAGGTATCCGGGACGGTTGGCTTTGAAGAGGGTTTGGCGGAGCTCCGGGCAGACATCCCAGTAGGGTTGCAGTGCATCAATATCGGCAGCAGGTATTCCGCCGCGAAGGTGGCCTTCGATATCCTGAATATCTTCAGGTTCCTGATTGTCGATATATCGCGGGAGGTTGAGATTGAAGTCGTTTTTCTCAATTTCGGCAATGCCGACCATCCGGGAGTATTTCGGGATTTCAAGCTGCCGGGTGAAAACATCGACGATCTTATGAAGGTCCATGTCGCGCAGGCGGTTCTTGGGGCCATCTTTCATGTAGCCAGTGCTGGCATCGATCATGAAGATGCCTTTACGGGTATGAGACTCTTTTTTATCGATCACGATAATACAGGCGGGGATACCGGTACCGTAGAAGAGGTTTGCCGGAAGTCCGATGATCCCATGGATATACCCCTTCCTGATGAGTTTGCTGCGGATGTCGGCTTCGGCATTGCCCCTGAATAACACACCGTGAGGCAGAATAATGGCGCCCTTTCCGCTGCTTTTGAGTGAACGCACAATATGGAGCAGGTAGGCATAATCGCCCTGCTTTGCAGGTGGAACACCGAAATGCTTAAAGCGGCCATGAGGATCGTCGAGCGGATCAATCCCTTTGCTCCAGCTCTTGTCGCTGAATGGCGGATTGGCTACCACATAATCAAAGGTTTTGAGATCGCCCTCTTCCGTCATAAACAGCGGATTAGCAAGGGTGTTACCCTGCTTGATTTCAGCGGTCGGGTTGTTGTGCAATATCATGTTCATCCGGGCAAGTCCGGAGGTGGCGGCATCCTTTTCCTGACCGTAAAGGGTAACATTGGCCGTTGCTTCAGAGCCTACCTTAAGCAGGAGCGATCCCGATCCGCAGGTTGGATCGTAAACGGTGGTATTGTTCGTAGTCGGGGCGTCGTGAATGCCGATGATTTTTGCCATGATACGGCTGACCTCGGCAGGAGTGTAGAACTGCCCTTTGCTTTTGCCGCTCTCAGTGGCGAAGTGACGCATCAGATATTCGTAGGCATCGCCGAGAATATCGTCGCCTTCAGCACGGTTTTTCGAAAAATCAAGTGCGGGATTTTCGAAAATAGCGATGAGGTTGGTCAGCGTATCGACCTTATCCTTACCGCTTCCGAGCTTGGTGTCGTCGTTGAAGTCCGGCATGTCGGAGAGCTTGTTGGCACTTGCCAGCGGTCCGAGGATTTTTTTGTTGATCTGGTCGCCAATGTCAGTTTTGCCTTTGAGGGCAACCATCTCCCTGAAGCTTGCTCCTTCAGGAATGGTAATAGGGGAATAACGAACGCCAGAGTATTTGTCGCTGACATACTTCACAAAGAGCAGAACGAGAACATAGTCTTTGTATTGGCTGGCATCCATGCCACCACGAAGTTCATCGCAGCTTTGCCAGAGAGAGGAATAAAGTTCGGATTTCTTGAGAGCCATACTTCAATTAATAATGGGACCTATACGACTTATAGGACTAATGGGACTGATATGTTTTTGGTTACACTTGCGAGTACCATGTTCAATTAGTCTATTATATTTCACTTTCTTACATTGGACAGGAAGGGTAAGAGTGAATATAATCAAGGAGATGCCGATATGAACATTCTGATCCAATGGTTGATCAATGCCTTGGCAGTTTATGCGACTGCGCATATACTGAGCGGCATTCATATAAAAAGTTTTGGGGCTGCAGTTCTTGTTGCGCTGGTTCTCGGTCTGGTCAATGCTGTTTTGAGACCGGTGCTGGTGTTTTTATCAATACCCTTTATCATCGTAACGCTTGGCCTTTTCCTGCTGGTCATCAACGCCCTTCTGCTTCAGTTGTCCGCTTCGATTGTCGGAGGGTTTACTATTGACAGTTTCTGGTGGGCAGTAGCCGGATCGCTTGTTATCAGTGTGATCTCCTGGATGCTGAGTTCTCTGTTCAATCTCTGAAAGATTACACAATCAAGAAGTAACCTTACTTATGACCATGCAAGGGGAAGCGCAAGCAATTGTCTTACAGAAAGCCAACAAACTCAAGCTGCAAAATGCCACATACCATGCCGGGAACCCCGGTGATGTTCTGGTAAAAACCATTGCAAGCACCATAACGCCTGGATTTGACCGCCTTCTTCTGACCAACAAGCCGGTATCAAACCGGGTCTTCCACTACCCCATCATGCCGGGGAGCGAGTCGATCGGCCAGGTAATGGCGACAGGCTCAGGAGTTGATGACCTTTTTCCAGGTGATTTTGTCTATGCCTTCAAGGCCGACCGATGGAGTGGCGTTGAGCCCTATTTCGGCTGCCATGCGGAAATCATCCCGACATCGCGCCACAATCTTTTCCCTCTCTGTCGCCAGCCTATTCACCGCGACCTTCTCACAGGGCTTCTTGCCTATGTTATCAGTGCTGTTGAAAAGGTTCCGCTGCACGCCGCTTCGAGAATTCTCATCCTCGGCCTCGGATCAGTAGGGCTTATGGTTTCGGAGTACCTCTACACCCTTGGATTTAAGAATGTGGATGCGGTTGAAACCTTCAGTATCCGAGGGCAGCTCTCCCACGCTGAGCATATTGCCATCGACATCAACGATTTCACTGCTGATTTCAACGATAGCTATGATCTCATTTTCGAAACCACGGGTAGAATTCTGCTGATTGAAAAGGCCGTGCGACTGATGAAAGAGCAGGCCAAAATAGTGCTGATGGGCAATTATGAAATCATGGCCTATGATTACCGTCTGATACAGCATAAAGAACCAGCTATCATCTCATCCGGACTGACCAATCACTGCCATATACAGCAAGCGTCCTCGGTACTCAATGATGATATGTTCGACAGTGAAAAGTTTTTTACCAATGTCTTTCCTGTCTCGCAGTTTGAACTCGCCTACCGCATGGCGCTCGACAGTAAGGAATCCATTAAAACCGTCCTGAGCTGGGTATAAAACCACCGAAAATCTCCACACAATGGGTGTTGCTGTCCGTTTAAGCGGTATATCTAAAAGGTTTGGAAACTTTGCAGCCAACAGCAATATCTCACTTTCAATCGAAGAAGGCACCATTCACGCGCTTGTCGGTGAAAATGGAGCAGGAAAAAGCACCCTGACGAAAATCATATACGGCATGCTCCAGCCGTCAGAAGGAGAGGTTTCTATACAGGGGAAACCTGTCAACTTCACCTCCCCCCGGGATGCTATCAATGCAGGCATTGGTATGGTTCATCAGCATTTTATGCTGATACCTTCTCTCTCTGCAGCTGAAAATATTATGCTCGGCGACGAACATGCAGGCATGTTTCAGCGCCTGCCTCTCAAAGAAATTAAAGCAAGTATACAGCAACATGCCCTGGAATTCGGACTGGCCGTTGACCCGGAGGCTATGGTAGAAAATCTGAGTGTTGGAGAAGAGCAACGGGTTGAAATCCTCAAACTGCTCTTCCGTAATGCCTCCATCATGATTTTTGATGAACCGACGGCAGTACTTACTCCGTCGGAAACAGAACATCTTTTTGCAACGCTCCGGACGCTTCGCGATAAGGGTAAAACTATTATCCTCATCACGCACAAACTTGATGAGGTGCTTGCTGTGGCCGACACGATAAGCGTCATGCGAAAAGGTGAAATTACGGGCACCATGCAGGCCGCGTCGACCACGAAGCCGGAGCTCGCGCAGATGATGGTGGGACGCAGCGTACTGTTAAGGGTAACAAATCCACCGCCAAGCCCCGGCGAAACTGTTCTTGACATAAAGAATCTCGATTTTTGTACGGCAAATGGCGAAAGAAAACTTCATAATCTCACTCTCAAGGTCAAAGCTGGAGAAATATACGGCATAGCTGGTGTTGAAGGCAACGGACAGAGTGAACTCCTTCAGGCACTCTATGGCCTTCTTCCTGCGGGAACATCCCTCGTCGGTGAGGCGAGTGTCAAGGGAGAATCACTTATCGGGAAAAAACCTTCCGAAATCACTCTCATGGGTGTCTCGCTTACTCCTGAAAACCGCCTGAAACATGCTGTTATTCTAAACTATACCGTCTCAGGCAACCTTCTTTTCGGACGGCACCGTGAGCGATCGTTTCACCGCGGGATAGGATTCAACAGCGATGTGCTGAACCGCTATACCAACCAAATGATCGCTGACTATGATATCAAATGCAGCACACCTGCAACCCAGCCGCTCAGCTCCCTCTCTGGTGGCAATCAGCAGAAAATTGTTCTTGCTCGAGAGCTCAACCGGCCGAATATCTCTCTTCTGATCCTCGCCCAGCCGACACGAGGGATCGATATCGGCGCAATCGAAACGATCCATAACAAAATTATTGAAGCCCGTAACAAAGGCATAGCAATACTGCTTATATCTTCGGAACTTGAAGAAATTATTGCACTCTCAACTCGTATCGGGTGCATGTACAAAGGTGCCATTGTCTACGAATTCACCCCTGAGGAAGTGGTACTCAAAAAGAATTCGGAACATGAGTTCAAAAAAGAGATCGGCATTCATATCACCTGAACAACCCCCGTTGACGATGCATCGCAAAACCGCCCAGCTTCTCATACCTCTCCTCTCTATCATGTCGGCACTCGCTGTCAGCACGTTGATCATTCTCATTGCAGGCAGGGATCCGATCATGATTTTTGAGAAAATGTTTCAGGGAACACTCGGTTCAGCGTATGGTACCGGACAGGTATTGTTCAGAACAACAACCCTTATTCTTGTTGGACTTTCTGTTGCGCTCCCCTTTCAGGTCAAACTGTTCAATATCGGTGCCGAGGGCCAGCTCCAGATGGGTGCCTTTGCCGCTGCAATGACGGGCGCCATGCTGCCGCCGACACTCCCCTCACTGTCCGCTATTTCCCTCTGCGTTGTTGCCGCCATGGGAGCCGGAACATGCTGGGCGATTCTTGCCGGGGTGCTGAAGGTGCGTTTCGGGGTCAATGAGGTTATTAGCACAATAATGCTCAATTTCATTGCCCAGGGCCTTACAGGCTACCTGCTGACCTATCATTTTGCAGTGCCATCAACCGTGCATACTTCCCCAGTCATTGACGCCGCAATCATTCCTTCGCTTTACTCTGTGACCGGTTTTTTCGCAAAGTCTCCTGCAAATTTCAGCACACTTCTTTCACCTTGCGTTGCACTTCTCTTCTGGGTTATTCTTTTTAAATCGAGGTTCGGCTTTGAAATGCGGGCTACAGGCCTGCAGCCGGAAGCCGCAAGGTATGGTGGAATCAATGCTGGAATGCATACGCTCACCGCCATGGGCATCGGCGGAGCTGCCGCAGGCCTTGGGGCTGCAAATATTCTGCTTGGCTACAAGCACTACTATGAAGCGGGAATGACTGGAGGAATAGGTTTTACAGGAATTGCTGTTGCACTTCTGGCTGGTGCTCACCCCTTATGGATTATGCTTTCAGCTCTTTTTTTCGGTTTACTCGAATACGGCGGACTTACCGTAAATGCCTACATACCAAAAGATATTTTCATGATCATTGAAGCCATCACCATCCTTCTTGTCATATCTTTCAGTGCCCTTGGAAAACGCATTCAGCAATAAAAATCTGCTTTGAAAGACATCCATCTCCAGTGAATATTTTTTTTCCTCATAAGAATTATATAATATTATAACAGGTGTTCTGATAACAAAAACACGAACGGCAATGGTTAAAAAAACTGAACTGGACGATGAGGAGCGAGCTCCTAAAAAAAGGAAAAAAGACTCGCCAAAGTGGACTCAGGATGAGCGTAAAGAAAAAATAAGGCTTGCAGCATACTTTCGCTGGGAAGAGAAAGGAAAACAAGATGGCTCACATACCAACGACTGGTACGAAGCAGAGGACTCTTTTACCGACTGAGTAACCTAATTTCATAATAAATTCAAAAGGCCATTCTTATGGGAGTGGCTTTTTTTTATAGTTTTCAACTCTGTATATGATAAAAAAAAGCATCTCGACTATCTCGGAATCAATTGGAATTTTTTTTGCCGGCCTTTGGCTGGTTATTCGGATCGTTCTGGAATATTTCGGGCTTATCAGTGACGGCAACGATAGAACAACAGGCATCAAAGACCTTCGCGACGAGTATAAAAAAGCCAACTATAAGTAATCCTCTCGCAAACAGCACTACTCTGAAGTTACAACAGTCAGTTCAACCAGTTGATCAGGTGAAACGTAAGCATTAACCGCAGGCTTCTGGCTGATAACCGTATTTGGCACAAGGGAGGCTGAATACTCAGTAGTGACCTTGCCAAGTTTAAGACCTGCATCAGCAATTGCTTGTTCTGCCTGGTCAAGAGACATACCCAGAACATCGGGCACAGTCAGCTTTTTCATCCCTTCAGCCGAATCCTCAAACCGCCCGACAATAATTGATACCGCACTACCCGCTTTCACCATTGTCTGAGCCGGAATTGACTGGCTCAGCACCCTTCCATTGTCTTCAGACTTTGTAACCGAGCTGATCTGGACATCCTGGAGCTTCAGGTCCATACGGGCAGCAGTCTCACGAGCATCCAATTCGGGCCTGCCTGAAAGATCAGGCATTGGAAAACTCGGCTTTTCAAGTTTGTTGACCACTAAATAGACATTTCTGCCGGGCTTCACCTCAACACCGGCTTCAGGCATCTGGGAGAGCACAATATTGGAATCAACCCCACTGAGATATTTGACATGATAACTTTTTATCCCTGTCAAGCCCGCCTGGCGCAATCTCGCCGAAGCATCTTCATACTTCATGTTCAGCACATCAGGGACAACCTTCACCGTCCCTTGTGAAATATATAAGGGCATAACCACCTTGTCGACTATCACCACAAGACCGATACATAAAAGAACGATTATAGCTACCTTTTTTATCATCTCACTGTTAACGGTTATTTCTGTTCAATCAACACACCTGACTGTAATAATCAGAGAAAATCTAATACTGCCTGTTCATCACAAAATCAACAAGCTGCAACAACGAAGTTTTCGCGGAGCCATCAGGGAACGGAAGAATAGAGGCAACGGCTTTTTCTGCAAAACCCTCTGCAACCTGAGTCGCATAATCGAGCCCTCCCTTGCCGGTAACAAAGGCAATAACCTCACCACTTTTCACAGCACGTTTACGCGAACTTTTCAAAATTGAGCGAATGGCTTTCTGTTCGGAACTTGAAGCACGAGAGAGCGCATAAATGAGAGGAAGAGTTATTTTCTTATCCTTTATATCAATACCCATCTGCTTGCCGGTTTTTTTTGAATCTCCCGTGTAATCAAGCGTATCGTCACGGATCTGAAAAGCAAGGCCTAAATACTCTCCATAACGTTTCAAAGAGGCAATATCACCTTCATCAGTTGTGGCACTCATCGCACCCATTGCACAAGCCGAAGAAATCAGCGAAGCCGTCTTGTCTGAAATGACACTCAAATAATCCTCTTCTGAAATATCAAGGCTGCGGGTTTTCTGGATCTGAAGAATTTCTCCCTCACTCATCCGGCGTACCGCTTCCGAAACCATATGTAAAAAGCCATAATCCTTAAATTCAAGCGAATACAACAGCCCCTTGGAAAGCAGATAATCTCCTATAAGCACCGATATCTTATTTTTCCACAACGCATTAATCGAAGCGATACCTCGCCTCATCTCAGCGCTGTCCACAACATCATCATGAATCAGGGTGGCTGAATGCAACAACTCAACCATGATTGCCGCACGATAACTGGACTCTGTCACTCCTCCACAAATTTTAGCAGAAAGCATGACAAGTACCGGACGAATCTGTTTTCCCTGCTGCCGCAATACATAGCGGGTAACCTTGTCGACCAGAGTATTCTGAGCATGAAGCACCTCTTTGTACTTGCGCTGAAAAACCTCCACTTCATCGGCTACCGATAACGTAACATCCTTGATATTCACCAATTTCCCAGACATTTTCGTGATAAGCTCCCCTGGCTAGCGAGGATCTTGAAAGTTACACTGATAGTTCACCCTGAGTTGATACAAGTGAGGAAAAGAATCTGCAGCGGTAACAACCCAATAGATACTATCCAGAAAGCAAGATACGTAACGAAGGGGTAACCTTGAAATTCTATTCTGACAGGAAGCTGTCATGTGGGAACTTCATGCCAACTCTTGTAAGGGAATTTCGTAATATCGATATTGTGAGACTGTTACATTCTGAATAGAAAAAAATGGTAACGCCGATCTCAGAAACCGAAACCACATGTTCACATCCATGAAAACACTCATTACACTTCTCCTCACACTCTTTCTGGGTGCTACCGCCCCGCTTATGGCCGAAAATGCCACTCAAGCAGCTGTTGACCCCAGCCAGACCGGAAAAATTATTGTTCACGTAACAGAGCTGAGAAATCTTGATGGAATGCTTGGTGCGTCACTTTACGCGTCTAAAAAAGGGTTCCCCGATACCCCTCAAATCTCCTATGCGACACTCATCAAAAAAGTCACCAGCACTGAAGATACCTTTGTCTTCGAAAACGTTCCCTACGGCACCTACGCTATAAGCACCCTGCACGATGAAAACGGTAACGGCAAAATGGACAAAAACTGGCTCGGAATGCCCAAAGAAGGGTGCGGCATATCTACCAACCCGAAAATCGGAATGGGCGGCCCCAAGTTCAACGATTCAGTGTTCACCCTGAACTCAAAACAGCTTGAACTGACCATCACCACAAGATATTTGTTCAAAAAGTAAGTGACTATGCTCCTATATAATGGGTACCTCTATTTAAGGCGCCCTATGTAGGTTGGGGTGATTCCTGAACCCCAACAAAACTAAAGCCATCCTTTTTTCTTTCCATCACTCAATAATCGAGTCGCATATTCCTCATGAGAAGGTTATACTTATTGGATTTCCGCGTCACTTCCCCTTGCTTCTCAGCAACTACATATTGACTAATAATTGCCTCATCATTACAACCGTGAATGCTATATAACTCTCGCATTTTGTCCCGCTGGGAAACAACCATGACTTTAAGATCTAAAATCGATACTTTTACCATTTAAACAATTTTAAAAACGATGTCTTCATAATTTATTGTGTGATCTGATTTATTGCAGTGATGTGCGGTTTGCCTTGTCTTGGTAGCGGTGCAAAAATATGGATAATAACAGGGTGATTAGAAGCTCCGGGAGAAACAACTTTTGAATTACAAAAGAACTGGTAATTGGTTCCTGCAACAACCTGAGTCGCATAAGCTAAAGGAGTGTATGATACTCCTACCATGCCTTTTAACGCTTCTTCAAATACACTTTTAGCCTCTTTAGTAATTGATGTATTATAATCAGTCCAACCGCCAGCAGTTCCTGAAGATGATATTTGCAATGCTGAATTTTTCGTTCCTTCAGCTCGGGCCTCAACGCCTCCAACTGAACCGCTTATCACTGAGAAAGCCATCACTGCTGTGATAACAGCTACCTTAAACATCATACAACCTCCGTTTGGTTGACAAGACTCTCGTAACGCAAACAAAATATAGCGTTTTACTTGAGTAGTTTCCAAAAGCCAAGAATGAGAAAGGAATTGAAATAGAAAGCCCGATGAGCACCGGTGCTCTCTTGCTTTCCCTTATTCCTGAGAAAAAAGCAAATCCCCCTTCTCTTCTGCTTGTAAGAAAAAAACGAACAAATAACGGAGTAAGCCGGTTGTTATTTTCTGAAGTTTGTGACTAACTCATGAGCAAACACAATAACAAGGATGCACCATGAACCGGAAAACATACATCGACAACTTCAGCCGAACGCTCAGAACGTGGGACAGGGATATAGCCAAGCTCGAGAAACAAGCTGAAAAAATCACAAAAAACCTTCAGCAACGCATCGAGGAGCTGAAAAAACAGCGGGAGCATGCCTCAGAGAAAACAACAGATCTCATGCACAGCAGTGAGGATGCCTGGCATGAAGTAAAATATGGTGCCGAAATGGCTATGAACGATCTGAAAAAAGCATTCAGAAAAGCAAAAGCAAAATTCAAATAAGAGAGTCCGAACCGCACCTTTCTGTTATAAAAACATTTAACATCACTGAACATGAATTGGCATGAACTGTTACAACAACAAATCAATGAAACTTTTACCGTCACAGAACGCCTTGTAAAGCTTCTTGACGAAAAAGATCTTTCATGGAAACCATCGGCAACCAATAACTGGATGACAACCGGGCAATTGCTCTTCCACCTCAGCCAATCCTGCGGAATGCCAATAAAAGGGTTTACTACCGGCCAGTGGGCGATGCCTGCACACAGTGATATGAATGACAAAAAAGCTGCATCAATGCCTCCTCCTGCCGAGAAGCTTCAAACTGTAACCACTATTGATGAAGCGCTTGCCTTGCTTGCGACTGATCGAAAGACCGCTCTGGACTCTTTAACCCAGTGCAGCGAAGAAGATCTTTCCACAAAGCAGGTTTCGGCACCGTGGGACCCGACACCGGTCAACCTTGGAAAACGCCTGCTCGGCATGATTGATCATTTTAATCAGCACAAGGCACAGCTCTTCTACTACCTGAAACTGCAGGGAAAGCCAGTCAATACTATGCATCTCTACGGCAAATAAGAGTATTCTCCTTCTACCACAGGGTCTCAAATGACCCTGTGGCTTTTTCCTACCATAATGTAGCTCTCCCTCTGGTTCCCACCAATTTGTGCCTATTCCGTAAAGAAACATCAGAAGTCATTATCAACTAACTAATTATTTTAAAATCGCTTAAAATAGGATAATTTTTATCGGCACGGTTATTGCAATGATATATGGAGAAAGGCTTATACAACGCACATTAAACCGCAATAATCATGACTACTGTCAGCACAATATACGGCGACCTTTCAGGAGTGGAGTTCCGCAGCCTCTTTTCGAACGGTAAAATGGATGGCTGTCTTGTAACTGAACCAAACAGCCT
>CAIXLG010000206.1 GCA_903920215.1 uncultured Chlorobiaceae bacterium
GAACGCCTTTGGGTTTACCAAATTTGATGTTTATCCCTTTATTCTTCTCAATCTCGCTTTCAGTCTGCAGGCGGCTTATGCAGCTCCGCTTATTCTGCTTGCTCAAACCCGACAGGCCGACCGTGATAAGGCGCATGCCGACGCCGATGCACAGCATCGGGAAGCCCTGGCCCTGGCGAGCCAGCAGCGCGAGACCTATGCTGCCAGTCAGACCGACCAGCTTCTGCTCCTGCTTCAGCAGAATACACAACTGACCGAGCTCGTAAAAGAGCTGAGCCAGCGTATTGAGGCTCTGACCAGCGACATGCACAGCAAAGTCATTCAAGACAGCACAAAATTGTAAGCATCGACAGACTTCCCATTGGCCGCAATAAAGGCCATCTTTTTTTCTGAGCCATTATCCCTTAACGCCCTAACTGCACTTTTTGGAGCTGTTGTTCTATTATGCGTATACTTGAGCACTCAACTTCTTTTATTCTTCATCACACCTGACAAGAGATGCCCATGCTCATAAAAATAGTTATATCCGTTTTTTGCTCGATACTGTTGTTCAGTACGGCAAAAGCTCTGACGCCTGCCGAGGTTCAAGCATACCGTCTTGCTGCCGACAGGGGAGATGCTGCAGCTCAGTCAACTCTCGGCACGCTCTATGAAAAGGGACAAAATGTCCGGCAGGACTACGCTGAAGCCATTAAATGGTATCATCTTGCTGCTGATAAGGGAAATGTTTCTGCCTTGTACAATCTCGGGATGTTGCATGCAGAGGGCCGAGGTGTCCCGCAGAATTATGTTGAAGCGGTAAAATGGTTTCGCCTTGCTGCCGATAAAGGAGATGCAGCCGCACAGTCCAATCTTGGCAAGTTGTATGAAAAGGGTAAAGGCGTAAGGCAGGACAATACGGAAGCGGTAAAATGGTATACTCTTGCCGCCGATCAGGGATATGCTGCAGCTCAGTATATCCTCGGGTCATTCTATGCTAATGGTAACGGTGTCAGGCAGGATAAAAGTGTTGCAAAAGAGTGGTACGGAAAATCCTGCGACAATGGAATTCAGGAGGGCTGCGACAAATATCGTGAATTGAAAGAGAAGGGATTTTGATCACCCGGATTTTGTGACATAATTTCTCTGCTTTAAGTAGTTATCTTCAATTCCTCTTGATTCCATAGATAACGTAATGGTTTTCAATGATATAGTTATTTTGAGGAAAATCAGGCCGGATGGTTTGATTCAGGGGATAAGCAGTTTAAAGCCGGTTTTTGGATCAAGCTGCCGGGTAGCCTTGTTGTCAAGCAGTTCGGTAAGGATGACTTCCATCACTTGCCATACAGTTACACCCGTTCGAATACATCCGGTGACGGTGCTTTCCTCCCTGCCGCACGCCATGTGCAGGTGAAGTATCGGGTTCCCTTCGTCATCCGGAAAAATAGTCCCTGTACCGGTTATTTCATGGGCGTCGTAGAGCTCATGAGTCATAGGAACCACCGGATTTACCCGGCTTTCTGCAGGGCCGACAACAAGACGGCTGCCTTTGTCAGCACTACCGATTACAAGAAGTGAGGCTCGTTCTATGGCGTGGTCTTTTACAAATTTCTCAAGTTGGTTGTGAACTGTTTCTCCGTCTTCAAGTCTTATAACAAAGATCCTTCCCTGCTTCGCTTCTGAAAATTTCATTACTTATGGATTTATTTATTCGAAGTTTTAAAAGCAATGGAGCAAAACCTGTTTTTCAGTCAATTCCTACGGTCACAATAGTGAGCGTTTTCTTAGCGGTTACTGAGCAGGACGATTGAGTCGGTAAATTCCCCAATTGAGATAGGTGGCAAAAATTCCCCAGCAGAGATAAGGAAGAAGAAGAATAGCTGCCGGAGTGCTTACCTGAAAAAAGAGGACGATAATGATTGCAAGAGTAATATCAATGACAATGATGTCAAACAATGCTGGCAATATTTTTTTCCGGTTGAAAAAAAGTCCGGTCCAGTTAAAGCTTGCAGTGAAATGAATGATGAGCGTAGTTATTGTGGCGACCATATTCGGCTTGGAAGGGGCAAGAAAATAGAGGGCCAGAGAGGTCAAAATAAAGAGATAGAGTATAGCCCATACAATCCCGAACACTTTTTTCGGTGGAGTGAAGTTGGGCTTTTTCAGTTCATCATACCAGGTTGTCATTATTCGTATCCGCAGCGTTGACGAAAAGAACGGTGGATACAGCTCCTTGCACGTTCAGATATGTATAATAACCGGTTTCCAGAGATAATAGGTTCCCCGGCCAGATGATGGGGAGCATTTGACCGGGAGCCTTAACAGAATTCAGCTGTTTCAGTTGTCAAAAAACTCTATCTGCAGGTTTTCATCAGGCTGCTCAGTGATATTGAAGCGGCCTTTTTTGATGATCGAAAGGCCTTTTTTATCACCGGCGGGTATAATGCTCTGCTCCACGTTATCTGCCTCTTTCTTGGGGCAGTTCTGGTTGAAAAAGAGGTTCAATACAGAACCTGTATTCTCAAACTGAAGAAGAAAACCGTTATGATTGACAAATACCAAGTCGTCATAGGCATAGCTTACTTCATGCCCGAGCTCTTCAAGAAGTTGCATAACAGTTCCAAGTGGTCTAACTGTTGTTGTTTCCATAGTCATAGTTTCATTACTCCTGATTTATGCATGATGCGTTGTTGATATGGGGGCATGAATTCAGATCGTTCATGCCGGACGTTTCTACTCTATTTTCGCCACCCTCTTCCGGGTTCAGTGTTATGAGATTCTGCAGTACAGCTCTATCAAAACCTTGTATGTAATGGTTGTCAATTTTCAATAGAGGCCGCTTGATAAGTAAAGGATCCTTGATCATCATCAAGAGAGCCTCCTCTTTCGTGAATGCAGATGGGTTTATATCACCCGATTTTATGGCTGGCGCCGCCATATTGAAGCACTCGTCAACCGGCTTCACTCCGAGGTAAACGCTAAGCTCCTCTTTTGTCCAGGGGTGTCGAAGCAGATTCACTGATTCAACCGCGTGCCCTGAATGCTCAAGAATATTTTTTTGCCGGATGTTGTTCTGGCAGCCAGGTTTTTCGTAAAAAAGTATCGTTCCCATGATTTTTATACCTGAAGTCTGTAGATAACCTTTTGTTTTATTTTAAGGAAATAATTCTTATTATTCTAAATAAATAAGACGAACATTATATTTTTGTGTATAAAGTAAGGTAAATTAACGGTTTCTCAACAATAATTTATTAAGACTATGGCTGAAAATAACCTGCAGGCGTGGGAAAAAGTTCTTGAATACTCATCAGTTCCATTGCACGGAACAATGTCAAGAAAAATTCGCAAAGGAGTAAAGTTGCAGATCAACGAAGGTAAAATCTATGAAGATGCTGTCCTCTTCATAAGTGATCTGTTTTTGAGGGTGACTGAGGATTCAAAAGATGGTGCCAGTATCAACACCTATTATGACATAAAAGCGATTGCCAGTATTCGCACCTACAGTAGCAAAGAGCAGTAACCTGTTTCTTCCTTCTTGTTTAAGAGAGAGGCAGAGCTAATTAGTCTGCCCTCTCTCAAACAAAGTTTTACTAACTCTCTTTATAACGGAAGTCATACCTTTTCTCTCTCGACCGTAGGGACAAAGTTAAGTTGCCTGCCAATTTTTGGTTGGCCGAGAATCTCTCTCGCGTGGTCGAGAGCATCATCAATATTGCCGAAAATGTTCTCTTCACCGATATCATCGTACAGGCCGTATTGCTGAAGAGCAAATAAAGGTTGGGCATGAACGCCCGATAAGATCAGTCTGGTCTCGGCTTTTTTACAATCTTTGAGTAAGTCTTTCATCATATTCAGTCCGGTTGCATCAATTGAAAGCACATTCCTCATTCTGATGATGCGGATTTTAGGTGACTTTTCAACGATATGCATGGCTTCCCTGAACTTGCTTGCCGCCCCAAAGAAAAATGGACCGTTAAACTCAAAAACCTCAACACCATCAGGTACTTTTCTCGTCACGATAGTGTTGGGATCCTCCTCTTCATCGCTGTCCTTCAGATCCTTTGTAATGACCCCGACATTAGAAAGTTGCGCCATTCGCTGCATGAAAAGAACCACGGAGAGCAGCATGCCGATCTCTATGGCAAGTGTCAGGTCAAATACAACAGTGAGGCCGAATGTCGTCAAAAGCACGATAACGTCACTTCGCGGGCTTTTCAGAAGCTCTCGGAATACCTTGATTTCGCTCATGTTCCAGGCTACAATTATAAGGATTGCCGCCAGAGCAGGCATAGGGATGAGCTTTGCCCATGTGCCGAACAACAGCATGATCAAGAGAAGGGTTATGGCATGAACCATACCGGCAATAGGAGTTCTCCCGCCATTTTTGACATTGGTTGCAGTTCGTGCTATTGCTCCGGTAACGGGTAAGCCGCCGAAAAGCGGGGTGATAATATTTGCAGCACCCTGGGCGATCAATTCCATATTTGATTTATGCCGGCTTCCTATCATACCATCAGCTACAACGGCTGAAAGCAGTGCTTCGATTGCACCAAGCAATGCTATGGTGGTCGCCGGCATGATGAGTTGCCGGATGGTGGCAAAATCAAAAAAGGGGAGCGACGGAGGGGGAATCATTGATGGTATTTCACCGAAACGTGACTCAATAGTAGCTACATGAAGGTGAAAGTATTGCACACAAAGCGTTGTAACAATGATGGCAATAAGTGAACCGGGGATCTTTCTTGAAATTCTCGGCCACAAAATAATAATCAGCAGAGCCAGCATACCGATCATGACACTTGAAAGGTCAACTGTCCCGATATGCTGGCCGTAGGCACTCCACTTGCTGATAAAATCTGCAGGCACCGTGGCGATGTTCAGACCAAAAAAATCTTTTATCTGACTGGAAAAAATAATTACGGCAATACCGCTTGTGAATCCCACAATTACCGGATAGGGAATAAACTTGATCAGTGAACCGAACTGCGCGAAGCCCATGATCATGAGGATAATGCCTGACATGATTGTCGCAAGCATCAACCCGTTGATACCGTATTGCTGCACAATGCCATAAAGAATCACAATAAAGGCGCCTGTAGGCCCGCCTATCTGGACTCTGCTTCCACCAAGAAAAGAGACGAGAAACCCTCCGACAACAGCACTTATGAGACCCTTTTCAGGTGAGACGCCAGACGCAATTGCAAAAGCTATCGCCAGCGGTAAAGCTACAATACCCACCATTACGCCGGCAATGACATCCTTCATTATCCGGTCAGGGGTGAGCTCCGGTAAAATTGAAAATAATTTTGGTTTAAACATGATAAGGGTCGAAAAAAAGAAAATGAACAGTGCCGCCCGTGGCGGGCATGAATTTCTATATCCTAAGTTGAGCGATCTGCCATAAAAAAAGCCTCAATATTTCCGGTTAAAGTGTTAAATTATAATGGGTAACAGCAAATTACCATTTGTAACGCAACACAAACCAAAAAATAAGGAAGCTTTATGGCGAAAGATAGCA
>CAIXLG010000207.1 GCA_903920215.1 uncultured Chlorobiaceae bacterium
ACCGTGTATCTTTTGCCATGAAGCTCTCTACCTATTTGGTTGTGTTTTATTGGGTGGTAATTTCGACGTTACCCATTTCAATATAACACTTTAACCGATAAGTTGAGGGCTTTTTTTATGCCTGATCGCTCAGGTTAGGTAAAAGTACTGATTTGCGAGTTTATCATTCTTATGAAGTCGAGCATTCTCATATTCCACATAAACCTGGACCCTTAGCGGATTTCTTCAAAAAACTGGCGTATATGCAGAAACTCGAAGATAAAGAGGAGCAAAAAAATCGAAATTATCAACGCATAATTAGAACAGCTTTAGTTACAGCAAGAAATGCTCCGGCTCATGAAAGAGTGATTACTACACTTGAACATTGGGGAGTCAGTGCGAATGAAACGTTTTTCCTTGGAGGAATGAAAAAAGATCGCATCCTTTCAGTATTAAAGCCGCACATGTATTTCGATGATCAAAGAACTCACTTGGAATCTGATGCGGGAAATATTCCTATGGTACATGTTCCGTTCGGTATTGCTAACAAAAACATTGAGTCAGCGCATTCAGCAAAAAAGCATCGCGCATGATCCATAATTAGTATAAGGATGTGAAATAGGTCAGAGTGTTCCCGGTATGGGGCCACAAATTTTTGGAAAATCTGTTTGGGTCGCAAGTACGATAATCAATGACGAAAGAAAACCAGCACATCGAGTGGAAGGAGTCCTGGAGGGACGAGTACCTGAAATGGATTTGCGGCTTTGCAAATGCCGAAGGCGGTGTGCTGGTTATTGGGCGAAACGATAAGGGAGCTGTTGTTGGCGTTAAAGATGCCCGGAAGCTGATGGAGGATATTCCGAACAAGGTGCGCGATATTCTTGGCATTATGGTCGATGTGAATCAGACTGAGGAGGCAGGTAAAGAGATTCTGGAGATTATTGTTGAGGCTTATCCCTATCCCGTGAGTTATAAAGGCGAATATTTCTATCGCAGCGGTAGCACGAAGCAGGAGCTCAAGGGGGCTGCACTTGACCGGTTTCTTCTGCGCAAGCAAGGTCTTCATTGGGATGGAGTACCCTTACCCCACATTGCTGTTGGCGATCTTGATTCCGATGCATTCGCCTATTTTCGCAAACAGGCACTGAAGAGCCAGCGTCTTACACCGGAAATTCTTGATGAACCGGATGACCTGCTGCTTGATAAATTGCATCTGGTGGAAGGTAAATATCTCAAGCGGGCTGTGGCCTTGCTTTTTCATCCCGATCCGGAACGTTTCTTCACAGGGGCGTATATCAAAATCGGATTTTTTGAAAATAATGTCGATTTGCGCTATCAGGACGAAGTGCATGGTGATCTTTTTACGCAGGTCAACCAGACCATAGTGGTGCTGAAGGCAAAATATCTGAAAGCGTGGATTTCCTACGAAGGTTTGCAGCGCATCGAGAGCTATCCGATGCCGGAAACTGCCTTGCGCGAAGCTATTTTGAATGCGGTTGTGCATAAAGACTATGCAAGTGGTGTCCCTATCCAGATTAGCGTCTATCCTGACAAACTGATGATATGGAATTCGGGACAACTGCCTCCTGATTGGACATTGGAACGCCTGCTCGGCAAGCACTCTTCTAAGCCGTTTAACCCTGATGTCGCCAATGCCTTTTTTCGTGCAGGGATGATCGAGGCCTGGGGTCGCGGTATCGAGCGAATTATGCAGGAGTGTGCAGCGGCAGGAGTTCCTGAGCCAGAGCTGCTCTATGAACTGACTGGGTTATGGACGGTGTTTCATTTCCCCCCTGAACATAGTATTGGGGAAACAACCGCTAAAACTGCATTGAAAACTGCATTGAAAACTGCATTGAAAACGCCGGAGCAGATTCTTGACGTGCTTGCAGAAAAACCTTATCTGACACTTGCAGAAGTGGCTCAATCAATCGATAAATCTTTGAGCACAGTGGCACATGTGAGCGCCAAATTAGTGAAAGAGGGCCGCCTGCGCTATGTTGGGCCTACTAAGGGCGGTCATTGGGAGGTCTTGCAATGACCGCTTTCAGCTACTTTGAAAGCAGTTCCAGTCCTTTTAAATCGGAAGATTCCGTAACTTGCTCGCAGGCAAATGTGAAATCGTCAGGAGTTTAAGCAACTGCCAGGATTGGAGTAATTTGAATATGGAAAAGATCCCGAAGATTAAAGCAGTACAGGCCGTTGGAGAGATGCGGTTACTCGTAATGTTCGATAATGGAGTTGAGAGAATTTATGATTGTGGCTCTCTTTTTTCGAGACCACAGTTTCAATTACTTGCAAATCCAGCTTTTTTCAATGCCGTTCGTGTCGATCCTGGAGGTTACGGTATTTCATGGAGCGATGAAATTGACCTTAGTGAATATGAATTGTGGACTCATGGAAAAGTTATTGGTGTTGACATAGGAGTAAAGTTTGATGGATAAATATCAAAAAAATATAGTTGGCCCTGTTTCGAAAGCTGATAGGAAAGGGCTTGTCGAAAAACCTTTTCAGGATTTTGACCCTCCCGCAAGTAGTAACGTAGATGCTGCGTGGGCAGAAGAAGTTGAATCCCGAATGGACGCCTATGACCGTGGTGAAATCAAGGCCTCACCAGTCGAGGATGTTCTTGAAAGACTAGCTAAATAATCTGAGCCTCCCTATTTTCAATTCCTTGTCATTACAGGAGGTAAGCGCTTGACCATCATCGGCCACTCTGAACGCGAAACGCAGAATCGGGTTATTGCCCTGTTCCGGGACGAGCTTGGCTATCGCTATCTCGGCGATTGGAGTGATCGGATGGGCAACAGCAATATTGAAGAAAGCCTGCTTACAGCCTACCTTTCGCGACAAGGTTACACTCCCGTACAAATTTCCAAGGCTATCCATGAGCTTCGCACTAAGGCCAACAACCCGAATCGAAGCCTTTACGACAACAACAGGAAAATCTACAGCCTGCTTCATTACGGGGTTCCAGTAAAAGCGGCAGTGGGGGAGAATACGGAAACCGTCAAGCTAATCAACAGGGAGCATCCAGAGCTTAATGACTTCGCTATCGCCGAGGAGGTCACGGTTTGCGGTATGCACGATAAGCGGCCTGATATCGTTCTGTATGTCAACGGGATTGCAGTCGGTGTGCTGGAGTTGAAGAACAGCAGGATATCGCTTGGCGACGGTATACGGCAAAGTCTGGTCAACCAGCGATCTGAGTTTATTTCCCCTTTCTTTTCAACCGTGCAGTTCATTTTTGCCGGAAACGATTCTGAAGGGCTGAAGTATGGCACTATCGGCACTGAAGAGAAATATTTTCTGCAATGGAAGGAGGATGAAGAGGATAACTCCCGTTTCAAGCTCGACAAATATCTGCTCAAGATCTGTGAAAAATCCCGCCTTCTCGAACTGCTGCATGATTTTGTAGTCTTCGATGGCGGCAGGAAAAAACTTCCACGGGTTCACCAGTATTTTGGCGTCAAGGCGGCTCAGCGTTATGCTGAAGCTTTCAAGGGAGGTATAATCTGGCACACGCAGGGGAGCGGCAAGAGCATAGTGATGGTTCTTCTGGCCAAATGGATTCTGGAGAACAAGCCTGCAGCCCGGGTGGTTATTGTTACCGATCGCGATGAATTGGATAAGCAGATCGCAGGCGTTTTTACCGATGCCGGAGAATCAATAAAACGAACTACCAGCGGCAGTGATTTGATGCAGCAACTTGGGCAGCCTTCACCACGCCTGCTTTGTTCGCTGGTTCACAAGTTCGGCAGAAGAGGGGTTGATGATTTTGAAGAGTTCATAAGGGAACTTGAGTTGCAGCCCTGCCATACGGTGGGTGATCTTTTCGTCTTTGTCGATGAGTGCCATAGAACGCAGAGCGGCAAGCTGCACCGAACCATGAAGGCCCTCATGCCCAATGCAGTGTTTATAGGCTTTACTGGAACACCTTTGTTGAAAAAAGATGCGGCAACCACTCTTGAGGTTTTTGGAAGCTACATCCATACCTACAAGTTTAACGAGGCCGTTGAAGACAGGGTGGTGCTTGATCTGGTCTATGAAGCTCGTGATATCGACCAGCAGCTCGGCTCGAAGGAGAAAATCGATGCATGGTTCGACGCCAAAACGAGAGGGTTGAATGAGTGGCAGAAGGCTGCGCTTCGCGAGCAGTGGGGGACAATGCAGCATGTACTGAGTTCCCGATCAAGGATGAATCGGGTGGTGAACGATATTGTTTTTGATTTCAGTGTCAAACCGCGTCTCAGCAATCATCGAGGTAACGCCATTCTTGTGGCATCGAGCATCTACGAGGCCTGCAAGTATTTCGAACTCTTTCAGAAGTCAGTCTTTAAAAACAAGTGCGCGGTAATAACTTCCTACAATCCGCAAACGAGAGACATCACCACAGAGGATACCGGTGCCAACACAGAGACGGATAAAGAGTTTATCTACAACATCTATTCGGCCCTGCTGCTGTTTGTCACTGCGATAGCGGGCAAGACAAAAACAGAGAGCTACGAGGACAATGCCAAAAAGCTGTTTAAAGAGCAGCCGGCAAATATGAAGCTGCTGATTGTGGTCGATAAACTGCTCACAGGCTTTGATGCTCCGAGCTGCAGCTATCTTTATATCGATAAAAGCATGCAGGATCATGCTCTCTTTCAGGCCATCTGTCGCACCAACCGGCTTGACGGTGATGACAAGGAGTTCGGTTATATCGTCGATTACAAAGATCTTTTCAACAAGGTCAATGACGCTCTTAAGGTCTATACAGTCTATAAGTCGGAGCTGGATAACAGCAATACAAGCGGAGGTGATTCCGAAATTCTGATGAAAGACCGGCTTGCAAAAGGGCGTGAACGGCTGGAAAATGCCCTGGAAGCTCTTGCACTGCTATGCGAACCGGTTGCCGCGCCAAGAGGCGAACTTGAGCATATTCATTATTTTTGCGGTAACAGTGAAATGCCTGAAGAGCTTGCAGAGCGAGAGCCTCTCAGAGCTACTCTTTACAAGGGAACAGCTATGCTTGTAAGGGCTTATGCAGGTATTGCAGACGAGCTTGATTCAGCAGGGTACACTTCGGCTGATATCCAGCGTATAAGGAAAGATATTGACAGCCATCTCAAGCTGCGCGAAATCATCCGTAAGGCAAGTGGTGAAAGCATCGATCTGAAAGCCTATGAGGCCGATATGCGCCATCTGATCGACACCTATATTGAAGCTGATGAGCCGAGGAAGATCTCTCCGTTCGATGATATGCCGCTTCTGGAGTTGATTGTGAAATCCGGTATTGCCGATGCAATCAAAAGTCTGCCCGATGGTATCAAAAGCAGTAACGATGCTATCGCTGAAACCATCGAAAACAATGTCCGAAGCAAAATCATCAAAGATCATCTGAACGATCCGGAATTTTATGACCGGATGTCCACCTTGCTTGATGAGCTCATTGCCTCCCGCCATCAGCAAGCCATCAATTACGAAGCGTATCTCAAAAAAATTGCTGAACTGGCAAAGCAGGTTGAATCAGGCTATGCCGAAGAGAATCCGGCGCAACTCAATACTCCAGGGCGCAGGGCGTTGTACAATAATTTGAAGCTTGACAGAGTCGGGAATGTTGACCTTGAGCTATCGAACGACCCGTCCAGTTATGAAGGGGTTCAGGATAAAAAATTACTGTTAGCCTTGAAGATCGATGAAGCTGTCCTGCGTGTTCGGCCTGATGCATGGCGTGGAGTGAAAGCACGAGAACAGGTTATCAAAAGAGCGTTATACGAGGTGCTGCAGGATGAAGATGCAGTTGAACGCCTGTTTCTTGTCATCGAGCGTCAAAGAGAGTACTGATGGCCACCAGGTTTGCTATTGGTGAAATTCCTGTGGATGTTGTGCTGAAGGATATCAAGAACATCCATCTCAGTGTTTACCCCCCAGCAGGCAGGGTGCGTATTTCTGCGCCCTCCGGCATGAATATCGATACCATTCGTGTCTATGCTATTTCAAGACTCGGCTGGATTAAAAAGCAGCAGCAGAAGCTTCGTGCTCAGGAGCGCGAAACACCAAGAGAGTATCTGAACAGAGAGAGCCATTACGTTTGGGGGAAGCGCTACCTGCTCAAAATCATTGAAAGGGAAGCTCCTTCCGTTGTTTCATTGCATCACAGTTCCATACTTCTTCAGCTCAGAACTGATTCAACCCGGGAGAAAAAACAGCTAGTTCTCGATGAGTGGTACCGGAAGCAGTTGAAGCTTGCAATTCCTGATCTTATTGCCTTGTGGGAGAAAAGGATCGGCGTGATTGTCAACGAGTTCGGTATCAAAAAAATGAAAACGAAATGGGGTACCTGTAACCCCGAAGCCCGGCGGATATGGGTAAATCTGGAACTTGCCAAAAAGCCGAAAGAGTGCCTCGAATATATCGTTGTCCATGAAATGGTTCACATCCTTGAGCGCCATCACAATGATCGTTTTGTTGCACTGATGGATACCTTCATTCCGCAATGGCGTTCTCGCCGTGATGACCTGAACCGGTTACCGGTTAAGCATGAGGATTGGGTGTATTAGGATGGACTATACGCAATGGGAAAAGTCAGAGAAAGTCAATTTTTTTAGAGATGAAGAAATGCTTATGAAAAACATTAAATCTTTGCTCCGGATATTCTCTGTTCTTGCATTATGTTCTTTGTTGAGCTTCAATACTCTTGCCGAGGACAACAGATCAGCAGAACCAAAGCATGAGCCGATTACGCAGCAATTGGTGACAATGGTTGAGCATAATGCTCAATTGAAAAGCATGCTTCTTCATTCGATTGAAAGAGCAAATAACATCAATCCGGATAGAGTCACCAATCCAGCGAAGACTTTAGAAGAGTATTATTCCTTTGTGGACTGGGCGGCAAAAGCAATGCCTTGGTCAGTTTTACCAAATCCACCGTATTCCACTCTTTATGATCAAATTGATCAGAGTCTCGATTACTTTTACTTCGTTAATGATCAGCCGCTTCAGGAGTTAAAAGGTAAAGGGTATTACAATAACTCATTGCAATATCATGAGCCGTATCGTACATGGTTGATCAATTTCACAAAAGACTGGGGTGCCTATTTAAGCAAAGAGGAGTCGTGGAAGGATGAGTATTACAAAAAAGCTTTGGAGGATAAAAGTTTCGGACTGGATAAAGGGTGGTATGAAGATCATGCAAAGTGGAAGACCTTCAATGATTTTTTTGCCAGGTACCTGAAATCGCCTGATCAACGCCCGATTGCATCTCCTGATGATCCGTCAATCGTAGCGTCTCCTGCTGACTCAAAGCCTCAGGGTATATGGAAAATAGATAAGAACTCCAATATTCTGCATAAGGGAGGGGTTACAATAAAATCCAATGTTTTTAAGTCGGTACAGGTACTTATTGGTGAAGGGAGTGCATACAGAAATTCATTTGCGAGTGGAACATTAACTCATACCTTTCTCGATGTAAACGATTATCACCGGTATCATTTTCCGATTGGCGGGATAATAAAAGAGGTTCGCATTATTAAGAGCGACGATGCGGTTGGCGGCGTTATATCATGGGACGCAAAGACAAAAAAATATCTTCTTGACTCAAACAATCCCGGCTGGCAGAATATTGAGACACGTGGCTGCGTCATTATAGATACAAAAAAGTATGGCATGGTAGCATTGCTGCCTATCGGGATGTCGCAGATATGCTCGGTTAATTTTGAACATACGGTCAAGGTGGGTAGTACGGTCAGGAAGGGAGATATGCTTGGGTATTTCCTGTTTGGAGGTTCCGATTTCGTAATGCTCTTTCAACGCAAGGTTGATTTTAAGTTAACGGCTCCTGAAGAAAGCAATGGTAGTTATAACCATATTTTGATGGGCGAAAAGTATGGTGAAATTGCAATCAAAAAATAAATAGAATAGTCCGCCATTACTAAAGAACTTCGAATGTTGGTCAGATATTCAGTTCTTCAAGTGCCTCCTGCAGGGTTTTACAGCCGGCGATGGTTATCGGGAGCTTGCGGAGTGTTGGCTTTAGTTCGCGGGTGTTGGCTTCGGGCAGGACAATGCGTTTGAAGCCGAGATGGGCAGCTTCCCTGATACGCCGTTCGCTGTCGCTGATGGCTCTGAGTTCACCCGCCAAGCCAATTTCACCACAGCAAACTGTTCCAGGGTCAACCGGACGGTTCATGAGTCCAGAGGCAATGGCGGCTGCAATGGCGAGGTCGGCAGCGGGTTCGGCAAGTTTAAGGCCTCCTGCTATTTTCACAAA
>CAIXLG010000208.1 GCA_903920215.1 uncultured Chlorobiaceae bacterium
GAGGGATTTTCAGGAAAGATTTGAATACCTCAGGGATATGGAGATCATTACCATCGGGATTCCTTGCGTGGACAATGTTGCCCGTTCAAAATGGCCATGGATTCTTCAGCGTATGACCGGATCGCCAGATACGGCACGCCATATGGAGTTTATGCAGGATTTCAGGATCCACATCCGGCACAATGATGGCCGAGTTGAAAAAATACCCTTTTTCAGCCTTCCGGAAGAACTTTCGGACCCCGGTATTTTTCCCGCCGCCTGCATGAGCTGCTTTGACTATCTCAACAGCCTTGCTGACATTACCGTAGGCTATATAGGGGCTGAACTGCTTCAAGACCAGAACAGGCAGTGGGTACTGGTGAGGAGTGAAACAGGAAAGAAGCTGCTGAATCTTATTGAGCCGGAACTGGATCGGTTCCCTGAATCAGGCAGATGGGAGTGCCGTTCATTTGTCCAGAACACTTCGAAACGCATTATTGAGAGCATGAGGGATGTGGACAGGGAGTATTCATCAAAACGAAGAATTCCCTTTCTGATCGGGCACATGCTTGCAGGAGTGCTTGGCATGATTGGTCCGAAAGGGATCGGTTTTGCGCACTATTCAGTTGATTTTCATCTTATCAGGCACTATTATTACGTAAAATTCAGATACCCGGAGCTGCTTGAAAAACTGGTACCCCGTCATGTTCCGGTTATTCTGGCGGAGTATGGGCTGGAAGTTTGAGTCGGCAGTGGGCAGTTTGCAGTGGGCAGTAGGCAGTGGGCAGTCGGCAGTCAAGAGGGGAGGGAGATCAATGTGCAAATTTCTTAGTGCTGAGTCTCCACTGCCGACTGCCCACTGCAAACTGCCGACTATCTTTTACTGGCTGTGTTATGAAAAGAAGTCTCTTTTGCGGAAGGGGGCGATCAGCAACTTTCCAATCATTCCCGGTTTGGTCAGCCATCGTATTCTCGGGGATTGAGCAGTGGATGAAAGTATTTTGCTGCAGAGAAATTCTGAAACGGTTTCCACATCATCAGCCATCATATTAAAGAAGTTCTTTTTTTTCTGGCTGTCTGGTGAACCTTCAATGATAGTGCTGCGGAGCATGTCGGTCATGACCATTCCAGGGCTGAGTGTTCCTATCTGAACGGAGCTGCTGCGTGCTTCGTGGGCAAAAGAACGGGTAAAATAGGTGATGGCGCTTTTGGTCGTGCCGTATATTGTCATACCGTCCTGGATAAACCCGTCGCTGCCAAGCCCTTCCATATTGAAGATTTTTCCTCCACCTTGTTTAACCATGCGCTGGTAGGGAATGATAGTGCCATTTACTATCCCTTCAATATTGACTTTAAATACCCTGCTTATTGCGCGATGATCAAGCTCCCATGTATTGCGCCTCTCATTGGCTATGCCGGCATTGTTTATCCAGATGTCAACACGTCCAAAATGCCGGACAGCCTCGTCATAGAGTTGCGTAATGCCTTCAGGTGTGCTGATATCAGCGGAAACGCCGGCAGCATGTTCGTTGAAGCGCTGAAGTCCGGCCATAGCCTTACTGGTGGTTTCAGGGGATGTCCCATTCAGCAGGACATTGCACTCAAGCTCAAGAAAACGGAGTGCAAGGCCAAACCCTATGCCCCGGGTGCTGCCGGTAATGACTACTGTTTTTCGCATTGTTCTTCTATAAGTGTTCTGTCGTGTCAAATCAACACGTGATAGTGCATCAAGATACTCAAGCATAGAGACCTGCACAATAGTATCCTTAATCCTGGTTTCTATCGCCGGCAACACTGATGTGTCATCAATCTCATAATTTTTAATTACTATTTACACGCAGTCGGTTTTCAGTTTTGTAACTATCCAGGGAGTGCTATGCATAGAAGATTTGGCAAATCAGATATTGTCAGAATTGCGGTCGATGCGATGCAGCTCAATGGATTGGAACCGGCCTTTTCACTTCAGGTTGAGCAACAGATAGCATCCATTAGCGGGCCGGCTCATGAAAGTGGTTCTGATATCCTTGATCTTGCGTCGTTGCTGTGGTGCTCCATCGACAATGATGAATCACTTGACCTTGATCAGTTAACAGCATGTGAGGAAGAGAGTGACCTATCGGTTATCATCTATGTTGCAGTTGCCGATGTCGATGCCCTGGTGAAAAAAGGCTCTCCTGTTGACAATCATGCACGGAACAATACCACCTCAGTCTATACTTCGGCAACCGTTTTTCCGATGTTGCCACCGCGTCTTTCGACCGATCTGACCTCTCTTAATCCCGATCAAAACCGTCTGGCACTGGTTACTATTATGAAGATAGACAGTCATGGAGTGGTTATCAGCTCTACGGTTGAGCGTGCATTGGTAAGGAATAAGGCAAAGCTTGCGTATGATGCCGTCTCAGCATGGATTGAGGGTAATGGCGATCTGCCAATGGCTGCCTCGGTTGTGGCTGGAATGGACAAACAGCTGCGCTGTCAGGATAGTGTGGCGCAAAAATTACGGTTACACCGGCACAATAAAGGTTCGCTTGAATTTCAGACATTTCAGCCTTATGCGGTTTTTGATGGCGATCGGGTTATTGGGATTAATCATCAGGAACAGAATCGAGCCCGGCAGTTGATCGAAGAGTTTATGATAGCGACCAATACCTGCACCGCGCATTTTTTAGCTGACAGAGGTGTTGCATCGCTTCGGCGGGTTGTAAGGTCACCTGAACGATGGATGCGAATTGTAGACGTGGCAAATGAGTACGGTTATTCATTGCCCTATGAACCAAGTGCACTGGCGCTTGAAGGTTTTCTGGCCGAAAGGCATAAAGCAGACCCTTTACGTTTTCCAGATCTCTCTCTGGTTATTATCAAGCTGATGGGCTCGGGGGAGTATGTGGTAGAAGTTCCCGGAGAAGAGCCGTATGGACATTTTGGTCTTGCTGAGCGTGACTATACACATTCCACTGCACCAAACAGACGGTATCCTGATTTAATAACCTTGAGAATGATGAAGGCAATTCTCACGAGTAGTTCTGCGGCGTATACCGTCGATGAGCTTGAATATCTGGCGGCACATTGTACACGGCAGGAGGATGCTGCACGTAAAGTTGAACGGCGTGTTCGAAAGTCTGAAGCGGCTTTACTGCTGGGAACAATGATTGGTCATCATTTTGACGGTATCGTTACTGGCCATGCCGAGAAGGGAACATGGGTGAGAATATTCAGGCCGCCAGCTGAAGGCCGCCTGATGAGAAAGATCGGGAAAATCAAAGTCGGCGAGGAGATTAAAGTCCGGCTTGTTCTGGCTGATGTTGAACGCGGGTTTATCGATTTTGAGAGGATATAAGGTACTCTCTTTTCGTTACTATCTTGATGTATTTGATTCAGGGCTCTGGGGAGTGCCTCAGGCGCTAAATCGCATCAAGAACACGCTCAAGCTTTTCTGTGACTCTGATGCCAAAGGCCTCCATTTCCGGGTTCCCCATGGAGGAAAACCTTGCTATCGGGTCCATGAACATGACGGCTGTCTTTCCGTCATTTCTGGTATAGATGATAACATTGCAGGGGAGCAGCGCCCCGAGATTGATTTCATCCTCAATAGCTTCGTAGGCAAGAGAGGGATTACAGGCGCCGAGAATGATGTAGTCACGAAACTCCTTCTGGAGTTTTTCTGCAAATTTTTTGCTGAGGTCGATTTCGGTAAGCACTCCGAAACCTTCTTTTGCCAGCTCTTCCCGCACCTTCAATTGTGCTTCAGCACAAGGCATATCGACTGTTTTTCCGAATGCATAGGGTGTTGTCAGGTTCATTTGAAGCCTCCCGTCTAATTGATCAGACATTCATTTCAGTAAGCCAGATACCTCAATCCCCGGCTTTCAGGCTTTCACTTACAGCCTGCTTGAACTCTTTGGAGATTTTAAATACCGGAACATCTTTGGCCTCTACGGTTACCTTTTCTCCTGACCGCGGGTTTCGCGCATCGCGAATATTTTTGTGGCGGATATTGAACGATCCGAAGCCCCTGATTTCAATACGTTTGCCGGATTTCAGCGAATCAATGACGCTTTCAAAAAATGCATCAACCACTGATTCTGTTTCATATTTCGTGAGACCGGTTTTGTGGGCAATAGCATTAACCAGGTCAGCTTTTGTTGTTGTCGTTCCCATTGTCGTGGAGAGTTATATTGTTATGTATGACTCCTTAGAGGAGATGTCCAATACAATTTTCCTGAAGTTAACAATTTAATTTACGCTTCTTTTTTCTAATCCGAATGTTTCTGCAAGTCTATAGTTAAATATTTCTGCGACTTATGGCATGTTTGGACATTTTTTTACCTTAAAAAGGTATGATTGACCAGAAAAGCCATGTAATCGATGTACTGCATAGCCCTGTACTCGTAGAAATAATTGAAGTCAACATTCTTTTTGGTAGAAATGGCGTGTATATTATGTATTATACACTTAGTAGTTGTTAGAAAACAACTATCACAAAATAAAATAAGTTCATATATTGTTGTCATGAATATTATTGATGACGACATTGAACGCATCCGTACCAGATTTAGGGTAATTAAGTGGGCCTTGAATGAACGCTTGATAC
>CAIXLG010000209.1 GCA_903920215.1 uncultured Chlorobiaceae bacterium
CCGAGTGAAGGCAAGTTCAAACTGAACCTTCTGGGCGAATACAATATTGGCGGAGATGCTTTTGAAATTGAGCGCATTTTCGAAAAAGCAGGGCTGACACTGATATCATCATTCAGCGGCAACTCGACTATAAGCCAGCTTGAAAACTCTCATATGGCTGATCTCAACGTGATCCAGTGTCACCGTTCGATCAACTATATGGGTGACATGATGGAGACCAAATATGGAATCCCATGGATGAAGGTCAGCTTTGTGGGTGCTGAATCGTCAGCGAAGTCATTACGGAAAATTGCCGAATATTTTGATGATGATGAGCTCAGGGCACAGGTTGAAGCGGTGATTGCCGAGGAGATGCCGAAAGTGAAAGCAGTAATCGATGAAATCCTCCCCAGAACAACGGGAAAGACTGCAATGCTCTTTGTCGGTGGCTCAAGAGCACACCACTACCAGGATCTCTTTACCGAACTTGGCATGACAACAGTTGCTGCGGGTTATGAGTTTGCTCACCGTGATGACTATGAAGGCCGCGATGTGTTACCAACCATCAAAATTGATGCTGACAGCAAAAACATCGAAGAACTTAAGGTGCTGCCTGATCCGGAACTTTACAATCCAAGGAAAACTGAGGCTGAACTTGAAGCCCTTAAGGAAAAAGGACTTGAGATCAACGGCTACTCAGGCATGATGCAGCAAATGACTAAAAAGTCACTTGTTGTTGATGACCTCAGCCATTATGAGTCAGAAAAACTGATTGAGATCTATAAGCCGGATATTTTCTGCGCAGGCATCAAGGAAAAATATGTTGTACAAAAGATGGGTGTTCCGTTGAAACAGCTTCACAGCTACGACTACGGCGGACCTTATACAGGCTTTGAGGGCGCAGTGAACTTCTACAAAGATATCGATCGCATGGTGAACAACCCGGTATGGAAACTGATTAAAGCACCATGGCAGAAAACGGGAGCCACAAACGGAAAAAGTAAAGGACTTGAAGCCACTTACGTTACACAGTAATGATCGGAAAACGGAGACTATTGAATTATGCTATTAAGACACACATCAAAAGAGGTTAAAGTGCGTGAAGGGCTTACGATCAACCCGGCAAAAACCTGCCAGCCGATCGGAGCCATGTATGCCGCGCTTGGTATTCATGGCTGTCTGCCTCACAGCCATGGTTCACAGGGTTGCTGCTCGTACCATCGCAGCACCCTGACCCGTCACTACAAGGAGCCTGTCATGGCGGCAACCAGTTCATTTACCGAAGGAGCATCGGTTTTCGGTGGCCAGGCAAACCTTCTGACTGCAATCGAAACCATCTTTTCGGTTTACGATCCTGATATCATTGCAGTGCACTCAACATGCCTGTCTGAAACCATCGGTGATGACTTGCAGCAGATCACAAGAAAAGCAAAGGATGACGGCAAAGTACCGGAAGGCAAGCGTGTGATTTTTGCAAGCACACCAAGCTTTATCGGCTCACACGTGACCGGCTACGCAAATATGGTAACAGGCATAGCTGAACAGTTTGCTGTTTCAACCGGTGTAAAGAAAAACCAGATCAACATTATTGCCGGCTGGATGGAACCTTCTGACATGCGTGAAATCAAGCGTCTGGCAAAAGAACTCGGCGTAAAGATTGTTCTTTTTCCGGATACTTCGGATGTGCTCGATGCACCTCAGACCGGCAAGCATGAGTTCTACCCGAAAGGCGGCACGACAATACCGGAACTGGAAAGCATCGGAGACAGCCGGCATACGCTCGCACTCGGCAGCATCAGTGCTGAACCGGCTGCAATTGCTTTGGAGAAGAAATGCAAAGTGCCGTTTGAAACACTTGAGGTTCCGATTGGTCTCACTGCAACTGACCGGTTCATTATGGCTCTCAGCGAGATTGGCGGAGTTACAGTGCCGGATGAAATTACTGCAGAGAGGGGGCGTCTTGTTGATGTTATCGCCGATATGGAACAGTATTTTTACGGCAAAAGGGTAGCACTCTTCGGCGATCCTGACCAGCTGGTTCCGCTTACTGAGTTTTTGCTTGACCTGAATATGAAACCGGTCCATATCGTCAGTGGGACACCAGGCCAGCGCTTTGAGAGAACCATGCGCGAGATTTTAGACACCAGATCACCGGAAACAAACTTCAAAAACGGTATTGGTGCTGATATGTTCCTGCTTCACCAGTGGATGAAGAATGAGCCTGTTGACCTTCTGATCGGCAACACCTATGGCAAGTATATGGCCCGTGACGAAGACGTTCCGTTCATCAGGTTCGGCTTCCCGATTCTCGACCGTATCGGTCACAGCTACTTCCCGAATGTCGGGTACAGCGGCGGCTTGAGACTGGTTGAAAAGATTCTCACTGCCTTGCTTGACCGCCAGGATCGCGATGCGCTTGAAGAAAAGTTTGAACTGGTCATGTAGTAAAAAGCAGTACAACATTGTTAAAGGGGTTACGCTATGGAACAGATCAGCATTCTCGAAGGAAGACACAAGCAGGTCTTCGAAAAGAAAACAGGTGGTGAGCAGGTCGAAATTTCCTGCGACACCTCAAGCCTCTCAGGATCTGTAAGTCAGCGTGCCTGCGTCTTCTGCGGTTCCCGGGTGGTACTCTATCCTGTAGCCGATGCCCTTCATCTTGTTCATGGTCCAATCGGATGTGCCGCATATACGTGGGACATCCGGGGGGCTGTCTCTTCAGGCCCTGAATTGCACCGGTTGAGTTTTTCCACAGACCTGCAGGAAATGGACGTCATTTACGGTGGCGAAAAGAAACTCTATCACTCGCTCATCGAACTGATAGAGCAGTATAAACCGAAAGCCGCTTTTATTTATTCGACCTGCATTGTCGGTCTTATCGGCGACGATATTGAGGCCGTCTGCAGAAAAGTCGCAAAAGAGACTGGAATCCCTGTACTCCCGGTACACTCCGAAGGATTCAAGGGCACTAAAAAAGATGGCTACAAAGCAGCATGCCATGCCCTGATGCAGCTTATCGGCACCGGATCAACTGAAAGTATCAGCAAGTACAGTATCAATATCCTTGGCGAATTCAACCTTGCCGGGGAAGCCTGGATTATCAGGAAGTATTACGAAAAAATGGGGATCGAAGTTGTTTCGACCCTGACCGGCGACGGGCGCATTGACGCTGTCAGAAGAGCACATGGTGCTTCACTCAATGTAGTACAGTGTTCCGGGTCCATGACCTGGCTTGCCAAAGAGATGGAGCAGAAATACGGCATTCCCTATATCCGCGTTTCATACTTCGGTATTGAGGATATGTCAAAATCGCTCTACGATGTTGCAAAACATTTCCCGGAGCGCCCTGACATTATGGAAGCAGCAAAGCAGGTTGTCAGTGAGGAGGTAAAAGAGCTTTATCCTTCACTGCAGAAGTTCAAAAAAGCACTTACCGGAAAGAAGGCTGCGATTTATGTCGGTGGGGCATTCAAAACATTTTCACTTATCAAGGCACTCCGTTCAATCGGTATGTCGGTAGTACTTGCCGGATCACAGACAGGCAATAAGGATGACTATGCACGACTGAAGGAGATGTGCGATGAAGGAACAGTGATTGTGGACGATTCAAACCCTGTTGAGCTTTCGAAATTCATTCTGGAAAAAGAGGCTGACCTGCTTATCGGGGGTGTTAAAGAACGCCCGATCGCCTTCAAGCTCGGTATCGGATTCTGTGATCACAACCATGAGAGAAAAATTCCTCTCGCCGGATTTGTAGGCATGTATAATTTTGCACTGGAGGTCTATCAATCGGTCATGAGTCCGGTATGGCAGTTCGCTCCAAGAAAAGGAGTCAAAATATGAAACATGCAAAAACAGCAACACAGAACGCCTGTAAGCTCTGCAACCCTCTCGGTGCATGTCTGGCATTCAGAGGAATAGAAAACTGCGTTCCGTTCCTGCACGGCTCACAAGGATGTGCGACCTATATCCGCCGGTATCTGATAAGCCATTACAAGGAACCGATCGATATCGCTTCATCGAACTTCCATGAAGAAACAGCCGTATTCGGCGGAAGTCACAACCTTAAGATTGGACTGAAAAACGTCAGCAAGCAGTACAAACCGGAAGTTATTGGCATTGCCACCACCTGCCTGAGTGAGACTATAGGGGATGATGTTCCCATGATCATCAGGGAATACAAGGCGGAGTTTAAAAACGGCTCACCGATGCCGATAATGATTCATGCTTCCACGCCAAGCTATATGGGAAGCCATATCGACGGGTTTCATGCAGCTGTGCGGGCGACCGTTAAAACCCTTGCTGAAAAGGGAGTTCAGGAGAAGCTGATCAACATCTTCCCGAACATGGTATCACCGGCGGACATCCGGTACCTCAAGGAGATTCTTGAAGATTTCAAGATACCCTATATGCTTCTGCCTGACTATTCGCAGACTATGGACGGCGGTCCCTGGGGTGAATACCACCGCATTCCCCCTGGCGGCACTCCTGCAAGTGCTATTGCTATGGCTGGAAGTGCAATCGCAAGCATCGAGTTTGGCTCAACCCTGGAGGCATCGAAGTCAGCTGCCGGGTTCCTCGAAGAGACTTTCGGTGTAACAAGATATCATATGGCCTTGCCTATCGGCATCAAGGAGAGTGACAAATTTTTCGATCTGCTCGAAACGCTCACCGGGCAAGAGCGGCCCGAGAAATATGACGATGAACGTCGCCGCCTGATTGACGCGTACGCTGACGGACATAAATATGTTTTTGAAC
>CAIXLG010000210.1 GCA_903920215.1 uncultured Chlorobiaceae bacterium
GCTTTCGACATGGCGAGTGCGGTATCGCAAAACCGCTTTTTGCCATCCTTTATACCGAGCACATGGTTTGCGGCTTTAGCAAGCATACGGTGGCCGCCGGTGAGGAAGCTGCTGTAATCGAATTCGAAGAGCATTGCGCGCAGCACATCAAGCTTTTCTTCCAGTACAGCATATACTTCATAAGCATCAACGGTAGGGCGGCCACGGCCCTTGCTTGCCGTGTACTCCTTGAGGGCCTGCTTGAGGTCGTTGGCAATGCCGATATAGTCAACCACCAGGCCGCCCTGCTTGTCGCGGAAGACGCGGTTGACCCTGGCAATAGCCTGCATCAGGTTGTGCCCCTTCATCGGCTTGTCGACGTATATGGTATGGACGCACGGGGCATCAAAGCCGGTGAGCCACATATCCCTGACAATAACGAGCTGCATCGGATCATCAGGGTCTTTGAAGCGTTTCTCGAGGCGTTTTTTGATCTTGCCTGAATAGATATGAGGACGCAAGAGAGGCTTGTCGCTGGCAGAGCCGGTCATCACCACTTTTATTACTCCTTTTTCAGGATCAAGGTCATGCCACTCCGGGCGCAGATCGACAATAGCGTTATAGAGGTGGACGCAGATTTCGCGGCTCATGGCGACAATCATTGCCTTGCCTTTTTGAGCCTTGTTGCGTTCTTCAAAGTGTGCGACCAGATCAGCTGCAACCTGGCGGATGCGAGGCTCTGCCCCGACAATTTTTTCGAGTGCGGCCCATTTGCTTTTGAGCCTGGCCTGCTGGTACTCCTCTTCGTCTTCTGCAAGCTGGTCCACCTCGGCATCGATATCCGGCAGCACAACACTATTCAACCCAAGCTTGGCCAGCCGCGATTCAAAATAGATGGCAACCGTTGCCCCGTCATCGCGGGACTGCTGCATATCGTAAATACTGATATAGTCGCCAAAAACGGCACGGGTGTCGCGGTCTTCGCTTGATACGGGGGTGCCGGTAAAAGCGACAAAGGTTGCATTGGGCAGCGCATCACGCAGATGCTGGGCATAGCCCGCCTGATAGCCTCGATCATCACCCTTGAATTTAGATTCAAATCCATACTGGGTGCGGTGGGCCTCATCGGCAATCACGACAATATTGTGCCGGTCAGACAGGACAGGAAAGTTGTCTTCATCCTCACCCGGCATGAACTTCTGTATGGTGGCAAACACAATGCCGCCTGAAGGCCGGTTGGAGAGCTTGGCCCGTAAATCCTGCCTTGTTTCACCCTGTACCGGCTGCTCGCGCAAGAGATCCTCGGAGAGTGAGAAGACACCGAAAAGTTGACCGTCCAGATCGTTACGATCGGTAATCACAACAATGGTTGGATTCTCCATGGCCGCCTCACGCATGACACGCGCGGCAAAGCAGACCATCGTGATGCTCTTGCCCGACCCCTGGGTATGCCATACAACGCCGCCCTTGTGGTTGCCATTGCTCGCTGAAGCCACAATGACGCGCTCAATAGCCGAACGCACCGCATGGAACTGGTGGTACCCGGCGATCTTTTTTATAAGGGTGCCATCATCCTCAAACAGGATAAAGTAGCGCAGAAAATCGAGCAGATAGGTTGGCGAAAGGACACCACGAATCAAGGTTTCAAGCTCGCTGAACTGACCGAGCGGGTCCAGAGTTACACCATCAATGGTTCGCCAGGCCATAAAGCGTTCAACATTTGCAGAGAGGGAACCCATAAGGGCCTCGGTGCCGTCTGAAATCACCAGAATTTCGTTGTACTGAAACACATCCGGAATCTGCTCTTTATAGGTCTCTATCTGGTCGAATGCCTTCCAGATGTCCGCTTTTTCGTCAGCCGGATTCTTCAACTCCAGCAACACAATCGGCAGGCCATTGACAAAGAGCACAATGTCAGGGCGGCGAGTCTGCTTTAGCCCCTTAATCGAGTACTGATTTACCGCCAGCCACTCATTTGCATCCCCATCCCCAAAATCGATCAATCGAACAAAGTCGCCACGAGTTTCACCATCCTTCTGATACTCGACCGGCACACCATTAACCAGCAACTGATGAAACCGTCTATTGGCAGCAAGCAGCACCGGCGTATCCAGATTCAGCACCTGATGCAAAGCATCCTCCCGAGCACCAAGAGGCACCAAAGGGTTCAGCCGGTTTATCGCTTCACGCAAGCGACCAACCAGCACAACCTCGGTGTAGGTGTTCCGTTCCGGCGAAGGCCCGTCAGGCGCAATATCAAGCCCATAGCGGTGGATATACCCCACATCACCAAGCCAGCCCAAAGCCTCCCGTTCAAGTTGATCTTCAGTCATTTCAGAACCTCCCAATGGCCGCCTTTTGCTGCACCGATTCGACGTAACCGGCCATCCTTTTGCAGTTGTTGCAGATTGCGTTCAATTGAACGGGTTGAAATGCCAATCATGTGAGCGAGTTCCGGAATAGTCATAAAGCAGTTTTTATTGAGTGCATGAATAATTTTCCCCGACGTTATCACCGACGTTTTTTTGTTCTTCTCCACGCTATGAACCAACCTCATCCATGAGCGTCTCGGCTTCCGGAAGACGCAATTGACCGGAGATCAAACGGGGAAGCAGGGTGTCGCGGAGAGTTGCAAGTTGTTTGATTTGCGATAAATGAGTTCGCGCGATCATTGGATGAATAGCATCAACAAAAACTGAAATAATGTTATCAGGTGGTAGTATTACCGGCTCTGCTTTTAAAAAATGAACTGTCTGAAAATTGCTGATTCCTGTACTTTGATTCTGATATTCCCATGTCTTGCCCTGAGCATATATATAGGTCAGATGCAGGCCGAGTATCATGCCAATATCCTTTCTTGTCGGACGAAGTAGTCTGCAAAAACTTGCAGGTTCTACAGGGCAGTCAAATTGCGCAAGAAGCAAAGGAGTTAAATAAAGTGAACGACCCGTTGGCTGATCTTTGCTTCCTCCTGAAATTTCCAAAACAATATCGCCATCCTCAAGTCTACGAGTATCTAATTTTTTAATTGACGTATACCGAAAAGGAACCCGATTGTTAGAGCCTGTTTGCAAATCAGGTATATCTGTGCCTCGAATTATTGCTACTCGGGTATCATTTTTTTCGTCAGGGATATCACTTCCCCAATCCCCACCGGTTGTATGGCAAAGCAATTCACCGAAGGGCACCATTTTCCACCCTTTCGGTATCAACCCCAGTTCCGACTCCTCAAAGCTGTCAGGGAAAAGCGCAGCGGTATCAGCATCCATGCCTTCCGGTTCACGCCCTTCCTGTTTGGCGCGCACGGGGTCGAAGTCCACAAACCATGATTTGAACAGTGCCTGAGCAATTGCTTCGAGGGTTGTGTTGGTGTCACGCAATAGGGTGATTCGGTTGTCGAGGCCCCCCAAAAGCGTAGATATCTCTCGTTGATGCTCAATTGGCGGTATCGTCAATTCAAAATTAGGTATATCCCGACAGCGTAAGCTATCAAATACAGCGCCGACATTGATGTACTTTAAGACTTGTTCCCACCAATCAGGTCCGTTTATCAACCATCTCAAGAACTCTGGTAGTACCTTTTGTCCATTTGCTCGCAAAATGATCAAATTTTGTCCGATTGCACACTCGAATCCAGGAGGCACATGAGCACTATCTCCGGAATTGCATCTACGAACAACGATTACGTCATTTGCTTGTGGCTTTAGCTTCTTTGTCCATTCAAGATAGTTTTCACGCGAAATATGTCGAACTCCTTGCAGCGAAATATGACCATTTTTAAGTTGAGGAATTGCTATGTACGGATAGCCGTTTTCTACAGCGACTGGTGTTCGATGGTCACAGTCAATCAAACTAATTCCCGCGGTCTTCAATGTTAATCGCGGCCAAGTATTGTTAGAACTCATAACCCAGCCCTCCCAGATTCTTCCGAGTCAACGCTCTGAGTTATCACGTCCCAGTATCCATCTTTTCGTCCTCCTATCCGCTTTAACAGCCCCCTTTTTTGCAGCTTTCGCAAATGATAGTTAACACCATCTTCGGTCAGCTTAAGCAAAACTGAAAGTTCCGGAATGGTTGTTTGGGGTTTAAGACAAATTTCCTTTAGTAGTAAAGCGGTCTTTCCTGTAGTCTTTTTTGCACTCTTCCCTGCAGTCTCTCCTATAGCCTTGCCAGTGCTCTTTCCTGTAGTCTTTTTTGCACTCTTTCCTGTAGTCTTTCCTGTAGTCTTTTTTGCAGTTTCCTCAAAGAAAGAAGGACGCTCAAAACTGGCGATGAACAACCCGGCAATCTGTCTAAACTTCACGGTTGGTGAATTTTCGAAGATCAGTGGCATACCACGTCCCCAGCCTTCGACCATGTGAATGCGGCGAAAAAGATCGGCAATCAATGGATTACGGCGACGGGAAACATTGCCTTGGCACATTTCTTCCATTGTCAGGCCATCGTATAATCCACCGGGGTTCCGAATTTCAACGCGGTTTTTGAAAACTGCAACTTGAACATAATCTGGGTCACGGTAATCGCGGTGACAGAACGCATTGATGATCGCTTCGCGTAACGCAGCCATTGAGATTTCTGGTACATCAACCCGGTAGAGGCCGTCCAGACGCATTCCAATATGAATGTTTTTGAGAATATATTTTTGTGCC
>CAIXLG010000211.1 GCA_903920215.1 uncultured Chlorobiaceae bacterium
AGCCGGATAATTCACGCTGAAAACTGTCATTTTTCAATGCCTCAGGTAATGATTTCTGATCGTTTCAGCTATCGCTATTGGATAATTGCATTTTATGGCGCTCTGAACTGTCTGGATTATTACGAATCGCTCAACTTAGGTGATAATAACTACCAGTCAATGTGCTGATAATTTTCAGCGGATGGCCAATCCCTGTTGGTTCAATAAGAATCCTGTCGGGAGAGGTATCGCGGATAAGCCGGTTCAATGCAACTTCAAACGCCAGCCCGGCAGCGCAGCAAAGGCATCCCCCTGTAATCTCCCTGATGGATACTCCTGCTACCGGCCCAATCAATGCGGCATCAACGCCAACCTGCCCGAATTCATTGACAAGGAGTGCCCACCGCTCACCCTCAGGCTTTTGGGCAAGCAGATGGTTAATTGCCGTTGTTTTTCCGGCCCCGAGAAAACCGGTAACAATCGTAGTCGGTATGTCATGTGCGTTTCTCAAATTGAGCAATTACCCTTCTCCCTCTTCAGGGAGTTTTATTAATTTTTCCTTGATGATTTTAATGAATGCTGCAATAGAAAAAGGCTTTTCGATAAAGCTCACTTTATCATTACCGGGGAGTTGCCGGGTAATGAAATCAGAAGTATACGCCGACATATAGATAACTTTAAGGTTTCGGCAAACCCTTTCCAGCTCTTTAAAGAGATCATTTCCGTTCATTTCCGGCATCACCACATCCGTCACCAGCAGTTTTATCGAGTTTTTATTGCACTTGGCAAGTTCTATGGCTTCCATGGGGGAGGCTGCTGCAAGGACGCTGTATCCTTTATGTTCAAGCATCTGCCGGCAATGGTGCAGAATATCATGTCCGTCTTCAACCAGCAGAATGGTTTCTTTTCCCTGTATCAAGCTTGACTTCATGTTACTGTTGCTATCCTGAGCAGCATCATGCCGCTGTAATGGCAGGTAAATATTTATTTTGGTTCCATTATCCTTTTCACTCTCGATATCAATAAAGCCGTTGTTTTGCTTTACAATACCATAGACGGTGGCAAGACCCATACCGCTTCCTTTTCCTACCTCTTTCGTTGTAAAAAATGGTTCCACAATATGAGGCAGAAGCTTTTTATCGATGCCATGTCCGTTATCAGTGATTGAAAGCGTTATATAATCGCCAGGTATAGAACAGGTATGCATGGCAGTGCTTTCAGTTTTATTCACATGGATTTTACCAGTTTCAATGGTGATATTTCCAGATTTCTCAATAGCATCGCGGGCATTCATGCAAAGGTTGGAAAGGATCTGGCCAACCTGCGATGGGGCGATCTTGACAAGAGAGTCCTGTGCCCCGGGAATCCAGGAAAGTGTTATGTTTTCGCCAATCAAACGTCTCATCATCGAAAGCATATCTTCTACTGAGGCATTCAGGTCAAGAATCTGGGTCGTCACGCTTTGTTTCTGGCCAAAAGCAAGGAGTTGCCGAGTCAGTTCCGCAGAGTGGTTCGCGGCTTCCTTAATGACCTCAAGATCCCTGTAAGAGCTGTCTTTACGTTCAAGGGCCTGTTCGGTATGCCCGAGAATCACCATCAGCATATTGTTGAAATCATGAGCAATCCCTCCCGCAAGCTGTCCTACAATCTGCATTTTCTGGGAATGCTGCAGTTGAGCCTGCAGCCGATCACTCTCTTCTTCAAAAAGCCTGCGCTGGGTGATATCATGAGTAATCCCTGATACAAAACGTACATCGCCTTGCTGTTTATACTGATATCCTGCGGCAACCCAAATCCATCGAATCTCACCATCCGCACGGCGAATCCGGCACTCTATATTCAGATCACTTTTTGTCGCTAAAGCTTCTTTGAACTGCCTGTCAACCTCAGTGCGATCCTCAGGAAGAACGTGATCAAGAAACGTCTCGTATCTCCAATTCTCTTCGGTCGAATCATAGCCGAAAATACGCGCATCTTCAAGCGTACGAAACACGGTGTTATTCAACAGATCAAGCTCCCACAAGCCTATGCGCTTTATATTCAAGACAGCTTCAAATCCTGTCTGCCTGTTCATCAGTCTTTCACGCTCGAGTTCTATCAGCTTGGGATCGGTGATGTCAATACAGGTACCGATATAGCGCACCGCATCTCCACTTTCATCAAATATCGGATTTCCCTTTGTCATCAGCCATCGAACAGTACCGTCAGGATGAAGAACCCGATACTCGATATTTATCGGGATTGGATTTTTTCTGGCATTTTCAAAAATTCGGAGAATCTTATTCCTGTCGGCAGGATGTATTGAGTTTAGCCAGAGTTCCGTGGATGGCATTTCCTCTCCTCGTGTCAATCCATACAACTCCCATAGTTCCTCAGACCATATATTCTCGCCGGTCTTCAAATCAATATCCCAGACGCCGGCATGAGCCGCTTCCAATGCCTGATTAAATCGATTCTGTTTTTCAATCATCGTATGCTCTACACGTCGTTTTTCATCCAGGATTCGCAATCTTGATATGCCATAGGCAAGATTATCAGCCAGCACCGTCAGGAGCTGTGT
Source organism: uncultured Chlorobiaceae bacterium (assembly GCA_903920215.1). Lineage (GTDB taxonomy): Bacteria > Bacteroidota > Chlorobiia > Chlorobiales > Chlorobiaceae > Chlorobium. The sequence continues at coordinate 2,540 of CAIXLG010000211.1, forward strand.
CTCATCAGCATTAAAGGCATTCTCTTTATCAGAGTATATGGTGATGGCACCAAACACCTTATCATTATACTGCAGCGGCAGAGCCTGAACCGAAGCATAGCCTCGTTCAATAGCCTCACTGCGCCATGGGATGAACCTCTGGTCTTTTTGAATATTACCTATGGTGGAGACCTTGCAGGTGCGGATTGCGGTTCCGACAGGCCCTTGACCAGACGGAACATCTGCCCAGGTTATCCCTGCTTTCCTGATGTATCCCTCATCGTAACCAGACAGGGCAACCGGGAGTACTGTTTTTCTTTTATCATGTTCCGCATAGCCAACCCATGCCATCCGGTAGCCGCCGGTTGTAACTATTGTAGAGCATATCTTCTGCAGCAATTCAATTTCATCTGTGGAATAAATAAGCGCCTGATTGCAATGGTTGATTGCCAGGAGTGAACGAGTCAACCTCTGCAGTTCAATTTCAGTTATCTTTTGCTCACTGATATCGGAGAGAATAATCTTGCATCCATCATCAACATCGGGTATTGCAGTATCTATGCGGACGGAACGGAGAGGGTACGCTGAAGATTCAGTATGCTGAGCCGCAAGAGTGATCTCCACGGTTGCCGTGACTCTTTTGGTAAACACGTCATCAAGCAATGCATCAATTTTCCGATAGTCTTCCGGAGCAACGAATTGCTGGAAGCGCATTCCTGGTAACCTGGAGCGATCAACTCCAAGGAGTTTCGCGGCATTCAGGTTTGCATGCAGAATAGTACTGTTGCGACCCAGAGTTACATGGCAGACTGGCGCAAAGTCATAGAGCTGAGTGTATCTCTGGAGAGTCTCCTCTATCTCCATTCTTGAACGAACCAGCTCATCCTGCTGCAGTTCAAGCTCGATCTGATGAACGGAGAGCTCATGGATTATCCTGAACAGTTCTTCAGGTGAGGAGGTAGTGCTGAATGCTGAGACGTCAGTGTTGGGGTGCCTTTGCCCGAGGCGCTCTTCTGCAAGAGCCCTTAATTCTACAGGGGTGTCTGAGTTATTGCTTTGCCGCTTTTTTCCCATGATGACACAATGTTGTTAAGGACTAAACAAGTATACGAGTATAATCAATACGCAACATTTTCGCAATTGGCTTTAGGTGGTGGAGGTGGTGGCTGAGAAGGAGATGGGGGAAAATCGTTATTTTGCGGCAAACTTACAAAAGCGGTTCAAACGTTATTTTCTCAGCATAACAGACAGGACAGGCCCACTCATCGGAAACCTGTTCAAAAGCAGTATCCGCCTTTATATTGTTGTCCAGATCACCTTCTCGAGGGTCGTAGACATAGCCGCACTCTTTGCACATCCATGCACGCATAATCAGTTCGTTTACTGGTTATTTCAAGCAGGCAGTTTTCTGAATACCGCCATTCCGGACTTTGAAAATCCTTTCGACTGGTAAAATTGCTGTGCTGCTTCATTATCTCCATCGGTGAGGAGTGTTACTCGTCCCAGTCCTTCTTTACGGGCAAATTCCATGGCATGATTGATCAGGAGTGAACCAAGACCCTTTTGACGCCACTTTGGCGCAACAACCATATCCTCAAGCAGTGCGACTTTTTTGCCGAGAAAGGTGCTGACGGTAAAGAGCAGCATAACCATACCGGCAATGACCCCGTCGTCAACTTCACAGACAAATATCCGGCCCAGATCAGGATTGCCTATAATCATGGAAAGCGCTCTCGACTGTGCTTCAGCATCAGGGGTAAATTCGTGTTCCTGGCTGAACAGGATTTCGAGAAGCTCGGCACATTCCGATATGTCGCTGCTCAGGGCGGTTCTTACTTCAGGCATTGCTCTTTGTTTCCATCAGTTTTCGATACTGGTATACTCACCGCTAATTTCATGATAATCTCTCCTGATTTCAAAACATTTCAGCATAAATTGATCGCATTATATTAAAATCAGTATTGGAGGATTTTCACTCCGTATTGTATTATGCCTTCAAGTATTTTTTAAAGAACGCAGGATGCGTTGGACTGAACACTAAAATTTTTCCTTTCATGGACGCATTCTGGCTTTCACTCGTCATTATTTTTATTGCGGAACTCGGCGATAAAACCCAGCTTGTAGCCCTGACGCTTGCAACCTGTTACAACTCCTGGGTTGTTCTGTGGGGTATTTTCTGGGCTACTCTTGCCATTCATGTTTTTTCAGCCGGTATAGGGTGGATTATTGGCGACAGGCTGCCTACCGACTGGATCAAGTTTGTTGCCGGTATGGCCTTTATAGCATTTGGTTTCTGGACGCTCCGAGGCGATCATCTTGATGACGACGAAAAGAGCTGTAAAACGGGCATTAATCCCTTCTGGCTTGTTTTTTCAACCTTCTTCATGGCAGAGCTTGGCGATAAAACCATGCTCTCGACCATTACCCTCGCATCAACGCATCCGTTTATCCCTGTCTGGATTGGATCAACGATAGGTATGGTCATTTCAGACGGACTGGCTATCATAGCAGGAAAAATGCTCGGAGCAAAACTGCCGGAAAAAGCAATAAAAATTGGGGCATCAGCCATATTTTTTCTCTTTGGAATCTTCAGCATGTATGAAGGCGGCTCCAAATTTGTCCTCTTCATATGGGGAATTGCCATTGTGATTGTTGCCCTTACCGGGTATATCTTTCTGCGCAAACCAGCAAAACGTCAAAAGGGGTAAGGTACCAGAGACTCCTCATCCACCAACGCGCAACATTTTTCTTCTTGCTGCGATTCCAGCAATCACTGCACCAACACTCATCAACACATAGGTCGATGGCTCAGGTGTTGGAGAAGACTCACTAAATGACAACAACTGGGTTGTTTGCGTGTTGGAACCGGTAGCGGCAGTAAAACCAACCAATGCAGTAGGTGAGCCGACGATTGATTGTATGTCCATCTTCTGGGAAAGCATTGCCGTGCCTGGCTTTACCCCGTTTTGGCTAGTGCTTATCGACAACAAACTTCCATCATAATCAACCCAAGCATGCCATACACCGGTTCCGTTAAATATTGGCGAAACAGTAAGTTGCGCCAAGCTTATCATGGAACCATTGGTATCAATTGCAATGTGGTTTGCATCAATATCATTATAGCCCTTAGCTGTATTTTTACTGCTGTCAAACTCTATACCGACGCTTTTATTGATACTGCCATAACCCAGTGCCCCTCCAATTCCTCCGAGTCCACCTGTACCAGTTCCCGAACTTCCAGAGTTTTTAATTACAAATGCCATCCCATCAGCACCATTAGTATTAGAAAATTGAAAGGTAAACTCTGCATTGAAACTGGAAACACTAACCGGCTTATTGAAGAATACGCCACCAGCATCATACCCTACACCCTGCGTTGACAGTTGAAGTGCGTTGCCAACTTGTGTAGCACCTCCTGAAAGTGTAACGCCACTTGTTGATGAAAAGTCATTGTAATTAAGATTAACCACAGTTCCAGCAACTGCATTACCATGCAATAAAAAAGCGGCAAGAAGAGATATTGATAAGATAAGTGTATTTTTCACAGAATTTTCAATATAAAGGGTATAAAATGTATATTTATAATAAGTTATCACTGAATATCAATAAGTTATTCCTCCTGTCTGTTCAGGCCCGTTCATAACAATCAATGCAAAAGACAACAGCAAACACATAGGTCAATTTTATCAATAAACTGCTCATTCATTGTTCATTATAAAATAACAATACATAGTGAAAAGTTTGTTGCTTAGGGTTTCATTATTTATAGCCCAATTATCATTCCAGATAATTTATAAAACGCATATAAAATCTTTTAATACACTATAAAATAAATATTTACAATATTATTGCGCGGTCAGGAAAGTTCATATAAAAACACTTGCCTCCTTGTTTTTGTCTCACCGTTGTTTCAATTTTGTCTCACAAAACGATAGTTCCTCTTGGGTAATAAATGTCGTACAATTCCATAGTTTCATCTTTATCAGTCTCGAAGCCTAATTCGTTTATGACTCCTCTGCTTGAAATCAGGAATCTGTCCTTTGCCTATGAGGGATCAGCGGCTCTTGTTTTTGACCGTCTCAACGTAACAGTGCAGGAAGGGGAGTTTATTCTGGTAAAAGGCCCTTCAGGATCAGGAAAATCAACGCTCTTGCGATTGATATGCCGCCTGAACAAGCCACAGGGAGGCTCTATTCTTTTTCAGGGTAACGACACTACCACAATTGCCCCGGCAAAGCTTCGGAGCACCGTCAGCTATGTTGCCCAGATACCCCAGATGATCGATGCCTCGGTCGAGGAAAACCTTCTTCTGCCGTTTTCCTTTGCCATCAATGCGGGTAAAACCCCTCCTGGAACAGATGAGTTGAAAGAGATGCTGAGCAAATTTTACCTTGCAGGTGTTCGTCCGGATCAATCTGCCATGAAACTATCTATCGGGCAAAAACAGCGTCTGGCCATTATGAGAGCCCTTTTACAGAAACCTCTCCTGCTGCTGCTTGATGAACCCACTTCAGCCCTTGACCAGGAGAGTGCTGCAATGGTTTTTTCCATCATGGAGCGGCTGAACACCGAAGAGCATAAAACCCTTATAACGGTTACCCACATTGATTACAAGCCTGAAACAGTAAGGCCTCTAACCTATACTCTTGCTCACCAGACACTCCATCTTCATGAGTCAGATCATTAATATCTCATCGAGCCAGCTGCTTCTTGCCCTGGTATTTATCCTTATCGCACAGGCGAGTTCCTTTATCTACCATCTCGGTCTTAACCGTGATATCGCTATTGGTACAATCAGGACCTTTGCCCAGCTTTTTTTGATGGGATATGTTCTGACCTTTATTTTGAAGAGCTCCAACCCCTTCCTGGTCATGAGTATTTTCATCGTGATGGTCGTCTCTGCCATGTTTATTATTAAAGGACGGGTGAAGGAAAAGCAGATCCCCTATATCATCCCGACATTTCTGACCATGCTTGTCAGTTATCTTGCAACTGCGCTCTTTGTTTCCGGACTGGTTATCGGCATTACGCCATGGTGGGAACCCCGGTATTTCATTCCTGCCGGAGGCATGGTGATTGGAAATTCAATGTCGGCGCTTGCAATCTCACTTGAACGGATGTTCAGGGATATGCGGCACCAGAAAGAGCTGGTTGAAATGAAACTCTCCCTTGGTGCCAATTACCGTGAAGCCAGTCTTGATATATTCAGGAACGCTGTTACTGCCGGCATGATTCCTTCAATCAATGCCATGATGGGTGTCGGCCTTGTTTTTATTCCTGGCATGATGTCAGGTCAGATTCTTGCAGGAACTGATCCGCTTATCGCCATCCGCTATCAGATTGTCGTCATGCTGATGCTGGTAGGCTCAACGGCGGTCAGTTCCGTAGTGGTCATGCTCTTTGTCAGGCGTCGCTGTTTCGGCAGTGGAGAGGAGGTCTTACTTAGCCCCCGCTGATTTCGCTGAAGCTCGCGACACTATAAAGACTGCAATTCCCGCAATCATCATAATAAAACAAAGCACCTGTCCCATAGAGAAGTTTAGGAACACAAAGCCGAGCTGGGCGTCGGGTTCACGAAAGTATTCAATAAAGAACCGCACAAACCCATAGCCGAACAGGTAGAGTGCTGAAAGAAATCCTGAAAATGGAGATTTCCTGCGCAGAAGCCAAAGCACAATAAACAGTACTATTCCTTCGAAAAATGCTTCATAGAGCTGGGACGGATGGCGCAGCTGATGCGTTGGAGCAAGAGGAAAATACATGCCTAACGCTGAATCGGTCACCCGTCCGTAAAGTTCACCATTGATGAAGTTGCCAAGACGTCCAAAGGTATAACCAAGAGGGACGGATGGAATGAAAAGATCAAATGTTTCAAAAAATCCGGCTTTTCTTGAGCGGGTAAAGGCAAAAACCGCGAGAATGACTCCGATAACAGCTCCATGGTATGACATACCGGTTATTCCTGCAAAACGACAGCCTCCGGGAGCGGAGACCCAGGGAAGGAGACTGGCGAGGGGGTCTGCCAGAAAATCACTCAGGCCATAAAACAGAATATAACCCAGACGCCCGCCTGCAACCACACCCACCATAACCCACGTAAGAGCATCGCCGATAAAGGAACGCTCAAAAGGAAGCTTCTCTGTTTGAAGACGATAAAGGGTGAGGAGATAGACAATGGTAAACGCTACAATGTACATCATGCCATACCATCGAAGGGCAAAAGAGCCTGCAGAAAAGATCACAGGATTCATTTGTGACGGTAAATTCTGCCATGTAGACAATAAATCGCTCATAAAGGTTGCTTTTTTGATGATTTGAGCATAGAAAAATTTATAGAAAGTTGGAACAAATTAAAATATAGTTAACTTAAAATCTTGCACATTTCTGTGCTTCGTTTTTCTACCCATTAACATACAAATACCTAATAGTATGGCTAAAATACTTGAAGGGCCGGCCATGAAGCTATTCAACAAATGGGGCATGCCTGTGCCAAATTATGTTGTCGTCATGGACCCCAATCGCCTCGAGCAGCTTGGAGAAGCTAATAAATGGTTGAGAGAATCAAAACTCGTTGTTAAAGCGCATGAAGCGATCGGTGGTCGATTCAAGTTGGGACTGGTTAAACTTGGTCTTAATCTTGAACAAGCAGTTGAGGCCGCAAATGCTATGATCGGACGCGAAATCGGCACTGCTGTTGTACGGCAGGTTATTATTGCCGAAATGCTTGATCATGACGAAGAGTATTATATTTCAATTGCCGGTAACCGTGACGGAGCCGAACTTCTTCTTTCCACCAAGGGTGGAGTGGATATCGAAGATAACTGGGATACTGTTAAAAGGCTTTTTATTCCGCTTGACGAAACTCCAAGTATTGAACGCATTACTGAAGCTGCCCTGGAGGCGGGATTTGTAGGGGAAATCGCTGAACGTGTTGCAAAAATAGCATCTCGACTTATACTCTGTTTTGATAACGAAGATGCACAGTCGATCGAGATCAACCCGCTGGTCATTCGCAAAAGTGACATGCGCTTTGCAGCTCTTGACGCTGTCATGAATGTCGATTGGGATGCCAGGTTCCGCCATCCTGACTGGGATTTCAAACCCGTTTCCGAAATTGGGCGTCCTTTCACCGAAGCCGAACAACAGATCATGGAGATCGATGCCCGCATCAAGGGATCGGTCAAGCTGGTTGAAGTTCCAGGCGGCAACATCGCCCTGCTTACTGCCGGCGGCGGTGCTTCGGTATTTTATTCTGATGCTGTGGTTGCCAGAGGCGGCTCAATTGCCAATTATGCTGAATATTCCGGTGATCCTCCGGACTGGGCAGTCGAGGCTCTAACTGAAACCATCTGCAGGCTTCCTGACATCAAGCACATCATTGTTGGTGGAGCCATTGCCAATTTTACAGATGTTAAAGCGACATTCAACGGGATTATCAATGGATTCCGGGAGAGCAAATCAAAAGGGTTCCTTGAAAATGTGAAAATATGGGTACGACGTGGCGGGCCGAATGAAAATCAGGGCCTTGCCTCGATGAAAAAGCTGCAGGAAGAGGGATTTGACATTCATGTCTATGATCGCAGCATGCCTATGACCGATATCGTCGACCTTGCCATGAATTCATAAAGGCGACAGGGTATCCACATTACAAGAGAAACTATCTAACTTAAACCGGAAAGAATCGTGAGTATTTTAGCAAATAGGGATACACGAGCGGTCATCATTGGCGGTGTTGCCGGAGTAAATGCAGCAAGGCGGATGGCCCAGTTCGACTTTCTGATCAACAGACCCCTGACTGTAGAGGCATTTGTTTATCCACCGGAAGAGGGTCAGCAGAAAGAGATTTACCGTGGCGGTGAGTTGAACAACGTTACCGTTTATGCCTCGCTCCAGAAAGCGCTCGATGAAAACCCCCTGATCAATACTGCGCTTATATACATCGGCGCATCAAGGGCATATCAATCAGCCAAAGAAGCACTTGATTCGAAAGGCATCAAGCTGGTTACCATGATTACCGAAGGTGTGCCTGAAAAGGATGCCAAACGCTTGCGCAAGTATGCACTCGAAAAAGGCAAAATTTTTAACGGACCATCGTCAATCGGCATTATGTCGGCAGGGGAGTGTCGTCTCGGCGTTATTGGCGGAGAATATAAAAACCTGAAACTCTGTAATCTCTATCGCCCTGGTTCATTCGGCGTTATTACAAAGTCAGGCGGTCTGTCCAATGAAGCCATGTGGCTTTGCGCTCAGAACGGCAATGGCATTACCTCTGCAGTAGCCATCGGCGGAGATTCGTATCCCGGTACGGACTTTGTCACCTATCTCCAGATGTTCGAAAACGATCCTGAAACAAAAGCTGTTGTTATTGTTGGTGAAGTAGGCGGTACGCTTGAGGAAGAAGCCGCTGAATGGCTAGGTGCGGAACAACGACGCATCAAGGTTATCGCAGCCATTGGCGGAACCTGCCAGGACGTTTTGCCGCAGGGAATGAAATTCGGCCATGCCGGTGCAAAGGAAGGCAAAAAAGGCCTTGGTTCTGCGCGCTCTAAAATAAATGCTCTTCGTGAAGCCGGCGCATACGTGCCTGACACATTCGGTGGACTGAGCAAGGCAATCAAGCAGGTTTACCAGGAACTGCAGGCAACAGGTGTTATCAAGCCAGAGCCCGAAATTGACGAGAAAGTGCTCCCGGAACTTCCTCCAAGTGTTCAGGAAATCATGAAACAGGGCGAGGTAATAGTAGAGCCCCTGATTCGCACCACCATTTCCGACGATCGGGGAGAAGAGCCTCGTTACGTTGGCTATGCCGCATCTGAACTTTGCGAGAAAGGATATGGCATCGAGGATGTTATTGCTCTCTTGTGGAACAAGAAACTTCCTTCCAGGGAAGAGTCTGAAATCATCAAGCGCATTATCATGATTTCAGCCGATCACGGACCGGCAGTTTCCGGTGCTTTCGGCGCCATTATTGCCGCCTGTGCCGGCATCGATCTGCCACAGGCCGTTTCTGCCGGTATGACCATGATAGGCCCGAGATTCGGTGGTGCAGTTACCAACGCTGGCAAGTATTTCAAGTATGGTGTCAAGGAGTATCCTAACGATATCCCGGGATTTCTTTCATGGATGAAGCAGAACCACGGCCCGGTTCCCGGTATTGGACACAGGGTGAAGAGTTTGAAAAATCCTGATAAACGGGTTAAATATCTGGTTGAATATGTCAAAAACCAGACAACGCTTCACACACCGTGTCTTGATTACGCACTTGAGGTTGAAAAGATCACCACTTCCAAAAAGGATAATCTTATCCTTAACGTTGATGGAACAATTGGCTGTATTCTTGTCGACCTTGATTTCCCTGAATACTCACTCAACGGCTTCTTTGTTCTGGCCCGCACCATTGGCATGATCGGTCACTGGATTGATCAGAACAATCAGAATGCTCGTTTGATCAGACTTTATGATTACCTGATCAACTATGCTGTCAAAGAAGAACGTGAAGTGCCGGAGAAAAAGTAGGTATTGCGGCTCAGCACTTTACCGGGATCAATTCTCATGAAAAGGGGCAGGAACTATAATTCCTGCCTTTTTTCTTTTACTCGTGCTATAATTTTGCGGATTGCCGTGCTGTTGTAAAAACCAGTAACATATTTTATTTTAAATGAATAGGGGAAAAAGGATAAAGGGTCGGCTAATATTTTTTTAATAATAATGGGCTTTTGGCATTTTGTATTTTGTAACTACCGATAATTACGTTAAACTTGATAATCAAATCAGCCAATGGTTGGCTGATGGTTACTCAAGTGATTTGTGCTTTGATTACTTGCCTGTATCTCTTTCTATCAATGCACACGTTTACTGAGATTAAACAATGAATATTTACATCGGCAATTTGGCTTACACAGTTACAGAAGATGATCTTCGTGATGCTTTCTCCGAATTTGGAGAGGTCGCAAACGCAAGCATCATCAACGATAAATTTTCAGGCCGTTCCAAGGGCTTTGGATTTGTTGAAATGCCAAAGGACAGCGAAGCAAGTGAAGCTATTGAATCACTGAATGGCAAAGAGTTGAATGGCCGTACTGTTACGGTTAATGAAGCCAAGCCACGCGAAGAAAGAGCACCAAGAAGAGATCGTTACTAAGATTTTCGATTTTTAGTAAAAGCCAGACAGAATGCAAGTTTTGTCTGGCTTTTCTTGTTTACCCGATGATTATCGATTGATCAGCTTCATCATGCTTTCAGGGTAACGTTCCCCGGCAGCAGAGCCCTTTGGTAAAGCCGCAACGATTTCAACCATTTCCACCTCGCTGATTACAACAGATCCCGCTGCAATATTTTCTTCAAGGTATTTGCGCCGCTTGGTGCCTGGAATCGGCACAATATCATCACCCTGAGCAAGAACCCATGCAAGAGCCAACTGTCCGGCAGTAACTCCTTTTTTCCGGGCAATCTCTTCGATACGCGCTACCAGTTCAAGATTCCTGGTGAAGTTATCGCCCTGAAAGCGGGGAGAGTTGCGGCGATAATCATCGATTGCAAAATCATCAGGACTTTTCAACTGCCCGGTAAGAAAACCTCTTCCGAGTGGGCTGTATGACACAAAGCCGATACCAAGTTCACGGAGCGCCGGCAGCACATCATCTTCCGGTTCACGACTCCAAATCGAGTACTCACTCTGCACAGCGCTTAGGGGATGCACAGCATGAGCGCGTCTTATTGTCGTGACACAAGCCTCTGAAAGCCCTATATACCTTATTTTTCCAGCCGTGACCAGATCGGCCATAGCTCCAACTGTTTCTTCAATCGGGACCTCTGCATCTACCCTGTGCTGGTAATAAAGGTCGATGTGGCTAATTCCCAACCGCTTCAACGAACCGTCACATGCCGAACGTACATATTCCGGTCTTCCACTGATGCCTGTGATTGGTGCCCATCCGCCACTGGAGGACGGAGTGTTTCGCACGATCCCGAACTTGGTTGCAACAATCACCTGGTCACGCCGCCCCTTGATAGCCTTGCTTATCAGCTCTTCATTGGTAAACGGCCCGTACATGTCGGAGGTATCGAGAAAGTTTACCCCCAACTCAATCGCACGATGGATAGTCGCTAGTGATTCCGCCTCGTTTCGCTGGCCATAAAAGTCAGACATTCCCATGCATCCTAATCCCTGGGCAGATACTGTTAATCCCTGAGAGCCCAATTTTCTCTGTTTCATAGTAATAATTCTCCTTTTTTTATCTTTATTCTTCTTCGTCTCATGCCCGTTTCCCAGCCCTCAGTGTCATGTTCAAGAAAGACCCTTGTTTAAAGAGGAGCTTTTTTATTATATACACTGTCATATTGGCAATAAATACCTTTCAGGATGTCTTCAAGCCGGCTGAATCAGGTTATATTCTTTTTTGATGCTTGAATAGGTTCTGTGTGAAGTGTTAGCGACAATGACCGGATGAATACTTGTTGAGAAGCTGTTTACTGAAGAGGAATGCTGCTGAAGACTTCATTCCCTCACGAATATAAATTGAAAAGATACATGCGTAAAAAGATATTGTTTCTGAAAAAATATTTGAAAAACCCGCAAACCGTTGGGTCAGTCATACCTTCTTCCGAATTTTTGGGAAAAGCTATATACAAATCAGTCAAAGAGCTGGATCAGGCCACTGTTATTGAAATCGGTGCTGGAACAGGTGCTTTAACACAGTATATATCAAGCTTAAACCCTGTATTAGTTGAAATTGACAAGGAATTTTGTGTCTTGCTGAAACAAAATTATCCTCATTTAAACGTTGTCAATTCCTGCGCATTGGAGCAGCTGAAAAAGATTGACGAACGGGTTGGGCTGGTTGTTTCCATTCCTCTGATTAACAATCCATTCAAATTATCATTTATTCCACTGTTAAATGATCTTTACGGCAAGGGATTATTAAAATGGTGCGTTATATTTACTTATGGCCTGACTGATCCTTTGGGGGAAGTAAATTTCGAAAGCAAAAAACGGAAGCGATTTGTTCTGCAAAACATTCCTCCTGCCCATGTCTGGGTATACTCATAATCAGTTTTACGGGTTATTTTTTTACTCTTTGCATGTAACACATCCCTGATATTCTAAACAGAGAGAACAGTTTTGATGTGCCGGTATAACTATTGTTCATCAAGTCAAAACATGTTAAAAAAAAGCTTGTTTGTTCTTGCCGTTTTTATGGGGTGTGCTTTTCCCGTTCCTGCCGGAACTGCTGCCACCTCATCATCAATCAAAGCCACAACAACCCTCAAGCCGACAGCTGCTGAGGATGAGGCTTGTAAATATATTACCCAATATTTACAGCATAACCATTATAGGAAAGTATCGGTTAATGACTCTCTTTCAACAGAGATATTCAATCGATATATCGATAATCTTGACGCCAGCAGAAGCTATTTTCTGGCCAGTGATATCGAAAGTCTCAGAAAGGATTATGGTACCAGAATGGATGACGAATTTCTTGCCGGTCAGGCAGATGCGGGATTTGCCATATACAACAGGTTTCTCGGTCGGGCAAAAGAAAAAATGCTTTTTATGGGGGCTGCAATTGAAACGGCTCATTTTAATTTTGCAGCACCAGATACTCTTGCTCTGGAACTCAAGGGTCAAAAATGGCCTTCAAGCGCAATCACGCTGACTGATCGCTGGAAAAAAGAGCTGAAATATCAATGGCTTAACCTGAAATACTCTGGAAAAAGCAACAAATCCATTCGCAGTGCCCTTATCAAAAGTTTCAGGAGCAGGCTCAACGTTCTGAACCATCAGAAGCCTGATGATGCCTTTCAGGCCTATATCAATGCCTTGGCGACATCGTTCGATCCGCATACAAGCTATTTTTCTCCCGAAGAGTACGAAAACTTCCAGATTGACATGAGTCGTTCTCTTGAAGGAATCGGAGCTAAACTGCAGACTGAAGCTGAATATACCGTAGTTAATGAGGTCATTGCGGGAGGCCCTGCATTCAAGAGCAATCTTTTGAGAAAAGGTGATAAAATTGTTGGTGTCGGACAGGGTAAAACAGCAGAGATTGTTGATGTCACTGGGTGGAGAATCAATGATGTTGTCAAACGTATCCGCGGGAAAAAGGGCACGATCGTTCGACTGAAAATTATTCCCTCAAGTCATGCTGGTCGTGGCCCTGAAAAAATTATTCAACTCTTGCGAGACAAGGTTGATCTGGAGGAACAGGCAGCAAAGAAAACCATCATTCAAGAGGGTAGCAAGAAAATCGGCATTATTACCATACCATCATTTTACCTTGACTTCGAAGGTCAGCAAAAGAATACCACCAATTACGCCAGCACCAGCCGCGATGTAAGCCGTATTCTGAATGAATTGAAAGCTGAGCATGTTGACGGTATTATTATCGATGTTCGCAACAACGGCGGAGGTTCTCTCGAAGAGGCTGTAAACGTGACCGGACTGTTTATACCAGGCGGCCCCGTGGTACAGATCAGCAATTCAAATGGAGCCAATTCGGTACTCAATGACCAGGACACCCGCCAACAGTATAGCGGGCCCCTTGCAGTGCTTGTAAACCGTTACAGTGCCTCCGCTTCTGAAATATTTGCTGCTGCAATCCAGGATTACGGTCGTGGTGTTATCATCGGAGAGAGAACGTTTGGGAAGGGTACCGTTCAAAGTATCATCAAAATTGTACGTCCGATCACCTTTTATGAAAAGTCGCCTGATCTTGGAGAGATAAAGCTCACCATCGCCAAATTTTACCGGATATCAGGGGGAAGCACGCAGCACAAGGGCGTTGTGCCCGACCTTACCATGCCCTCCATGATCGACACTGCAACTGTTGGAGAGGATACTTATACCAGCAGTCTTCCATGGAGTACAATCACGTCGGCAATCTATCATCCAACAGCAGAGATCAACCTTGAAAAAATAAACCTGCTCCGTGAAAAAGAAGTAGTGCGGGCATCTAAAAACACACCTTATCAGACCTATCTGCATGATTTGAGTACACTTGACCAGATCCGCAAAAAAAAGTCAGTATCACTTCAGGACTCAGCGTTTAAATCGGAAATAGAAACTGTTAAAAAGATTGAAAAGCAATGGGTACCGGAACAGAATACTACAAAGGATCTCAGCAAGGACGTACTGCTCAATGAAGCAGCAGGTGTTGTTGCCGATCTCACAACATTGTAAATAGGGGAGGGAGGTTGCCGACGTTGTATTTGAAGGACTCTGGCCGAGAAAATATCTTTTGTTTTAGAGCTGGTTTCAATTGTATATTTTCTGAGCATCAAGAGATTTATTGATTAACTAACGAGAGGGGATTTTGATATGTTTGGTTTGGGAGGACAGGAATTACTGCTTATTCTTTTTGTTGTGCTGCTGTTTTTCGGCCCTCAAAAATTGCCGGAACTGATGCGAGGCCTCGGTAAAGGCATGAAGGAATTTAAAAAGGCACAGGCTGACCTTGAAGACGAATTCCATAAAGCCGTGGAGTCCCCTGAGCCGCCGAAAAAACCTGTCGAAGCAACAGCTTCCAAAAAAGAGAACGAAGTTTCAACAGCTGACAAATCGTAATCCGAATGGTATTCAACTGCATTAAATAAAGTTGGGAGAGATTTTTATGAAGACTACAATGGTTAAACTTATTGCGTTCTTTCTTTTTTTTAGCTCACTTTCAGGATGTGGATACAACAGTATTCAGCAGAATGAAGAGACTGTTAACCGCTCTTGGGGCGATCTTGAGTCTCAGTTGCAACGCAGGTCTGACCTCATTCCTAATCTTGTGGCTACAGTCAAAGGTGCTGCAAACTTTGAAAAAGAGACCTTGACCGCGGTCATTGACGCAAGATCAAAAGCTTCGGGCATTCAGCTTACTCCAGCAATGCTCAGTGACCCTGCTGCCATGGCAAAATTCCGTGAAGCACAGGGAAATCTGTCTTCAACGCTTTCGCGTCTGCTTGTAACAGTTGAACGGTATCCTGAACTCAAGGCCAACCAGAACTTCAGAGACCTGCAGAATCAGCTTGAGGGAACAGAGAACCGTATCAGTGTTGCTCGCCAGAGATATAACGCATCGGTTGAAACGTTTAATTTCTCAATCAGACAGTTTCCAAACTCTCTGACAAATTCACTGATGCTGAAGTTGAAACCAAAAGAGTACTTTAAGGCTGATGCAGCCGCTAAAGTCGTACCGGGGGTAAAATTCTGATTAGAATAAGCGCCAAATCGCCATTGGTTAGGAGAGGATCGTGGATTATCTCCACGATCCTCCTGGTTACAGTACTGCAGCTTCTTTTGCAGAGCAGTCTCTTTGCGGCACTCGCAGTCCCTCCACTTACCGGAAGGGTAAACGATTATGCCGGAATGATTTCTGCACCAGCCAAAGCAGAGATTGAAGCAAAGCTCAAGCAGTTTGAAACTGCCGAGTCCACGCAGATTGTTATTCTTACCGTTCCATCGCTTAAGGGTGACCCAATAGAGGATTTCTCCATTCGGGTAGTCGAGGCTTGGAAGATTGGTCAGAAAGGCAAGGATAACGGCGTCTTGTTTATTGTATCAAGAGATGACCACAAGGTACGCATTGAGGTTGAATATGGCCTGGAAGGCAAGCTGACCGATCTTGTTTCCGGCAGGATTATAAGGGACGAGATTTCTCCTGCCTTTAAGGCTGGACAGTTTGATACAGGGTTCGCCAAAGGAGTTGATGCAATTATTGCAGCCGCTCATGGAGAGTACAAGGCAAATCCCAAAGCTGCGCGTAAGGGCGATTCGCCTTCAATGTCATTGCTTCTTATCATCTTCTTTATCATCTATGTAATTTTTCAGATTTTTCAAAGATTCTTTGGTGGCTTCGGAGGAGGAGGATTCTTTGGAGGTGGAGGAAGTTTTGGCGGAAGCAGCAGCAACGACGACAGTTTCAGTGGCGGCGGAGGAACCGGTGGAGGCGGAGGCTCTTCAGGTGATTGGTAGAAGCGCAATATAAAAAGACCCTCCGTAAAACAAACTTACTTTGTCATCCTGAGCCGTGGGCAAAGGATCGATTTCATCTTGTCACAAATTAGCATAAATTGACAACAGTAGATCCATTGTGATGTTTGTCATAGCCAAGAAAAAAAAGACAAATCCACGTCAATAAATCTAAACCTTACACATTTCAACAAAAAGTAACGTCCAGTATCTATAACATAGCCTGGTGAGGTTGCACGTGATGCATTGCGCCTCATGAAGAAGGAGGAGGACACTCTTCGCAACGCAAAGCTTGGTCATGCATTATTTTGCTACAAATATATTTTGAATCTTGGGGTTTGAGCTGTAAATGGAGTAAGGAGAAATAAATTGGCTGTTATTGAAGGGTTTCGGGTACAGAACTATCGTGCACTGCGCGATGTGACATTGGGGAAGCTATCCAGCCAGCAGTCAGGAGAGCCATTGACCCCGTTTACCGTAGTGATTGGCAAGAATGGAGTCGGTAAAAGTACGTTGTTCGATGCATTCGGATTTGTTGCGGATTGCTTGTCTGCAGATGTCGAAACCGCTTGTGATATGAAGCAACGTGGAGGATTCGATCGTCTGCGTTCAATGGGTAAGGATGAAGCTATTCGGTTTGAAATTTATTACCGTGAAGCACCAAAAGAACGGCCGATCACCTATGAACTGTCAATTTCGGTTGATGAGTCGGGTCGGCCATTTGTCGAATCTGAGGTACTGAAGCAGCGAAGAAAGGGTCAGAAGCATGGTCGCCCATACCCATTTCTGCGATTGAGCAGGGGAAAAGGTACTGTCTGGGCTGGAGAAGAGGCTGTTGAGGTGGAAGGTGAAGAGGATCGAGCCCTGACTTCAGTGGAGTTGACTGATAATCGGCAACTTGGTGTTGCCACTTTGGGTACACTTAAGGAACATCCTCGGATCAAGCGATTTCGGGATTTTCTTAAAGGGTGGTACTTGTCTTATTTCTACCCTGATGCAGCACGAAGTTTACCAAGTGCTGGACCCCAGAGGCATTTGAATATCCATGGCGATAATATTGGCAATGTTGTGCAGTTCATGGAGCGTGAGCATAAGTCGCGATTCAAGGGTATTCTTCAACAGATCGCAGCAAAAATCCCGGGGATTGACAGTATTGATACGCTGGAGACTGAAGATAAACGTGTTTTGCTGCGTTTCAACGATGGAGCTTTTGGTG
Source organism: uncultured Chlorobiaceae bacterium (assembly GCA_903920215.1). Classification (GTDB taxonomy): domain Bacteria; phylum Bacteroidota; class Chlorobiia; order Chlorobiales; family Chlorobiaceae; genus Chlorobium. The sequence goes on from CAIXLG010000211.1 coordinate 19,690, forward strand.
ACCCATTTTTTGCTCAGCAGATGTCAGATGGCACACTGAAGGTTTTTGCCTATCTCCTGTTGTTGGAAGATCCTGATCCACCTCCGTTTATTTGCATTGAAGAACCAGAAAATGGTCTTTATCACAAACTTTTGGAAGCATTGGCTCAGGAGTTCCGTTTGCGTGCCACCGGTAAGAAAAACTCACCTCAAATTTTTGTGACAACACACCAACCCTACTTTGTTGATGCATTGACGCCTGAGGAGGTGTGGTTGCTGGAAAAAGGCTCTGATGGTTACTCCATCATAAGAAGGGTTTCAGAATTAGCTATCGTTAAAAACCTGGTTGATGAAGGATTGCCTTTGGGAGGTCTTTGGTACAGCGACTATCTCGAAGCGAGGTAAGTATGCATATTGAAATATTAGTTGAAGATAGTTCAGGAGCGAAATTACTGGAGGTATTGCTACCTCAATTGTTGGGGAAGAATACTTGGCGTATTCACCCCTACAAAGGTATTGGCAAAATCCCTCAGGGCATTGGTAAAAAGACTGATCCTGCCAAAAGGATTCTGCTTGATCAGTTACCCAAGTTGTTGCGTGGGTATGAGAAAACACCTGGAATTGATGCTGTTGTCATTGTTCTTGATACGGACAATCGTGATTGCACAACTTTTCTTGGGGAATTGAAGGTAGTTGCTGATAATCAGAATCTGTTGCTTAAGACCATGTTCAGACTTGCTATTGCGGAAATTGAGGCGTGGTATTTTGGCGATCAGGATGCACTGTTAGCCGCTTATCCTCGAGCCAAGCAAGATGTGATGAGAACTTATGTGCAGGATAGCGTTTGTGATACGTGGGAGTTGCTTGCAGATGCGGTGTATATGGGCGGCTCAATGGCGATAAAGAAAGCTGGCTGGCCATTACCAGGGCAAGTGAAGCATGAATGGGCCATAAAAATTGCTCCGTTGATGGATCTGGATCGGAATGTCTCTCCAAGTTTTTGCAAATTCCGTGACGGATTGCGCCAGCTCTGCGAGGAGTGCTGATATAAAATGGGAACATTGACACATAAAACAGTGCTTCTGAGTTAAACAGTCGTTTACTTTACATAATATATATTATACAACAAATCTATAACAACAAGGAAGATTATATCCTCCATAATCCTATGTCGATTAGGTGAATAGTTGGCGTGTTTTTGGTGTATTATATAATATATATTATGTAAAGTAAACGACTGTTTAACTCAGAAGCACTGTTTTATGTGTCAATGTTCCCATTTTATATCAGCACTCCTCGCAGAGCTGGCGCAATCCGTCACGGAATTTGCAAAAACTTGGAGA
>CAIXLG010000212.1 GCA_903920215.1 uncultured Chlorobiaceae bacterium
CTATTTTAGCTTGAGCTCTGAATGTTTTTGAAATAATTCTGGAATGAAAAAAAGCGGCTGTAAAGCCGCTTTTTTCATAGTCAGGTGTCCCCCATTACACCTGACCAATCTCACTGGCGTGAGATGTTTCAAAGATATACAAACAACTCCCGTGCCAAAAAACATCACCCTCCCCGTCACCCATTATATCTTATTTTAAAACAATATCTTAGCAATACATGCAACTTAAAAAGTGACAAGCCACACTGAGCGACATATTGTCTCATTTTATTACAAGCACTTATTTCCTGTATTTCAATATGGAACACTGTCTCATTATTGAGACAACACCAATTCAGCGTTGAATCAGCTCCGGAGAAGGCATGGGACGTTTCATCACTTAAAAGCCGCCAGAATCGCCTGCTGTTCATTACCCTTTCATCTTTTCAAATTGAAGCCGTTTTAAAAGCTGATATGGCATTTTCATTTGGAGAATAACGAATTCTTAGCGACCGTTGCCCTCACAAAAAATCTATAAACCCATCCAAAAGAGTACAATAAAAAAACAGACCTGATTTATTAAAGATATCTGAAAGTTATTGGCTATACTTGTCATAATGTCAATAATATTCCCGTGGGGAGAACTGAAAATGAAACCACCCAAAAACTTTTCGGCATTGCGAGAGCAAGCTGGCCTCTCTATTGATAAGATAGCCCATATTACAGGTTACAGTAAACGAGAGGTCTATCGCTGGGAAAAAAATGAGGTAGTTCCAAGAAAGGTTGTCTTTGACCAGCTCACAAGAATAGCCCAACCATTGTCTTGCTATGGGAAAGGCTTTCCGGATTTTACCTTTATTGATCTTTTTGCCGGTATCGGTGGCATGAGAAAAGCTTTCGGGGAGCTTGGCGGAAAGTGCCTTTTTACCAGTGAATGGGACAAGTTTTCCCGCCAGACCTACTTGGCGAATTTTGAGTGTGATCACGAGATTGGCGGTGATATCACAAAAATTGATGCTCAGGATATCCCTGCTCATGACATCCTCGTTGCGGGGTTTCCCTGCCAGCCGTTTTCAATCGCCGGAGTTTCAAAAAAAAATGCACTTGGCAGGCCTCACGGATTTGCAGACAAAACACAGGGAACTCTTTTTTTCGATGTTGCGAGAATTATTGAGCACCATCGCCCAAAGGCTATTTTGTTAGAAAATGTCAAAAATCTTGAGCGACATGATAAAGGAAAGACCTTCGGGGTTATCCGGGAAACGCTGAGGGAGCTAGGGTATTATTTTGACTGGAAAATCATTGATGCAGGAAACTGGGTGCCCCAGCACCGGGAAAGGATATTCATTGTGGGGTTCCGTGAGGATTGCGGATTCAGCTTTGACCGCTTTGCCCTGCCATGCGGCAGCGAACGACCTGTAATTGAAACTATATTGCACCCTGAGAACGGCTCGGAACCGGAGGAACCGCCGTATACCATCGGACCATCCGCAAGAATAGCTGACCGGTACACCCTGTCTGATCATCTCTGGCAATATCTCCAGCAATATGCCGAAAAGCATAGAGCCAGAGGGAACGGTTTCGGATTTGGACTTGTGGGCCCGAATGATGTTGCCAGAACCCTTTCTGCAAGATATTTCAAGGATGGCTCCGAGATACTGGTGAAGCAAAGCAATAAAAACCCTCGAAGACTTACACCGAGGGAGTGCTCTCGACTGATGGGATTTGACAGTCCGAACGGCAACGACTTTATTATTCCTGTTTCAGACACCCAGGCTTACCGGCAGTTCGGAAATGCCGTTGTTGTTCCTGTGGTGAGGTCGGTAGCCCAATATATGCTGGAATACATGCTGGATGGTATATCCCCTGATCAGTTGCGTTTTGAGTTTGATGCGCTGATATCAGGAAATGATGTTCATTATGGCTGATATCGTTTCACCGTCAACAAGAAGCCGGATGATGGCGGCCATACGTTCAAAAAATACAAAGCCTGAACTGGTGATCCGGAAAGCTCTTCATGCAAGGGGATTCAGGTTCAGGCTACACACTCCCAAACTTCCCGGAAAACCGGATCTTGTTTTTCCGAAATACCGTGCGGTTATCTTTGTTCATGGATGTTTCTGGCATGGCCATCATTGCACTCTTTTCAGATGGCCAAAAACAAGAGAGGAGTTCTGGAAAGAGAAAATTGACAAAAACAGAAGCCACGACCTTGCTGTCATGGATGAACTGGCACGACATGGCTGGAAAATTCTTCTCATATGGGAGTGTGCAATGAAGGGAAAAGGTCGAAAACCGATTAAGGACATTGTTGATACCTGTACAGAATGGCTGAAAAATAATCATTCCAATAAAGAAATAAAGGGAATCAATGAAGAATGACTTGACTGAATGGATAACCCGGGTTACCGGGTCTGATTTCGTCTATTACATCAAGCGACTCTCAGGAAATGACACCCTCGCCAACGGGACACACCAGGCAGGGCCTTATATCCCCAAGGATTTTCTTTTGACTGTTTTTCCTGCTCTCAACAATAACGCTTTACTGAATCCTGATATACGATTTAACCTGAATATTGACTCCCATGATGACATGCGCTCTATAAGGGCAATCTGGTACAACAACAAGTTTCATGGTGGCACAAGGAATGAGACAAGACTGACCAATTTCGGAGGACAGGAATCTGCTCTTCTAAATCCTGAAAATACTGGAGCACTGACCATTTTTGCTTTTTTGCTTGACAATAATGGAGAAGCTGCAGAATGTCATGTGTGGGTATGTAAAAATGTCCAGGAAGAAGATTATGCAGAAGAACTCTTTGGTGCAGTCGAACCGGGTAAATGGAAAATATGGTCACTTGATGAGTCAATATATGCGAGAATTAGTGCAGGAAAAGAAAAAGAGAAGGTTGACTGCTGGCTGAAACTGTCAGACATTCCTCCATCATGGATAGCAAAATTTCCAACGGGGGCTGATATCATCAGAAAAACAGTTGAACTGAGACCTGCCCGGAATCTCGATCCGGATGCCCGGCTGATTATCCGGCGAAATTGTGAGTACGAAATGTTCCGCAGCCTTGAAGACGCGATAGAGCTTCCCTGGATAAAACAGGGTTTTGGCAGTATAGACGAGTTTATTGCAAAAGCTCAAACTGTTTTGCAGAGACGCAAGTCTCGATCAGGCCGATCACTTGAACTTCATATCAGGGAAATTTTTCTCGAAGAAAAGCTCAGGGAGGGCATGGATTTTTCCCACCAGCCTGAATCTGAACCAGGTAAAAAACCTGATTTCCTGTTTCCATCTGAACAGAATTACAAAAGCGCCGGTTTCGACACCGAAAAGCTGAGGATGCTTGCAATAAAAACCACATGCAAGGATCGGTGGCGACAGATACTGAGTGAAGCAGACCGGATCAGAACCAAGCATCTTCTCACCTTGCAGGAAGGCATTTCGGAAAACCAGTTCAGAGAAATGATAACTCAGAATGTACAGCTTGTAGTCCCCGAAAAACTCATCGGAAAATATCCCCACGCAGTGCAGCCACATCTGATGACGCTCAAAAAATTTATTTCCGAAATCAGAAGGCTGAAATAATATGCTTCCTTTAAATTTGGAATATTGTCTCATGAAGAGCCAGCTCCGGCTCTTCATGAGTGAGACAGTGAATAGCTCCAAGTCCCCAGACAAGATCGGAACAATCAATACCAACAACGTTTCTGCCGGGAAAACATGCCTGAAGTATTTCTATGGCTATCTGATCCTGAGAACAGCGGTATGCAGGTACAAGCACAGCGGTATTGGCGATATAGAAATTTGCGTAACTGGCGGGCAGGCGATCGCCGTTGAAACAGACCGGAGAGGGCATGGGAAGCTTCAACACTGTCAATGGATTGCCATTGAGATCAGTATAGCCCTGAAGCCTCTTGTAATTCTCCTGCAGCGCTACATAGTTCTCGTCAGAGGGATTTTCTTCGACAGCAATAACAATGGTCGTTTCATTGACAAATCGGGCCATATCGTCCACATGACCGTCAGTATCGTCGCCGGCAATGCCATCGCCAAGCCAGAGAACTTTTTCGATACCAAGATATCGCCCTAGTTCACGCTCGATATCTTCCCTTTTCAGAGAAGGATTGCGGTTGGGATTGAGAAGACAGGCCTCGCTCGTCAGGAGAAGTCCTTTTCCATTCACATCAATAGAACCTCCTTCAAGAACCATACCGGGAGAAACAATATCCAGCTGCAGCAGCGATGCAATTCTTTCAGGAACAGCTTGATCTTCATCGAAAGGCTTATACTTTTCACCCCATGCATTGTAATCCCAATTGACTATAATTTTCTCAACACCGCCTGCTGTGCGGCGAAAGACAAAATTCGGGCCATGATCCCTGCACCAGGCATCATTGGTAGGAATCTGGTGAAGAAAAATACGCTCCATCCGGATCTGCTGATGGCGGGAATTGCGAAGCAATGCAAATACCTCACGCTCCATCGCCTCATCAAGAACATTGATATGCACAACCTCGGATGAACTCAGCCAGGATATAATTTCAACAAACACTGCAGGAATCGGGTCAAACTTACCCGGCCAAGTTTCAAGCCTGTGAGGCCAGGAAAGCCAGGTTGCCTTATGCAATGCCCACTCAGGAGGCATAAAATAACTACACTCTGTCATAGTTCAGGGGTTTGGCAGAAATTTCTTTTATGCGAGTAACTCGCTGCAGCACTGGCGGATGTGAATAATTGAGAAAAACATAGAATGGATGAGGTGTCAAGTTCGAGAGGTTATTGCGTGACAACTTTTTCAGTGCATCGGCAAGAGCCGCTCCCCGATCAAACGTTGTGACGGCAAAATAATCAGCCTCGTACTCATGCTTTCGTGAAAGAGCCTGTATAAAAATTGAAAGGATCCACTCCACAGGGCTATACAGCAGCGAAAAAAAGATCAAGCTCCCATAGGCTGAGATATCCTGCATGAAAAACGCATCAAACAACGCACGGTTATTCATGAACAGGGATAGCAGAAAAAAAAGCACACCAAGATTTCCAAGACTGAGAATCATGTTGACGATAATGTGCTTTTTTTTGAAATGACCTATTTCATGGGCAAGGACGGCAACAAGTTCATGGACGGGATGAGCCGTAATAAGAGTATCGAAAAGGGCAATCCTCTTGCGCTTTCCAAAGCCGGTAAAAAAAGCGTTTGCTCTGGCAGAACGCCTGGATCCATCAAGAACATAAATACCCGTAAGAGGGAAGTGCACCTTTGCGGCATAGTGCATAATGGCGCTCTTCAGTTCTCCCTCTTCAAGCGGAACAAACTTGTTGAACAGTGGCATAATCCAGGTTGGAGCAACATACTGGAGCACCAGAGAGAAGAGGGTAATTCCACCCCAGGCCCATAACCAGGCCATCGGGCCGGTCTCTTCAAAAAACCAGAGCATCGCTCCAAGGAGAGGAGTTCCGATAAGAAGAGTAAGAAAAAATGTTTTCAGGATATCAGCAGCAAAAACTTTTGGCGTGGTTTTATTAAACCCGAATTTCTCTTCGATGACAAAGGTTTTAAAGATGCTGAAAGGAAGATCGATCAAGGATTGCATCAGCAGCAAAACACCTATATAGAGCACCCCGGCAGCAATCGGATGCAATCCGTACCCCCTTAAAAACTGGTCAAGCAGATTAAAACCACCCAGAAACCAGAACAGAAGAAGCACAGAAAGATCGACAGCAGCTGCAAACAATGAAAAAAAGGTTGAAAGACGCAGATAGTCCCGTGATTTGCTGTAAGCATCCTCATCATAGACGCCTATGAACTCATCGGGAAGCGGGGCTTCAGCCGCCTTGAGATTCAGCAGTTCCGAAACCAGTTTGACAAGAAAAGTAATGACCAGCGTAAAAAAAACAACGGCTCCAAAAATGTTCATAACAAGCAGGGATAATTTATAAAACAAAAACGGCCAACAATCCAGGGCCGCTCATAACTCTTTATTCATCAAGAAAACGCTTCTGCAAATCTCCATAGGTCTCAATACGCCGATCACGCAAAAAAGGCCAGTGCGACCTGTAATATTCTATGCGACTTCTGTCACACTCGGCAAGCAGAATAGTTTCATCGTGAAAGGAGGCTTCAGTCATGATTTGACCAAACGGATCACAGACAAAACTGTTTCCCCAGAATTCCAGTTCCTCTTCTGTTCCAACCCTGTTTGCTGCAGCAACAAAGACACCATTCGCTACAGCATGGCTCATCTGTATAGTTTTCCATGCCTCCTGCTGGGTTCGGCGCACTTCCGCGGAGTGTTCTGTGGCTGCCCAACCGATTGCTGTGGGATAAAACAGAATTTCTGCCCCTTTAAGCGCAGTCAACCTTGCTGCCTCAGGGAACCACTGATCCCAGCAAATCAAAACGCCAATCGTGGCATAGCGTGTTTTAAAGACCTTATAGCCAAGGTCTCCCGGGGTAAAATAAAACTTTTCGTAAAATCCGGGATCATCGGGAATATGCATTTTACGGTACTTGCCAAGAATGGCACCACCGGCATCAATAACAGCTGCAGTATTGTGATATAACCCTCTTGCCCTTGCTTCAAAAACCGGGGCAACAATCACCACCTCAAGCTCACGCGCCAGCTGCTGCATCACCTGAATTGATGGACCGGGAACCGTTTCAGCATAGTCAAACGCCTTATAATCCTCTGTCTGACAAAAATAGAGCGTCGTAAAGAGCTCCTGCAAGCAGATAATCCGCGCACCTCGAGAAGCTGCTTCCCTTATTTTTTCACAGGCTTTAAGAAGATTTTCTGCCGGATCACGCTCCGCGGAGGTTTGAACGAGCGCAATAGTAACAGTATCGGCATGCATAGAAGAAAGTGATTACTTTATAAGAAGGCCGGCAGACAAAAGAATGCCATGAAGAGTCATCAGCTTTCCAGTACCGGCAAGCACATTATTCAGTTCCTTTCCCTCGCTTGCATAGAGCACCCTGATCATCCTGAACGCAAGCGGCAACGAGAGAAAAGAGAGAAGAACCCAGGGGGAATAACCATACAGCAAAAGAAAAGCGGGCACACAATAAGCGATAACCGTCAATGCAATATAGAGCCTCCGCGCCCACTCAGCTCCAATACGGGCAGGCAGGGTCATTTTTCCAACCTTACGGTCAGTGGCAATGTCACGAATATTGTTGACAAGAAGAATATTGACGGAAAACGAGCCCGGAGCAACAGCAGCAACAAGCACTGGAAAAGAAAGGGAAAGTGCCTGCACATAGTATGTACCGGCAACAGCAACAAGCCCGAAAAAAATAAACACAAACACATCTCCAAGGCCGGAATATGCTATCGGATAAGGTCCACCGGTATAGGCCCAGGCAAAGAGAAGAGAGAGCATACCGATCAGGAGAATCGGCCACCCGGCGGTGTAGACAAGATAGAGCCCAAGCAGAAACACAGTGCCAAGCAGCACAACCGATACCTGTATCATTATCCTTTCACTGATAATACCGGCAGCTACAGTTCTTGTCGGCCCAAGCCTTTCGACAGTATCAGCCCCCTTGCGAAAATCATAAATCTCGTTAATGAAATTGGTCGCCACCTGAATGCCAAGCGCGCAAATAAGGGCTACAAGAGCCGGAAGCAAACGAAATTGTCCGGCAGAAGCTGCAAGGGCAGAACCCAGAATAACTGGTACGGCTCCGGCCGGCAATGTTTTCGGTCGGATTGCCAGCATCCATGCCTGCAGTGATGAAGGTATGGGCAACGTTGTTTCAGCTGTTTTCAGATGCATTCTTTTTTTCCTTTGCCTTTTTGAGGCTGCTGAACGTATGCCTGATCTTTTCGCCAGGTTTGATATAGGTTAGGCTGTTGCGCACAGCCATTGCCGCATCACTCAACCCTGTCTGAATAATTTTAAGTTTGCCCGGATAATACGCTATATCTCCGGCTGCATAGAGACCATCAACTGATGTTTTCATATGACTGTCGACAACAAGAGCATTATCGGTAAGTTCAAGATCCCACTCTGCGAGAGGGCCGATGTTGGACTTGAAGCCTATCAAAAGAAGCAGGCGATCAGCTTCCACTCTGAGCATTTTACCACTCTTCGTCCTGAGGTGAACCGCTGTAAGCACCCCGCCTTCAGTATCAACTGCAGTCACTTCGGTATGTAAAAACACATCAACACTACCATTTTCCTTAGCCTCAAGCACCTCTCTTGCCGTCTTGCCGTGACCCTGAAAATCATGCATGCGATGAACCAGAGTAACTTTGGCGGCAGTGTTCAACAGGCCGATTGTCCAGTCGAGAGCGGAATCACCTCCACCGACAATGACAACCCTTTTGCCTGCAAAATCAACAACATTTTTAACCGCATAAAACACGCTTGTACCCTCAAGATGGTCAATATCAGTGAGCTGAGGCAGCTTGCGAGGAGAAAAAGCCCCCAAACCAGCCGCTATAAGCAAAGCCCTTGAAAGGAATACCCTGCCTGAGGAAACGGTAACCTCAAATGTTCCATCAGCAAGTTTCCGATAGAGGGTAACCGTTTCACCAAGAATAACTTCAGGATTATACCGTTCCGTCTGCTTCCATAAGCTCTCAACCAGACCGGCAGCAGGAACTTCCTGAAACCCTGCAACATCATAAATATGTTTTTCAGGATAGAGAGCTGCAAGCTGTCCTCCAAGTTGAGGCATACTTTCAATAATCCGACAGCTGATATTATTCATCCCACACTGGAATGCAGCAAAAATGCCGGTAGGACCGCCACCAACGATGGTGAGATCACGGATCTCTTCACCGCCATCAAAATACAGTTTATTTATGGTCATTGGTTCGAGAATACCGGATTACTGGATACTACCCTGTCCTTGAGTTTTTTCAGACCCCGAATTTTTCAGATAAATCATTCCTTCAGGATCAACCATACCATAAAGGATAGTCATCAAATGCCCTGCGGCATCAAGCTCGTGAATTTCCACATGTATTGCATCCCGTTTCCTGACCTGGTTTCCTTCATTATCCTTGAAATAAAAAAGTGCTTTGACACCTCCATGGGGAGTGGTTCCCTCAAACTGGTAGTTACCGTCCTCAAGTTCGTCAAGAGCGCAACCTGCAGAAGAGGAGTCTATAGGACAGGATGCACATTGGGAATAAAAGCCTTCGGCTGAGTCAGCGAATTCACAAATGGGAAATTTCATAATCTCTCTGTTATTTTCGTCGGGATAAGATGCCTGCAAATATATACATTTAAAAAATATTGTTGTAGAGTTGGAAGTTTATTGATTTCTTATGTCTCGGATTTCAACAATAGAATTAAGCTCTATATGCAATGTTAGCAAAGCGGATCATACCATGTCTTGATGTTCGTAACGGACGGGTAGTAAAAGGAATAAATTTCGAAGGATTACGAGATGCCGGTTCAATCCTTGAACAGGCACGCTTTTATAACAATGAACTGGCTGACGAACTCGTTTTTCTTGATATTTCAGCATCACTCGAATCCCGAAAAACAACACTGGAAGAGGTGCTGAAAGTTTCCGGGGAAATTTTTATTCCTCTCACTGTCGGCGGAGGAATAAACTCAGTTGAACGCGCCAGAGAGGTTTTTCTGCATGGTGCCGACAAGGTTTCTGTCAATACTGCTGCTGTCAACGATCCGGCACTCATTACCCGCATTGCAGAAAAATATGGTTCGCAAGCCGTTGTGGTTGCCATAGACATCAAAAAAATAGGAAACGATTACCTTGTTCATACCCACTCAGGGAAAACACCGACCCGATATGAAGCACTGGAATGGGCGCATATTGTTCAGGAGCTCGGTGCAGGGGAAATCCTTTTGACCAGCATGGACAGGGATGGCACCAAAGAGGGTTACGACAACGACATTCTCAGCCGGGTATCAACCTCAGTCCATATTCCAGTCATCGCATCCGGAGGAGCCGGCAGTCTGGAACACCTCTATGAGGGCTTTACCAAAGGCCATGCAGACGCGGCTCTTGCAGCATCCATATTCCACTTCCGGCAGCACTCCATCCGTGAAGCAAAAGAATTTTTACGGGAACGGGGAATTCCCGTCCGGCTTTAAAGACCTCACCACACTCACTCCGCAGGCTCTTCCTCAAGCCGCTTGCGGATACGCTGCAACTCCTTGTGATGTTCAGCCGTAGTTTCAGGATACGACAACTTCAGATCCGTCAACGTCGTCACAATAAGACTGGAAACAATAAGACGGGCATTTTGCTTGTCGTCAGCCGGCACCACGTACCATGGCGCATTTTTGGTGCTTGTTGCACCAAGGCACTCCTCATAGGCGTGCATATACTCCTTCCAGTATACCCTCTCTTCAACATCAGCAGCACTGAATTTCCAGTTCTTAGCCGGGGCATCTATTCTGTCCAGAAACCGTTTTCGCTGCTCCTTTTTTGAAAGGTGGAGAAAAAATTTCAAAATCCTTGTTCCGTTGCGATAGAGATGCTGTTCCATATCGACAATCGAATTGAAACGGTGCTGCCAAACTTTCCCCCCATTAATCAGCTCGTCCGGAATACCCTGTACTGAAAGTATTTCCGGATGAACGCGAACTATAAGCACCTCCTCATAATAGGAGCGGTTAAATATCCCAATGTGGCCCCGTTCCGGTAAACAACGGTTGCTTCTCCAAAGAAAATCGTGAACAAGTTCGTGAGCCGAGGGATGCTTGAAACTGAAGACCTGGCACCCCTGGGGATTCACACCCGACATCACATGCCTGATAACCCCATCTTTTCCGGCGGCATCCATAGCCTGAAAAATCAGCAGCACGGCATACCGGTTATCTGCATAATGAACCTGCTGCAGCTTGCTCAACTGCTCGACATGACTGGCAAGCATCTCTTTATACTCTTTTTTGGAACTGTAGACCGGATCGACAAGCGTAGGTCGTTTGCCAAGATTTACATGTTCACATGCACGAATCCGAAAAGCATCAAGGTCAAACCGCATTAGCAATGAGATTGAAAATTTTACCCCGAAAACCGCTTTAGAAATCTTCCTGAAGCATAAGAATAACTGGCGGCCTTTTAAGCCAATTTTAAGTTTCGGCTTACTCTTCTTTAAGAATCATGAAGCTACCTTATGATGCTTGGGAACTTCACTTACATCAACGGTAAATATTAATTAAATTTACTGAGACTATGAAGACGGCACTCGTGAAAACCAGAGGTTCTGCGGCCAAAGAGAGCGATAATGATTAACAGTTAAAACCTGTGCATATGAGACTTCTTATTATTGAAGATGAACCTGGAATAGCCGGTTTTCTCAAAGATGGACTTGAGGAGGAATATTTTGCCGTTGATATTGCTTACGATGGCAAAAATGGACTAGATCATGCCATGACCAATGAGTATGACCTGATCATCATTGACTGGATGATTCCTGTCATAAGCGGCATAGAAGTATGCAGGCAGATACGCAAATCAGGAAGTCTGGTGCCGATAATGTTTCTGACCGCAAAAGACACCCTGGAAGACGTGCTGTTCGGTCTTGAAGCCGGGGCGAATGATTACATAAAAAAACCATTTGCCTTCGAAGAGCTGCTTGCACGAATCAGGGTACAGCTCAGAAGTAAACATCAGGGCGACGACTCGTTACGTGCCGGTCACCTGAACATCAATCCGGGAACCCATCAGGTATTCTACGATTCCACTGAAATCACTCTCACTCCCAAGGAGTTTGCCCTTCTTGAATACCTTGTACGCAATAAAGAGAAGGTGTGTACCAGAAGCCGCATCATCGAACACGTCTGGGACATCCATTTTGATTCTGATACCTCCGTGATTGATGTCTATATCACCTTTTTGCGCAGAAAACTTGAAAATGCAGGATGCGGCAACCTGATTCAAACCATTCGGGGTGTTGGCTATATCATTCGCGAATCCTGAAGCAAAACTGATGAATACAGAAGCAAAGCATGCGCACAAGAATACCTCCATCCTCTTCAAAAAATGGACGGTCATGAGTTTGCGTAACCGTATCGCCTTATACTATACTATTGCGACAGCCTTTCTCATCGCCCTTGTCTTTGCAATACTCTACTTCATGGTTGAAAGCATCGTTTACAAGCAATTCGATGAAGAAGTCAATAATGAGGTTGCTGAAGTTTTTGCAGATGCACACGTAACAAGTCACGATTTCACAAGTTTCGCAAGGTTTAAAAATTTTATTGATGATAAAGAGATCAATTTCAGTGCGGTCAAACATGATCAGAAAGAAGCCGCAAAAGTTGACACTGAATTTATTCAACTGGTCAACCACAAGGGAGAGGTCGTCAATAAATCAAATAATCTTGCCCGAAACGTCCTGATATTCAAGCCCGGCGAGACAAAAACGATCTACTTCAACAGCACTATCAACAACTCAACGATTCGGCAGGGACAGCTTCCACTTTTCAATAGTGACGGCATCATCAAAGGATATCTCATTGTTGCTGTTCCCATGAAAAAAGCAATTATTGTCCTTCACGACCTGGAAACCGTTTTTCTGTTTTCATTTCCCGCCATTATTCTTACGCTCTTTGTTCTTACCCGGTTGATTGCCGGAAAAAGTATACGCCCCATCGAAAAGGTTATTGCAACTGCTGAAAAAATGACCCAGACAAACCTGAGTCAACGTATTGGGCTGCCCTATCATCATGATGAATTGTATCGTTTGGCGTCGACCATAAACGCCTTGCTTGACCGGATGCAGGATGCATTCCAGCGTGAAAAACAGTTTACTGCCGATGCATCACACGAACTGAAAACACCTCTTGCTGTGGTTAAAGGCACCTTGGAGGTTCTTGTCAGAAAACCGCGAGAAAAAGAACACTACGAAACCAAAATTCAGTTCTGCCTGACAGAATTAAACCGCATGGCTCAACTGATCGACCAGCTTCTTATGCTTGCCCGGTATGAAAGCAGCAAAATTAAACAGCATCGAGAGAAGGTCTCGCTCCACCTTGCCATTGAGAGTGTGACAGGACGATTGCACCCGATAGCGCTTGAAAAAGGAATCGACGTAGAGGTGAGAAGCAATGAAAAGTCGCCGGTCATTGCAGACCCTGCAATGCTTGAAGTTATCCTTGAAAATATTCTTTCAAATGCAATCAAATATTCTCCTGCAGGATCAGGCATAACCATAACCGTAGAGCAAAAAGAGAAAAACATCATGTGCAATATTACTGATCAGGGAATAGGGATTCCTGAAGAAAAACTGCATGCTGTTTTTGAGCGGTTCTACCGCGTTGATGAGTCGAGAAACTCAGAAACAGGAGGGTTCGGACTGGGATTGTCCATAGTAAAAAGACTTGCTGATCTGCAAAAAATCCAGGTATCGGTGATAAGTGAAAAAAACCTTGGCACTACCATTTCCCTGATATTTCCCTCCACATAACTAATCGACGGCTCCAAGTCACCTTTCAACTCCCTTAAAAAACTGAATGGACTTCAGCCTGAAGGCTAATTGGCACGGAAAAAGTTGTGGCAGTTTTCATTCTTCATTCTCTCAATGCATAACTGACCTTAGCCTTTTCTATCAAAGGTTTAAATGGTTTTTAGTATTTTAACCATAAAAAGCCAAAGAGGCAGGGTGCGACAGCTTCCTCAGTTCAAACAGCTCGCTGTTGCAGCTGTTTGAACTGAGGAAGGCAAGTTTATTTCATATCTTCATTCCTCTCCGTTACATGTTACTTCACATTATTCATGAAGGCCGCCAACCCGGCATGGACTGCCGGCAGCAGGCAAATATTGCGTTCATCAGGTAAATAAATACCCATGCCAGAGAAGAAAAGGGGAAATAAAAATGCAAGCCTGGTAATAAACGGAGCGGCTAAGGATGTTCTCCATCGTAACCTGAGTTCCTATATTCAGCACGGTTACGCTTACTACCGTATGATTACCGATGAAGACAACCCTGTTGATTTTATTTATGAGGAGGTGAATGAGAGTTATGCAAAACTGACAGGATTACACGACGTTATAGGCAAAAGAATGACGGAAATTCGACCTGGTCTGGCCAAGTCAAATCCTCTTTTTTTTGAGAAATATGCCAGGGTAGCAGAAACAGGAGTCCCCGACAAGTTCGAAATCTTCATTGATACCGAGAACCACTGGTATGATATCTCCCTCTACAGTCCACAAAAAGGGTATGTCCTCTCAATGTTCGATGATATTACCAACCGCAAAAATTCTGAAGAAGCTCTGAAGAAAAGCGAAGAACGGTTCAGGCAACTTTTCGATGGTCATTCATTCATCATGTTGGTCATTGATGAGCTGGGAAACATTATTAACGCGAATCCTGCTGCGTCGGCTTTTTATGGATGGCCGGTGGAAGAGCTGTGCAAGATGCATTTAGATCAGATTACAACGAAGCCGCCTTTGGAGGTGAAAAGTGATCTGAAAAAATTCAAGACAACGCTGCTTAACACTTTTTCAATTCTCCACCGCACGGCAGATGGTTCTTTAAAAGATGTAGATGTGGTGAGCAATACCATTGAGATACAAGGTAAGGTGGTCTTTTATTGCATCATTAAAGATATTTCCGAACTTAAGCAGGCTGAGAAGCAGCTCAAAAAGCTGAGTGTTGCCGTTGAGCAAAGTCCCGCTATTGTTCTCATTACTGATCCTGATGGTAACATCGAATACGTCAACCCGATGTTTACCCAGGTTACAGGATATTCTGCCAAAGAGGCGAAAGGAGAAAACCCCCGCATCATTCAATCCGGCCTGATGGAAAAATCAGTCTATGAAGAGCTCTGGAAAACTATTCTCTCAGGAGATATATGGTATGGGGAATTGCAGAACAAAAAGAAAAACGGTGAACTCTACTGGGATCAAGCTGTTATCTCTGCTATCCGGAATAACGAGGGGGTAATTTCCAATTTTGTAGCTGTAAAGCTGGATATTACTGAACAGAAAAGAATATTGGATGAACTGATTGAGTCCAAACTAAAAACAGAAGAGAGCGACCGTTTAAAATCAGCGTTTCTGGCCAACATCAGCCATGAAATACGCACCCCGATGAATGGCATTCTCGGCTTTGCAGAACTGCTGAAAGATCCCCATCTCACCGGAGAGGAAAAGGCTGATTTTATCGACCTTATTCAACAGAGCGGAAAGCGCATGCTTGATCTCATTAACAACCTGATTAATATTTCGCGCATAGAAGCCGGCGAGACCATTCTGCACATGGCCGCCACGCCGGTCAATACACTGTTACGTGATCTCTCTGCATTTTTCAGGCCTGAAATGAGCAAAAAAGGGCTGCTGTTAAACTTTCTCACACCTCTTTCCGACAGCGAAAGCATTATTGAAACCGACAGTGGAAAGCTCATCCAGATTTTAACAAACCTTATTCAGAATGCACTGAAATTCACAAGCAAGGGAAAAATTGATTTCGGTTATAACAGAATAGACGGTACCCTTGAGTTTTATGTGATCGATACCGGTATTGGTATACCACTCGCAATGAAAACGAAGATTTTTGAACGGTTCCACCAGGTTGATAACCCATTGACCCGAACCCAGGAAGGATCAGGCCTGGGATTGAACATTACCAAGAGCTACGTTGAAATGCTGGGAGGCACCATCAGGGTTGAATCGGCAGTACACCAGGGAAGCGAATTCTACTTTACCCTCCCTTATTCTCCAACCGGTCCAGCGAAATTACCGCTTTCGAGTACCGTTATGCAGCCACCAATCCTGGCTCTTCCAGCCGTAACAATTCTCATCGCCGAGGATGATATTGTTTGCAGCTTACTGCTTAAAAACAGCCTGAAAGGCAAAAACGTTACAACGTTTTGTGCCGGAAATGGAGAGGAAGCTTTAGCAATGGTTCGGCAGCATCAGGAAATCGATCTTGTTCTTATGGACATTAGAATGCCTTTGATGGATGGATACGAAGCGACCACCCTGATTAAAAAAATTCGGCCCGACCTGCCTGTTATAGCCCAGTCAGCCTTTACATCAAAAGAGGCCAAAGAAAAAGCTACAGAGGCCGGATGCGACAGATTCATCACCAAACCCATCAATAGAAAGGAACTGCTTGAACTGATGCAGGAGCTGCTCAACTGGTAAATTGACTCATACAATTACCGGCTAATGCCAAAAAAAGTTGCTGTCGGCATGGTTTCGGGAAGAATATAAATGTAGCCGTTTGCAGTATCAAATAAAGGACTGAGCACGTTACTGTAAAACTCCTTGGTCGTATTAACACACCCTAAGGTTACCCTGTGGTCTTTTATATTCTTTGACTGCATTCGACTTAGCCGTGATGCTTCAGATTTACCCGCAGGAACAGAGTGTATTGCCAGTCCAGCTTCAAAGTCAATCCAAAGCACCTTTCCACCCTGTAAGTCCAATCCATGTCGTAACAGAAACCTGCCCGCAGCGGTAGTACGATCTTTTAGCGGTATCTGGGAAAGCTTAAGACTTCCTGTCCCAGGGGTTGTCAAGTCGCCAACTGCAAGGCCGAGGAGAACCGCAGTAAGAGAGAGTATTCGACCGTCTTTGTCAAATACAAAAAGTTTTGCCTGTTTTTTATCAACAATTACAAATGGCATACCATGATTGTCGTTACTCTTGACCACCCAGTCTGTAACAAGAAGCACATCATCCGATTTTTTCTCGGATCCCAAAAAAGTACTTTTTCCTTTCTCTTCCTTTTCAACTGAGGGTGAAAATATGGTCAGACTCAGCGTAATGAGAACGAGAGAAAAAAATCTATGGCGGGAAAACTTCATACGACTTTTTTAAGTGCTGAGTGAAATCAGTCGGCAGTCGGCAATTGGCAGTGGGCAATTTTCTGTGAATGCTTACTTACCGACTGAGAACTGATTAGTGCTGAGTACTGCGTGATTAGTGCTGAGTATAAAGGATCCCTCACAGGAGTTCGGGATGAGAGTGTGTGCAGGGGAGCTGCGCTTGATAGAGCAGTGTGGTTCATTGTTTCAGGCGTTTGAGTGCTTCTCGGGCTTTCGGGAGCCCTTGGTCTGCTGCTAATTTATACCATTGCCTGGCGTCTGTTTTGCTTGCTGTTACTCCTTCTCCCTTTTCAGTCATCTCGCCTAAGTAATACTGTGCATTCGGGTTGCCTTGCAGTGCTGAAAAACGATACCATTTCATGGCTTCAACATTGTTTTTCAAGATACCAAAACCGTTAGCGTACATCCAGCCAAGATGGCACTGAGCATGGGCATTGCCCTTATCAGCTGCCAGTCGGTACCATTTGACTGCCTCCGCATTGTCTTTTTTGACACCCTCACCGTTGTAGTACATCCATCCAAGGTTGTACTCTGCGACAGCGAGCTTCAGCAAGGCTGCAAACCGGTACCATTTCACCGCTTCAACGCTGTTTTTAGTGACACCCTGACCCTGGTAGAGCATGGCCCCGTAGTTGAACTGAGCGATTGCAAGACCATTTTGTGCCGCCATCCGGTACCATTTCGCTGCTTCTGTATAGTTTTTGGGGACACCCTCTCCTTTATAGGAGGCGTTGGCAAGATTAAGCTGAGCCTGTGACAGGCCCTTGTCCGCTGCTATCCGATAGTGTTTTACTGCTTCAGTATAGCTTTGTGCAACTCCCTGGCCTTGATAGTACATCCATCCGAGGTTGTAATGACCAACTGCTAATCCTTGTGCTGCCGCCAGACGAAACCATTTTTGAGCTTCAGTATAATTTTGTTTAACTCCTTCGCCTTTGTAGTACATCAATCCAAGATTGGACTGGGCCATTGATAAGCCCTTGTCTGCAGCCTGGCGATAGTACTTTGCGGCCCTGACGTAGTCCTGTTTAACGTTAAGGCCCTGATATAATATTTCAGCAATGCTGAATTGAGCTTGTGGAAGACCTTTCACTGTCGCATCATAATACCACTTTAACACCTCCTTATCGTTTTGATCAAATGCCTGTGCCGGATTGTTGTAGTATCCGACATTGAAATCATAGTAAGGCTTCATTCGTCCCTGTTCGGCGGCCAGACGATACCATTTAGATGCTGTAACTATGTTACGCTGAACCCCCCTGCCATCCTGATACAACACTCCCAAATTGAACTGGGCCCTTACAAACCCGTGCTGAGCAGCTAAACTGTACCATTTCAGAGCTTGAACATCGCTTTGCGGGACACCCTGACCCATGGAGTACATCCATCCGAGGCTGTACTGTGCAATTGGAAGATTATGAGCCGCCGCAAGAGTGTACCAGTGAACAGCTATCGTATCATTCTGGGGAACACCAAGACCACGTTCGTACATCGAGCCAAGATTATACTGAGCCTGTGCCATTTGCTGCGCTGCAGCCAGACGATACCAGCGAACAGCCTCCGTATAGTTTTTTTGAACCCCCTCCCCCATCTCATACATGGCTCCGAGATTGTTCTGAGCAACTGCATAACCCTTTGCCGCCGACCGGAGATACTCCTTCAAGATATCACCGGCACTCGAGGTTATCCCATCACCCTTAAAAGAAATGATTGCATAATTTGGACGAATTGCAATATCAGTCTGCGCTGCCGCAAGCCGGTACCATTGTACTGCCAAATCAAAGTTTTGCGGGACTCCCAGACCGCGCTCGTACATTATGCCCAAATTGTATTGAGCCTTTGCAAATCCATGCTGAGCTGCAAGACGGTACCATTTAACGGCCTCCTGACTGTTTTTAGTGACTCCCCTGCCATTGGCATACGCTTCTCCAAGATTGTTCTGACCAAGGGCAATTCCAGCCGCGGCCATAAGCCGAAACGTTTTTACAGATTCGATATCGTTATTTTTTTCCAAAACATTGTCATTCTTGATTACCCCGGAATTGAATTGAGCCTCAACAATGCCCTGTTCTGCAGTTACACGAGGATTTTCTATGGGGATGGGTGAAATCTCAGCCCTTAGTGATGTAAAAAAAAGGAGAACTGAAATAACGGATAACAAGAGCTTTTTCATGAATAATCGGCAGTTTCAAATCGATTGCACTCAAAATAAGCTGTAACCTATTTTTATTGTTGTTCATTACAGAGCATTATCGCTCAAGAGCCGGACTTGTGTAGAGCGTAACAAAATTTCCCCCGTGACTCTTCGATGCTTTCATGGCATCTTCAGCATTCTTCATAAGAGTCTGTTCATTCTCACCATGATCCGGAAAAACAGCAATACCGATACTGCATGTTATATTGATAACATAACCCTCAATCTCGAAAGGCTCTTGTATGGCTTTCTTGATTTTCTCTGCAATACTGACAGCATTTGCTGTTTCAACAATCGGGGACGCCAGCACTACAAACTGATCACCGCCAATACGAGCCAGAGTATCGCTGCTTCTCTGCAGGATTCCGAGAATACGCACTGCAACCTGCTCGAGCAGCAAATCACCAATTCCATGTGAGAGTATTTCGTTAACCGCCGGGCTTTTATCAAGATCAAATATCATCAACGCCGCTTTCGTTTTGCTCCGTCGACACAGGCCTGTGAACATGTTTATCCGCTCCGTAAGAAGACGGCGATTTGCAAGACCTTTCAACTGCTCAGCACCATTGTTCCAGGTGATAACATCTCCCTGCGGATTGAGCATGAACATGGCGTATTCTTTGGTAGCATCCAGCAGCAGACGGAAATGTTCTTCACTCAATCGCAGTTTTTCGGTATAATCGCGCAACGCTGAAGTGCGCTCTTCAACGCGCTGATCGAGTTCGCTGTTGAGTTGCTGCAACGCCTCTGCAGCCCGCTTCCGAGCAGCGAATTCACGATTAAGCAGGATTAAGGAAAGCAACAGCAGAAGGCTTCCACCTATTCCCCCTGCTGCTATTGAGACTATCGAGTTTTGCAGGCTTGCAGAAGCGTCAGTGGTGGCCTGCTGAAGAATCCTTGTCTGGCGCTGTTTCATCGTGTCAATCAGACTAAGGCTCGTTTTCATCATGTCATTTTCGATATTGCTCGTTATCGATGCCTTGGCGGCATCAAACCCTTTAGCTACCCTCAAATTAATGACTTGCTCCATAAGGAGGATTTTTTTCGAAACAAGCGGAACAAGCGAGGCAAGGGAGCTTTGCAGTACCGGATCGCCCGCACTCAATTGACGAAGGTCGAAGAGCTGCTGCTGTATGCCGTCAGGTGAAAGCTCGAAAAAATAGGGCTCGAGATAGTGCTCATCGCCTGTAATGACATACCCACGCTCGGTTGTTTCAAGCTCTGTAAGGCGCGTCAGGAGATGTTCCAGGCTGTTGATCGTTTTGAGCGTATGGCTGACCTGACGGTTACTCTCGATGAGTGTGCGTAAACTGAAAAAAATAAAGGTGCCTGTCCCCAGAATGATGACGACGGCCAATGCAAACGCTATTTTTGAAAGATTGCGATTCATGATTTGTTTCCAGATTTATATCCGTTTTCATGGAGAATCAGTTATTCCAGAAAAAACATATACCAAGTTTAACTATTCTTAAGCGCAATAACGATATGACGAATTAAATAGTTGGCAGTGGGCAGTGGGCAGTGGGCAGTTGGCTGTAATGAGAAGGGTGTCAGGGAAACGGAATTATAAGAGTTATACATGACGGGGTGGGGCGGTGCTGGGGTGAGGATAAGAGAGATCCCTCACTACGTTTCGGGATGACAAAAGGTGGAGTTTGAAATGGCGGTGGACTTAACTTAAAGAGGGGTGATTTAAGGCGAAAGAAAACCTTTTTTCATCAAAAAGCCGTACGCATGCATCCACAACAGCTGGATCATAAAGAGTGCCTCGGCCTTGCTTAATTTCCGCTAATGCGGCATCAATCCCAAGCTCAGAGCGATAAGGGCGACGCGATGCCATAGCTTCAATGACGTCAGACAATGCAATAATTCTCGACCCAAGCAAAATCTCATCACCTTTCAGTCCCTGTGGATATCCGCTTCCATCCATTCTCTCATGATGCTGCAAGATTATAAGAGCTATCGGCCATGGAAATTTAATATTTTTGATAATGTCATAGCCAGCATCGACATGGGTTTGAATCAACTGATATTCGACCTTGCTAAGCTTGACCGGCTTAGTCAAAATTTCAACAGGAATACTGATTTTCCCTACATCATGAATAGTTGAGGCTAACTCAATACCATGGATAGTTTCTTCCGATAAACCCAGCTCCCTTGCAATCGCTGACGCCAATTGCCCTACACGACGCATGTGACCGGCAGTATATTCATCACGGGATTCAACGGTATTGGCTATCGATTTGATTGACTCTTCAAGGCTCTGTTGCAGTTCATTAGATGCTTTTAAAGCAGCCAATGCCATTTTTTTAGCAGCAACGATCTCCTCGATCTGCTTTACTTCGGTCAGGTCGGTAGCTACCAGACAAAAAATATCACCCTTTTTACCAACATGAGCTTTACCAATCGAAATATAAATGGGAACTCGATCTCCATCTTTGGCAACTAACATCAATTCACCACGATGCTTTTCCGTCGAATCTATTTTCAAAAGTGATTCTAAGATCTTTCGATTTTCAGGATCCAACCAAGATTGAAGGTTGCAGCCAATCACATTTTTCAGGGGAGACTTCACCATCTCCGCAAACCGCTTGTTAGAGAATAAAATAAGGCCATCAGGCATCACGGTTAGAGCGCCTTCGCTCATCTCCTCAAGCAATTTACGATAGGGTTGATCAGGATTGATCAGAGTAAAAATCTGCTCACCCGATTTACCAGATACCACCAAAGCATCAACAGCACCCTCGCGAATGGCATCCAAGGCTGCATGGGCTTCGAGCAATTCAGTGCGCAAGTCATCTACTTCTCTCTTGAGCTCTCCTTGAGATTTCAATTCTGCTTTCATTCGTTATGTAGATTTCAAATCTAACCCGACAAGGACCATCTCGGTATTTGACAGGTCGCCAATAATACGGCGAAGGGGTGGAGGAAGCTCTTTAATGAGCGTCGGTATTGCAATGATCTGATGCCCGGCAGCCAGTTGGGGTTGCTGATATAAATCAATCACCTCTAAAACGTAGCGCCCATCAAGTTTTTCGTCGCAAATCTTCTTTATATTTTCAATAGCCGACATCGAATGAATCGTTGTTCCAGCTACATACAACCGCAAAATCCATTTTTTAGATAACTCTGCTGCAGTTTCCTTTTTTTTATGAACTCTTAAATCAATCGGTTTATCGGTCATTTGCAACCCCCTGGAGTCAGGTCGATTATAGCCTCGTTCATTTCGATTTTCTTTTGCCTTGTAAAGGCGTATGTTTTGCATCAACATCACGGACTTTCCCCATTGCAGTTCGATCCTGGCTTAGCTGCACTTGAGCGGTTTTTTCCTGTGCAATTATTTTGAGATTGTTCGATTCCTCGGCTGCGAACTCGGCTCGCATAGCAGCGATCCTGGCGTCTAAAACATTACGCTTGTTTTCAAGATCAATCTGCCGAAGCTCAATTTCTTCCTGTAATTTGAGGCCTGATGCCTTTTCATGAGCCAGCATATTCAAGCGCGCTCCGCCTGTTGCAACCCCACCAGAGCCTAAATAAACATCGAATATTTCCACACCGTGATCTGAAATCAAAAATTCCCGCACCTGGTTAGAGTGGCTCATGCCGCGTGACTTGAGAATATAGATACCACGATTTCGCTCTCCATCACTTTCAAGATCCCTCAATAAAATCCATGAATCAATGAGTGATGAAATAGTAACTGCGGAAACCTCTGATGGCAATCCACTCGTCGTTAAGCTGCCAAACATGATCGTAATGCCAAGGGATTTCATATGGTCAACAAACTTCATCAATATTCTTTTTACATCACTGAAGTTTGCAATATCTGAAAAGCTGGTAACAGGATCCATGATGACAACTTTTGGGGCGTACTTAGCGATCACCTTTAGAGCCAGGACAAGATGCATATCCAACCCGCACTGTGTAGGGCGCCTGGATTCCATGTGAAGAAGACCTTTCTGTACCCACTGATCGAGGTTTAACCCAACCGAGCACATATTTCTACTGATTTGATCCGGCGACTCCTCAAAGGAAAAATAGACAACACGCTCATTGCGCCTACACGCTGCATCCGCAAAATGTGACATGAAAGTAGTCTTACCCGTACCGGACGTACCAGAAATCAAAATGACACTACCCTTGAAGAACCCTTCGCCCCCAAGCATAGTATCCAGCCTTGGAATTCCGCTGGAAACTCTGGTATTCGAAACTTGGTGCTCCAGCCTTGAAGCAGTAATAGGTATGAGAGAAACACCCTCACTATCAATGACGAAAGGATACTCATTGGTGCCATGAGATGAGCCTCGATACTTCACGATACGCAATCTGCGTGAGGCAACCCGATCTTCAATGCTAATGGTTAAATTAATCACACAGTCAGAAACGAACTCTTCTATACCCTGACGAGAAAGGGTATCTATGCCACCTTCGCCTGTAATTACCGCAGTAACACCCTTATCCTTGAACCAACGAAACAGACGACGCAGTTCAGCACGCAAAACGGCTGGATTAGGCAGACTGCTAAAGAGTGATTCAATGGTATCAAGAACGACGCGTTTGGCACCAATCGAATCAATGGCGGCACCCAATCGAATAAACAGTGCATCCAGGTTGTAGTCACCTGCTTCAACTATTTCATTTCGATCGATATAAACAAAATCAACAACCACCTTCTTGCCAGCAATTAAACCCTTCAGGTCAAAACCGATCGAAGCGACATTGGCGATTAAATCGTTTGTCGATTCTTCAAAGGCCATGAATACGCCGGGCTCATTACATTGCTTAGCACCCCGGAGTAAAAACTCCATAGCGATCAACGTTTTTCCGGTACCTGTGCCTCCGCAAATGAGGGTGGCTCGACCCTTGGGCAGCCCACCATCGGTAATGATATCCAAGCCATCAATGCCCGTTAAGGCCTTGAGAAGTTGCGGCCTGTGCTCCGGCATAAACTTTGGTTTTTGATTTACTTTAGCTTTCGCCATGATGTATGCACGTTCATGATTTCAATCCACCAGGATGCGATACAATACCTTCCTTCACTGCTCTTAGAATATTCCATCAATTGACTCACCGGTAGAGACGATAAATACCATTACCAAATAATTACCGGCACCCTTCGCCTATATATAAGTATATTTTTTTATACGGAATCAAAATGCTTCAATCGCCAGGATGATTGCCAGCCAGTAAAGTGCGTGCGAATTCCAATATATAAAATAAATATACACCGGAATAGGAGTATATGTTCATTCGATTCACCATAAGCTTTCATTAGCTCTGGCTAACCCTTGAACATGTGCTGATTATCAGGCAGGGAGTGAACGTATGGAACAAACCTATCAATGATAGACTGTAACGCAATTCCTGCCATGACTCTTCGAAGAGTACATGGCATCATCAGCATTCTTCATCAGCGTCAGTTCATTCTCGCCATGATCTGGAAAAACAGCGATACCGATACTGCATGAAATATTGATGGCATGCCCCTCAATCTCGAAAGGCACTTGTAAGACTTTCAGAATTTTCTCTGCAATGGTAACCGCATTTGCTATTGCAGCAACCTGCGGCAACAGCACAACAAACTCATCTCCACCAAGACGAGCCAGGGTATCGCTGCTTCTCTGCAGAATTCCGAGAATCCGGTTTGCGACCTGCTGAAGCAGCACATCACCAGTTCCATGGCCGAGAATATCGTTAACAGGTTTGAATTTATCCAGATCAAATATCATCAACGCGGCCATTGTTCTGCTCCGTTGACAGAGGGCAATGGTCAATTTTATCTGCTCTGAAAGAAGTCGACGGTTTGGAAGACCCGTCAAAGAGTCGTGCATTGCCAGGTTTTCAATGGCATATTTCTGTGCTTGAAGCTCTATCCGTTCATCATCACCCATTTTTTTTGCAACAATATCCCAGGTAATATCCGCCACAATACCTACCCATTTTATATCATGCTCATCATACAGAGCCAGCTTGTTGCCGACGCCAAGAATCGCAACAACCTTATTGCCGCGCAAAACCGGAACAACCACTTCACGCGTCACCCCAGCATGACCCTCCGGCATCCCTTTGCGATCATTGACCGCAGCATAATCGTTATGGATCACTGCGTTACGCTGCCGCGCCGCATCAGCCCATACTCCGGCACCGTCGAGCGCATAGTGCCGACCATCTCCCTCAGCCTTGCACATATTCTTATTTGTGTTGGTGGACCACGCCTGAAGTGATAGTGTTATCTGATCTTCATCAACAAAATGAAAGAAGCCGATCGAGCTTTCAGTCAGCAGTTCAGCTTTATCAAGTGCCAACTGCAGCAGATCCTCTATCGAATGACTCTCTGCCATCTCAAGAAGAGCGAGGTGCAGTTCAGTGGTAATTTCGTAATGCCTTCGTTCCGTGACATCATGAACGATGGTATAGAGAGATGATCTGCCATCAGTGACAATCGTCCGGCTATAGACCTCTACATCACGGATACTTCCGTCAGCCCTGCGATGGCGGAACACAAAGTAGTTTTTCTCTCCTGTTCTGGTTTGCTGGATAGCAGTCTCTATCTCTTCAGGGCTCAAGGTATTGATATCCTGAATACGTTTCTGGCGGATTTCATCGATCGTCCACCTGTAAAACTCAATAGCAGAATGATTTGCATCTTGAATAAAGCCTGTATCAGGATTGATAATGAGCATAATGGCTGAATGGCCTTCAAACATATCCTTAAAGCGCTTTTCGCTCTGCATCAGCGATGCTTCAGTTTGCTTTTGCAGCTCCGCCAAATGGAGAGTGTCTAATGCGAACGACACATCCATGCCGATCTCTTTAAGAAGATTCATCTCTTCTTCATTAAACAGATTCTTTTCAATAGCATAAAGATTAAGTAATGCAACGATCACCCCGCTCTCTCGAACAGGCACTGAAATGGCTGAGTGAAAACCACCGGCGATTGCCATATTCCGCCAGTGCAGCATAGCAGGATCAGTCTGAATGTTATTACATACAATAACGTCTCCTCTTGCAACTGCCTTACCGATCATACCATTGTTAAAGGGAGCTTCTTTAATGTTGAACGTCTTAAAGGGGAGAATATTCTCCATTTGACTGTGCACAACTGTCGGTGTAATAACACCGGATTCACAATCAAGTACCCCGATCCAGGCCAAGCCGAATTTGCCGGACTCCACTGCAACACGGCAAATGGTCGGGAACAGTTGGTCTTTATCTTTAACGCGCACAAGAGTTTCATTAATCTGCGAAAGTGTTGCGTAAATTCTGTTGAGATAAGCAATTCTTGATTCGTTTGCATTCTGTACGGTAATATCACGAGTGACTTTGGCAAAGCCAGTCAACTGATGATGTGCATCATAGGTCGAGGTAATCACTACATCCGCAACGAATCGCGTACCATCCTTGCGCACCCTCAAACCCTCATCTTCCACTTTTCCCTCTTCAACAGCAGTTCTTAGTAAAAGAGATGGCTTGCCTGCAGCAATATCTTCATCAGTAAAAAACCGAGAAAAGTTTTGCCCGATAATCTCTTCGGCCTTATAGCCCTTCAAATATTCAGCACCCTTGTTCCAACTCAAAACATCACCTTTCCTGTCGAGCATATAGATGGCATAGTCCTTAACGCTTTCAACCATCAGGCGAAAACTCTCATCGATCTTGCGCATCTCATCGACGCCCTCTTCAATACGCGAATTCAGCTCGCTATTGAGTTGATGCAGCTCTTGCTCAGCACGCTTCCGTTTGCCGGCTTCCCGTTTGACGAAAATAAAAGAAAACACCAGCAGTGAAATACCAGAGCCTAACCCTGCCACCATGGCAAAAATCGTATCCTGCAAATCTGCATATGCTTCATAAGAGCGTTGCCTGAGAAGCACACTCTCGTTGATGTGCATCTCAAGCAGCACGCGACGGATTTCAAGCATCACCGGCCTGCCGATATCGCTTGCTATCAACTCCTTTGCTGCTTCAAACCCGTCACTCCTTCTTTTCTCAACAACGTTGTTCATACAGTCAAGCTTATTCTTGATGAGAGGATCAAGCTTGTCTAACAGTTGTTGTTGACTCGGGCTGTCAAATGTCAATCGACGCAGCTCCAGCAAGTGCGGGATAATGCCGTTTGTTGATGAGATGGCAGCAAAATACGGTTCGAGAAACACTTCCTTGCCCATAATAACGAAACCGCGCGGACCTGATTCAGCTTCAGTCACAAGAGAAAGCGTTTCATCAAGTTTGTGTTCAACCTGAAGCGAGCGCTCAACCAGGGCGTTACTTTCATTGAAAGCCTGCAGATGCAGACCCATATAGACGCTGGAACCGAGAATCATTGCAAAAGCCAAAGCAAATGCAATCTTTGGAAGACGGCTTATTCTGGTTTTATGCATAAACAATGTTGTTTACAACCTCCAGAGAGAAACTCCTTTTTCGATTATGGCCTCTTCATCAAAATGAGTTTTAAACACGCAACATCAAAAAGCTCTATGAGATGTATCAGTTCATCTTTACCAAACACTGCAGTACTTTGTGCTGCCAGAGTGGCGTCGTCGCGTGTGGACTTTTTTTCGAGCTGATCCTGACGGGTGATGCCAGTGAGGGTCGACAACTGCCTCAATGTGCACCATGGGGGGGAGTGAACAGAGTAGAATCAACATACATGTCACGGCCATACTGGCTTTCAGGCAGCAGTGAAATGCAATGTTCGCAGGATTAATATATTAATTTTCCCGGAATTCCGGATTAATACAGATGACTGCATGCGATGAACAATGCAATGATATGCCTTGCGCTGCCATGGCTTTTTTTCATTTTCAAATGCCATTGTTCTGTTGTCGCCTTTATTTTTGGCCATGAAAATGGCGATGCCGATATTCCATCAACTATTGATGATGTGAGCTTTAATCGTGAATGGTTCTTTTATTTTTTACCGGATCTTTTCTGCTCAGGGAGTGCATTACAATTTGACAGATTATCACTACATTTTACACGTATAAGCCACAAATATTTTAGAGATTCCATCACCAGTCAGCTGGTAATTTGTCTCCCTCCGTTAAAAGCAAGTTACCCCCAATGGCAAAAAAACAGAAAAACATTAACCTTGCCGCTTCCAGTGACTTACGCTCTCTGGCTGAAGAACGTCTTCAAAAAAAACACCTTGCCACTCAATACTCCCGTCTCAGCACTTCGCCTTCACCCGAAGAAATGCTCAGGCTTGTCCATGAACTGGAGGTTCACCAAATAGAACTTGAAATGCAGCAGGATGAGCTGGCTCGAACCAGGATTGAGCTGGAGGATAATCTAACTCGGTACACTGAACTTTATGACTTCGCACCAGTTGGGTATTTGACTTTGGGCCATGACGGTAATATCCAGCATGCAAACCTGACAGCCACCAAACTTCTTGGCATTGATCGCTCCTGTTTAATTGGCATGTCGTTAAGACAATTTATTGTTCCCGAGGAGTATCGGGTATTTGATAATCTACTCGAAACAGTATTCTCTAAAAAAGTGCATGGTAACTGCGATGTGAAGCTTTTGGCTACCGCTTTCCAATCAGCCACAACTCACTCTGATCACTCTATTCGCACATTGCGCATTGAAGCCGCCATAAGTGATACCGAGAAAGCATGCTGCATTATTCTCTCGGATATTACCGTTCAGAAAGTTGCTGAAGAAGCTTTACGCAAGAGTGAGCGTAACTTTCGTTCCATAACTGAACAGATGGCAGATGAGGTATTTGTTATAAACTCCATAGGAATATTAACCTATGTTTCTCCTGTTGTGGAAAAACTTTTCGGCTATCTGCCACATGAGGTCATTGGACACCCCTTTACCATCTACTTGATGGAAGAAGATATTCCAAAAGCATTACAAGGATTCGACAAAACCCTGCAACATAAAACTACGAACCATATCTTCGAATTCAAGTTAAAGAGAAAAGACGGTTCGCTCTTTGACGGAGAAATCCATTTGCAATATTACCAGGATCAGGATACTTCAGGATTGATCGGATTGATCCATGATGTCAGTGATCGCAAGCTGGCGAAATTAAAAGCACAGGAAATGAGTGCCCGCTTTGAGGCCACCATTGATGCGTCTCAGATTGGAACCTGGGATTGGAATGTGCAAACCGGTGAAGTGATTCTCAATAACCGTTGGTTTGAAATTGCAGGATACAGCCCCGAAGATCTTGCTCCTGTGAGCATTCAGACATGGGTTGATTTAGCTCACCCGGATGATTACAGAGATTCAATGAAGAAGGCCGAAAAGCTTTTCACTGGTGAACAGCAGTATTATGAACACGAATGCCGGATGAAACACAAAAACGGTACCTGGATCTGGATTCTTGATCGAGGCAGCATGTTGAACCGAACGGCCGATGGTAAGCCATTGCATATGCTTGGCACACATATTGACATTACTGAACGAAAACAGGCCGAGCAGGCATTGCGTGAAAGCGAAATAAAATTTCGTTCCATTACCGAACAAATATCAGAATTGGTTTTTGTTGCAGACTCTTCGGGAATTGTAACCTATGTCTCCCCGGTTATTGAAAAATTGTCTGGCTATTTACCAGATGAAGTAATTGGCCATTCCTTCACTGAATATTTAGCTGAAGATGAAATTTCAAAAATTGTTGAAACGTTTAATGATGCCATCGCACATCAATTGAAAAATCAGGTCATCGAATTCAAGTACAGAAAAAAAATGGCAAATTCTTAGACGCAGAAGTTCATTCGCAATATTATCATGCCAACGATTTTTCCGGAGTAATCGGTGTAATCCTTGATGTTACTGACCGTAAGCTGGCTGAGAATCAGATAAAAAAACTGGGTACTATCGTTGAGCAAAGTCCCGCTATTGTTCTCATTACCGATCGTCTCGGCCAAATAGACTATGTCAACCCCGCATTTACACAAATCACCGGTTATACATTTGACGAGGTAAAAGGGAAAAATCCCCGCTTTCTTCAGTCAGGCCTGACACCAAAAGCACTTTATGAACAGCTTTGGCAGACAATACTCTCGGGGAATATCTGGCGTGGGGAATTTCAAAACAGAAAGAAAAACGGTGGCCTCTACTGGGAAAAAGCGGTTATCTCAGGTATTCTGAAAGAGGGAGTGATAAGCAATTTTGTTGCGGTCAAAGACGATATAACCCAACTCAAGAAGAATGAACAACTTCTTGTAGAAGGCAAGGCGAGAGTGGAAGCTGCTCTTGCAAGTATGAGCGAAGCCATCTTTATCTCTGATACCACAGGAAAATTCACTCACTTTAATGATGCTTTTGCAACATTTCACAAATTCAGGAACAAAGAGGAGTGTGCCAAGACGTTTGATGAGTATCCAAAGTTTCTCGACGTATACCTGATCACGGGAGAACTGGTTCCCGTGGAAAATTGGGTTGTACCGAGGGCTCTCGGAGGTGAAACCGGTACAGGAGCCGAATTTAGACTGCTACGAAAGGATACCGGCGAAACATGGTTTGGAAGCTACAATTATGCACCCATTCGCAACCAGGAAGGGCTTATTGTTGGCTCAGTAGTCACCGGTCGAGACATTAGCGAAAGCAAAGCTGCAGAAGAAAAGATAAAGGGTTATGTAAAACAGTTGGAAACCGCAATGCAGAGCACACTCCAGGCGGTAGCAAACGTCGTGGAAGCACATGATCCCTACACCGCAGGTCATGAGCGGCGCGTTGGCATCATCTCGGCAGATATCGCCCGGGAAATGGGATGGAGCGAAGAGAAGTGTCACACTCTGCAACTCATCGGATTGGTGCACGACATTGGCAAAATGAGCATACCTGCCGAAATACTTTCCAAGCCGGGCCTCTTGTCAAGAATCGAATTTGAGCTCGTCAAAACTCATGCTGAAAACGGCTATCAAATCCTCAAGGATGTCGACTTCCCTCTGCCGATTGCACAAATCATCCGGGAGCACCACGAACGCATGGACGGCAGCGGTTATCCGCAGGGCATGAAAGGAGAGGAGACACTTCTTGAATCGCGCATACTTGCCGTAGCCGATGTGCTTGAATCCATGGCTTCTCATCGCCCTTACCGACCAGCATTAGGGATCGAAGCAGCCCTTAAAGAAATTGAGAGTCATCGCATGCAGCACTTCGACCCGGAAGTAGTGGATGCCATGCTCCGCCTGTTTCGCGAAAAAGGCTATCAGCTCCCGGCTTTATAGATCACCGACCAAAGGCTGAGAAGACCGGAGTTAATAAGACCCCCAGACACACGCATACACATAGAATATATGTAAATTCTGAACATTCAGCTCAGAACATACCCTGCTTTTCCCCAATGTAAAGAGCTGCAATTATGAGAATTAATTGCTGGCAATGAGTTGCCTCACGCCACAATGTTAGGAGGAAGCGCTCTGATCATCAACCTTATCATCAACACCAGAATGAGAAAAAGTGTTTAACATCCAGATTGTCGCACAATTCATACCCAACGACAGCAATGACACTGCTGAAGCAATTGCTATATAAAATTCCTGTCTAAACAAAAGAAATAAATATATATTATTTATATATCAACTTTCATGATCAGTGCAGCTATGAAATAAAGCTAGGCAACGACTGTAACTTCATCGACTTCAAGCGGAAAAATTATGCTGACAGCCAAATGAGTACTGCAAGTTACCCTACTGATCATCAACTGCGACAAAAAATACTACTCGCCGATATTTTGATGGGCAGACAAAATGGTACAACAAAACCGATACATTGTGGCTTTTGTGTATGTAATCACTCAATTTGACATTCTTTTACAAAGCAGAGCTTCGGGGAATTGACCAATAGAGATTAAAGCTGCCAGTGGCACTCATTTTGACACTGAGGCTG
Source organism: uncultured Chlorobiaceae bacterium (assembly GCA_903920215.1). Taxonomy (GTDB): domain Bacteria; phylum Bacteroidota; class Chlorobiia; order Chlorobiales; family Chlorobiaceae; genus Chlorobium. The sequence goes on from CAIXLG010000212.1 coordinate 31,797, forward strand.
TCGAATTATTTTTGAAGGCGCTTCAGAAAGAAGCAAAGGGGGCTAAGTGAAATTGATCTTACAAACTCATTGTCGAGATAGAACGAGCCAAGCGCTATAGCGAAACTGTCTCCATGGTGATGCTTGATATCGATAATTTTGCACAATACAACGAGGTCAACGGCCATATTTCTGCTGATTATGTGCTTTAAAACTCTTGCCGGCATCATCACTGCTCAATGCAGGGTTTCTGATATACCCGCAAGATTTGGAGGTGATGAATTCGCCATTCTTTTTCCAAAAACGGATTCCATGACAGTACGGGAAATAGCTGAACGCCTGCGCAAGATTGTCAATGACACACAATTTCGTACTGAAAGCGGTGTGCCGATCAGCAAGCTGACAATCAGTATCGGGACAGCTACCTTTCCACTTGACGCAAATGACTGGAATACTCTTATTTCACATACCGATAAAGCGATGAACAGGGCCAAATCTGCCGGAAAAAACAAGGTGATTTCTTTCTTTAAACATGATGAAACTGTTTCGTAATACTGTATGGCTAACCTTAAAGAAGTGTCTTGCTTCCCTTGCTCAAGCAGAAATCGCACTGTGTGGTTTGTTATATAGTACCAATGCTTTGTCATTGGAGCTTTTGACAAAGGTCTCAGAGGGTGGATGCTTTATTGATCTCAACAGCCATTTTGATGCTAAGACTATTGTGGAAAGAGGTGTGTCAGTCTGGAGATTGTAACCATAAAATTATAATACCATGTGCGGAATTGTTGGTTATATAGGGTGGCGTGAAGCTGTTCCGATACTTTTGCAGGGGTTGAAGCGGCTTGAATACCGTGGTTATGATTCAGCCGGGCTGGCTCTTTTGAATGGCGACCTCCTTTCTGTGATAAAACAGAAAGGAAGTGTGAGCGGGCTTGAAGCAGCAACCGTTACCCTCCCGGAAGAGATGCGAAATGCCACCATAGGTATTGGACATACCCGGTGGGCTACCCATGGCGAACCAAGCGACCGTAATGCTCATCCTTTTTTGAATGCTTCTCGAGATATCGCTCTCATTCATAACGGCATTGTCGAAAACTTCTCGGTGCTGAAACGGGAGCTGCTCTCTCAGGGTTATATATTTTTAAGCGATACGGATTCCGAGGCACTGGTTCACCTGATCGACAGAATATGGAAAAGTGATTCCTCGCTTGACCTTGAATCAGCTACCCGTAACGCGCTTCGTCATGTTGATGGAGCATACGGTATTTGTGTGATCTCTTCGCGGGAGCCTGACAAGATCATCGTTGCACGTAAGGGAAGCCCTCTGGTAATCGGTATCGGTACCGGGGAGTATTTCATTGCATCTGATGCTGCTCCGATAGTTGAGCATACCAATAAAGTGGTTTATCTCTCTGATGGTGAGCTGGCCGTTGTTACCAGGGATGGTTACACCGTAAAGTCAATTGAAAATATCGAGCAGGCAAAAATTGTAACGGAGCTTGATTATTCGCTTGATAAAATAGAGAAAGGAGGCTTTGAGCATTTCATGCTCAAGGAGATTTTTGAACAACCTGAGGTCATGAAGAATGTAATGCGGGGCCGTGTGCATCCTGAAAAAGGCTTGATTCGACTTGGCGGGATCGAGGATTATCTCGACCGGCTGAAACAGGCAAAGCATATAGTCATCTGTGCCTGCGGCACAAGCTGGCATGCAGCGTTGATTGGAAAATATCTTATTGAGGAGTTTGCCCGTATTAGGGTAGAGGTTGATTATGCTTCAGAGTTCAGGTATCGCAATCCCATTGTCGGGGTTGATGATGTAGTAATTCTGATTTCCCAGTCTGGAGAGACTGCTGACACTCTTGCTGCACTTCATGTAGCGAAGGAAAAAGGTGCCCTTGTGATGGGTATCTGCAATGTGGTAGGCTCCACAATAGCCCGTGAAACCATGTGCGGCATGTATACCCATGCAGGGCCTGAGATTGGTGTTGCTTCGACCAAGGCTTTTACAGCTCAGGTAGTTATGCTTTATATGCTTGCCCTCTCGCTCGGCAAGGGTAGAACCATTTCGCACGATGAAATTGCTTTGCATCTGAGAGAACTTTCAAGCCTTCCTGAAAAAGCCTCACGCATTCTTGAACTTGACGCTCAGATAAAGGGTATTGCAGAACGCTTCAGGGATGCAAATAATGCTCTTTATCTTGGGCGGGGTTACAATTTTCCGGTTGCTCTTGAGGGGGCTCTGAAACTTAAGGAAATCTCTTACATCCATGCAGAAGGTTATCCGGCAGCTGAAATGAAGCACGGCCCGATTGCCTTGATTAATAAGGATATGCTGATTATTTTTATCGCCACCCACGATAGTACTTACGCTAAAATTCTCAGTAATATCGAGGAAGTGCGCAGTCGAAAAGGCAGAGTTATCGCTATTGCTAATGTTGGTGACGGAGAGGTGAGTCGTCTGGCAGAAGAAGTCATTTTTATTCCTCCATCTTCAGCGCCGCTGTCACCTCTTTTAACGGTTATTCCCCTGCAGCTCCTTGCCTGTCATATTGCCACACTCCGCGGCTGCAACGTTGACCGGCCACGAAACCTCGCAAAATCGGTGACAGTGGAATAAACCGGGGAACCACCAAATTTCCAGTCAGCTTCATATAGAATCTGATTGAATGATCATTGATTGATAGATCCATTTTAAAAACTATATTACATTTTTAATCTCACCACGATAGCGTATATCATATCTTTTTTATATACATGATATACACTATATTACTGCAATGTGTAAAGAATTTGAATAAACCACTAGCCTCCAACATTCAAAGGGATCATACATGTGTCAGGAACAAGCTAAAGCTTTCGTTGAAAAGTTAAAGCATGATAAGACGTTTAGAGAAACGGTGATCATTATCGAAGATGTAGAAGCAAAGCTGGAGTACATCAATCAAGAGGGCTACATCTTTACATCGGATGAGCTTGATGTTGCGGTGTCTTCAATCCTTTGATCAAGAATCACCCAGAGTTAACGTTCTATTTCCATCCGCCTCCCAAAGCCTTGTAAAGATCAATCCGGCTGGTCAGATTCTGCTGACGAACCATAATTTCGTTCTGCTGCGCCCCGTAGAGAGATCGTTGGGCATCCAGCAGGGCAAAGAAACTGTCGATGCCATAGGCGTAACGGGCTTTCAAGATTGCATAGGCCTGTTCGCTGGCTTTGACAAGCGCCTGCTGGGCATGCAACTGCTCGCTGTAGGTTGCACTGGCCGCCAACGCATCCGCAACTTCCCGAAAAGCGGTCTGGATGGTTTTTTCATATTGCGCAATGGCAATATCGCGGTTGGTTTTTGCCAGTTTGAGCTTAGAAATCAATCGCTCTCCCTGGAAAATCGGCAAGCTCACCTGAGGGGAAAAGCTCCAGACACCGCTCGATCCACCCTCAAACAGATTGGTAAGGCTGCTGCTGGCAAACCCGGCGGAACCGGTAAGGCTGATGGTCGGGAAGAAAGCTCCCCGTGCAGCACCAATATTGGCGTTTTCAGCTTTCAGGGCATATTCGGCCTTACGGACATCCGGACGGTCCAACAAAACAGTGGATGGAAGTGCGACGGGGAGCATTTCCATCACCTGAACAGAGCTGAGGGTTTCGGACTTGAGAAGTTCAGCATCGATTTCCTTGCCGACCAAAAGGGTAAGTGCGTTCTTATCCTTTTCAAGCTGACGTTGATATTGTGCACGGTTTGCCCTGGCGGTTTCAACCACAGTGGCGGCTTGTGAGACGTCGAGTTGTGACTTGGCACCCAAATCGAAGCTGCGCCTGATGAGATCGAAGGAGTCTTGCTGGGTCTTGAGCGTGTTTTCGGTCAACTGCAGCAGTTCAATATCGGCAAGATAGGTGAGATAGGCATTGGCCACCTCAGCAATTAAGCTTGTCTGGGCAGCTTTGCGACCTTCTTCCGTTGCAAGATAGAGGTTAAGGGCGCTGTTGCTGAGGCTGCGGACACGCCCGAAAAGATCCAATTCATATGCCGTGAAACCTATGCCGGAGGTATATGACGAGACAGTTTGTGAAGTACCGGAAGTGCTGGAGTTTTCCGATAATCGTTGTCGAGTTGCGCTTCCCGACGCGTTAACCGAAGGCAAAAGATCTGATCGCTGTATACGATAGGTATGGCGGGCTGCCTCAATATTGAGCGTCGCGATCCGGAGGTCGCGGTTATTGACAAGGGCCGCTTCAATAAGGCTCTGCAGCTTTGGCGACTGGAACATGCTCCGCCATCCGATATCAGCGACATGCGATTCTCCTGCAGTTTCCAATGCCGGCAGGGGTACCTTCCCCGTAAAGGTCGACCATTGTGCGGCTACAGGCGCCATGGGGCGCTGGTAGCGAGGAGCCAGTGAACAGGATGACAGCATGGTGGCTGCCATGCAAACCGGGATCAGGAGCTTATTCGTCATGGTTTGATCCCCTATCATTTTGAGTTTCGGTCAGTTCGGTTACAGACTTGCTGGTAAAAAGGGATTGTACCAGAATGTAAAACAACGGCACAAAAAAGATTGCCAACACCGTTCCCGACAACATCCCGCCGATGACACCGATACCGATGGCGTGCTGGCTTGCCGAGCCCGCTCCAGAGGAAAATGCGAGAGGTGTTACACCAAGAATGAAGGCCATGGAAGTCATGACAATCGGGCGCAGACGTTGCCGGGCGGCCGTCAGGGCTGCCTCCTTCAGATTCATGCCTTGTTCGTTGAGGGATTTTGCAAACTCCACGATGAGAATGGCATTTTTTGCAGTAAGGCCTACAGTGGTCAGCAAGCCCACTTTGAAGTAGACATCGTTGGAGAGACCTGCCAGGGAAGTAGCCATAACCGTGCCAAAAACACCAAGCGGCACTACCAGCATGACCGCAAGCGGCACGGTCCAGCTTTCGTAAAGGGCTGCAAGGCAAAGGAAAACAAACAGCAATGAGAACCCATAGAGGAGCAGTGTTTGCTGGCCTGCCGCACGCTCTTCGTAGGAAAGACCTGTCCATTCGATGCCAAAGCCTTCGGGAAGCTTTAATGCCAATTGCGTCAACACAGCCATGGCATCACCTGAACTTACACCAGGAGCTGAGGCTCCCTGGATATTTACCGACGATATGCCATTGAAACGCTCCAACTTTGGCGAGCCGTAGCTCCAGCGGCCAGTGGCGAATGCCGAGAAAGGCACCATAGTACCAGTGGCGTTCCGGATGTGCCAGAGGTTGACATCTGCCGGGTTCATGCGGAATGGGGCGTCGCCCTGCATAAACACCTTCTTGATGCGGCCATCATGAATAAAATCATTGATATAAGAGGATCCCCAGGCAGTTTGCAGTGTGGCATTAATGTCGGCAATGGAAAGGCCAAAGGCGCTGGCTTTTTCCTGGTCGACATCAATCTTGTATTGCGGCACATCTTCAAGGCCGTTGGGTCGAACGCCGTTCAGTGAAGGATTTTTTCCTGCCAGGCCCAGCAACTGATTACGGGCATTCATCAGCGCCTCATGGCCTTTTCCATTACGATCAAGAAGTTGAAAATCAAAACCGGAGGCATTGCCAAGTTCCATGACAGCGGGCGGGTAAAATGCAAAGATCATGGCGTCCTTGACGCTCGACAGGGCTCCCATGGTACGACCGGCTATGGAGGCGACATTTTGTTCCTTTTTTTTGCGCTCACCCCAGTCTTTCAGTTGGACGAACCCCATGGCGGAGTTTTGACCCTGACCGGCAAAGCTGAAGCCTGTCACGCTGAAAACGCTTTCAACGACATTTTTTTCCTCGTTGAGGAGGTACTTTTCCATCGCTTTCACGCTTTCGAGTGTCCGTTCCTTCGTTGCTCCGGATGGGGTGGAAAGCTGAACGAACATGAAGCCCTGGTCTTCTTCGGGGAGAAACGAGGTCGGGATACGCATTAATACGACACCCAGCAGTATCACAACCATCATGAATGCCGCCAGAGAGCGTTTAACATTGCCGGTCATGACGTTCGCCCCTTTGACATAACGTTCGCGGTTGAGGTCGAACAAGGCATTGAACCAGGCAAAAAAACGGCCGAGGATACCTTTGTCGGAACGATGCCCGTTCTTGCTCATCGGCTTGAGGAGGCTGGCACAGAGGGCTGGCGTCAAAATCAGAGCAACCAGAACCGAGAGAAGCATGGCCGAGACAATAGTAATCGAGAACTGACGAAAAATCGTACCGGTGGAGCCTTTAAAAAAAGCCATTGGCACAAATACCGCGGAAAGTACAAGGGCTATTCCAATCAGCGCGCTGGAGATCTGCTCCATGGATTTTTTGGTAGCCTCCAGAGGGGAAAGGTGCTCCTCTTCCATAATGCGCTCGACGTTTTCGACCACAACAATGGCGTCATCCACCAGCAATCCGATAGCAAGCACCATGGCGAACATGCTGAGAGTATTGATAGAGAACCCAAAGGCCGACATGACTCCAAAAGTTCCCAAAAGCACGACAGGCACTGCGATCGTGGGCACCAGAGTCGCACGGAAATTCTGTAGAAAGATGAACATCACAAAGAACACAAGAATAATAGCCTCAAACAGGGTATGAACAACTCCTTCGATGGAGGTCTTGACAAAGGGTGTCGTATCAAACGGGTAAACGATTTGAACACCTGGTGGCAACAGGGTCTTCAGCTCTTCCATCCTGGCTTTCACCAGTTCAGCGGTTTTCAGTGCATTGGCCCCGGTCGCAAGAGTGATGGCCATCCCGGCAGCTGGTTTGCCATTGAAGCGGGTTGTCATGTCATAGTTTTGCACGCCCAGCTCGATACGGGCGACATCCTTGAGGCGCACCTGGGAGCCGTCGGTATTAACCTTCAACATGATTTTTTCAAAATCTTCAACGTTTTTCAGGCGCGATTGGGCTGTAATCGTGGCATTCAGCTGTTGTCCTGGTACCGATGGGGTTCCTCCCAACTGACCGGCTGAAACGTCAGCGTTCTGGGCGCTTATTGCCGACTGCACCTCGCTCGTCGTGAGGTTGTAACTGGCAAGCTTGTAGGGATCAAGCCAGATACGCATGGAATAGGGTTGCCCGAACACCTGAATGCTCCCAACACCGGGAATACGGCTTAGCGGATCGAGTATTTTGGAGTTAAGGAAATCGTTCATGATGAATTCGTTGACGCGACCATCGGCAGAGAAAACGCCGACAACCATCAGGAATCCGGTGTCCCCCTTGGTGACTTTCAGTCCCTGCAGCTGGACTTGCTGCGGCAGGTTTGACATGATGGATTGCAGCTTGTTCTGCACCTGAACCTGGGCAATATCGGGGTTGACTTCCGGCTCGAACGTCAACGTAATACTGACATTTCCATTGGAATCACTGCCTGAGCTAAAATATCGGAGGTGGTCAAGGCCGGTAAGCGCCTGTTCAATAACTTGGGTTACACTGTTTTCAACCGCCTGGGCAGAAGCTCCCGGGTAGGAGGCGTTAATGTTGATGGTAGGTGCCGCAATGCGTGGATATTGTTCAACCGGAAGGGTCTGTATGGCAATGAACCCTCCCAGCATAATACAGATGGAGATCACCCACGCAAAAACTGGTCGTTCAATGAAAAATCTGGACATGAGAGCGATTACTTGAATGAAAGAAATTATCTGGCAGGAACGGCAGGTTGTCCAACCTCTACTGTTTTCACCTTCATGCCTGGTTGAATTTTCATAATACCTTCATAAACGACCTTTTCACCAGCCTTGAGCCCACTCGTGACAATCCATTTGTCCCCGATAATTTCCGCAACTCCGATTGGACGCACGCTCGCCTTGCCGTCTTTACCGACAACCCAAACTGAAACCGTGCCGTCAACATTTCGTATCACCGATTTCTGTGGAACTACAATGGCCTGATCGTCTTTCCACTGCTCCAGACGGGCATGGACAAACATGCCGGGAAGAAGCTCGTGATCGGGATTGGGAAAAAGCACCCGGAGCAGAACCGTGCCGGTGCTCGGGTTGATCGTCACATCCGAAAACTTCAGCTTACCGAGCTGACCAACTGTTTTGCCATCTGTCAAAAGGCGGACGGGAGCAGTTGCATTGTCGGAATCCGCACCCTTTAGAGCCTGATGACGCTTGCGCAAGAGCATCAGCTCCTCACTCGACTGGTAAACGTCCACATAGATTTGATCAAGCTGCTGTACAACCGCCAACGCTACAGACTGATTGGCATTGACCAGAGCTCCTTCCGTGACCATTGACTGCCCGATACGTCCAGAAATCGGAGACATGACTTTGGTATAGTCAAGATTGATTCTGGCAGTCGAAATTTCTGACTTGGCAATGGCAACATCGGCCTTGGCCTGGGCAAGGCTTGCTTTTGCGTCGTCATACTCCTGTTTGCTGACCCCGCCGATTTTCACCAGCTCGGCATAACGAGCTTCCTTAGCCTGGACCGACTTCACGTTTGCCTCGGCTTTGCCAAGGCTGGAGCGGGTGCTGTTATAAGCCGACTGATACGAAGCGGGATCAATCTGATAGAGTTGCTGGCCTTGCTTGACCATACTGCCTTCCACGAAAAATCGCTTTGTAACAATGCCGCTGACCTGAGGGCGTATCTCAGCTATCCGTATGGCCGAAGTTCGCCCTGGCAGGTCTTTGGTCAATGCCACAGGCTCGGTCTTCATGGTTACAACACTAACCTCCGGCTTAAAATCAGGACCCGTGCGGTCAGCTGGCGAACCTTTAGGCCAAAGGTACCAGGCGGCAATCGCAACAACGAGTAAGCCTGCAATGATATAAGACCTTTTCATGATGGAGGTTATCCTTTATATGAGTTGTGGGTTGGTGCGTGACTCTCCGGCTCGCTTGCATACATCGCCCTGATACCCTCCAGAAACGAAAAACGCTCCTGGCTGCTCCAGTTGACGAGACCGAACCATTCATGGCAATTGAATCCGATAAGGGCGAAATAGACTATGCGTGCGGCTTCAGGCTTCGCTCCGGCTTCCATGGCTTTCAGGTCATGAACGGTCCATTCCCGCATCTTCCGCTGGAGAGAGACTTCACTCGACATAGAGGAGGATACGGCCAATGCAACTGCTCGCTCAATGTCATCTGGAGCTTGCTCCGCCCTCTTGATACGTGCAAAAAGTTCGGGATGGGGAGTTTCAGCACATTCCCGGACAAGCATGTCGATACGCTCTTTGTCCCGTTGAAACTGGCGGTCGATAAGTGCCTCAAGAAGGGCGGTCTTGGATTTATAGTCATACACAACCCGGGATTTGCTGATTCCGGCCTCCTGGGCCACGGCGTCAATAGATAAGCGTGATACCCCTAGCTTGACGACAACGCGCTCAATTGCATCCAGAATTTCGTGAGTGCAGACTTTCTTGGTTCTGGCCATGATACTGTCCCCTTGAATGGTTGGCATTAATTTAAACACGATCGTTCTTTTATGCAATTTATTTTCAAAATGTTTGCAGGGATAATGAAAATAAAAGAGAGGAACTGGAATCAGAGGTGGGAAAACTGAAGCTGATGGCCATGCGGCTAAGGAAAATCGCCAGAAAATGGGCGTATCTGAATGATTCAGGGGGGCTGCTGATTTTAGAACGAAACGTTCTCTTATTCAGTCATTTCCTGTATCCCAAACCTGAGAAGGATGCTATCAACGTTCCATCTTCATCTTTTATTTCGACTTTATACCCGCTAATCTTTTTACTTTTACTTTCCTCTCTTGCTTCAGCCCTGATGTATGTTCCTGCAGGTGCTTTGAAATAAGATATAGACGCATTTATTCCTACTGTGGTGCTTCCATCAGCATTACTCGCTATAGCAAACGCATAATCGGCAAGTGTAAATATTGCGCCACCCTGAACAATATTGATACCGTTCTTATGCTTGTCCTTAATTTTCATTTCAACCAATGCGTACCCCGGAGAAGCGTCAACTATCTCAATACCCAGCAACTGTGCAAACCTGTCGTTTTTCACATTTTTCAGAATGTCTTCCATCTGTATTCCTGATAAGAATTATTGCCTGCGCCAGTTTAACCAGCAATATATAATAAAATAAGGTCTTCATCCGCCAGAGCCAGGTGCTGTGCAAAGGGACCCACTTTTGCAAATAACTGAATGGGTTCGTTTTGTAAATTTTAAACTGACGCCTCAGATCGGCACGCCCTTGCACTGCCTGGTTAACTGATTGGCTGCTCGCCTGATAATAAAAAAGCCCCATGAGCACTATCCTTTTCAGGCAGACCCATGAGGTTTTCAATATGTACAGCCAAGGCCCTTCTTTCTTCTCCACTGCTGACTGCCAACTCATCCCTTCCCTCCCGAAACTGTACGTTAAAAATACCGTCCCCAAGTTCTGGCACTGTGGAAAATGAATATGTTGGTGGTGGCGAAACGGGACTGTATATTATGGCGATACGGTATCGCAGGGTTTGGCGGTATGGCAGTGTAGCTATAGATGCTAAAAAAAAGCAAGAACGGAACAAAAATGCCAAAATACCAAAGACGGGTGGTAGATGACGAGCTCGACGAACTAATGCCCACGCTCCCTGCCATCGCACTGGAGGGGCCAAAGGGGGTCGGAAAGACAGCTACTGCGGAGGGGCGGTGCCGCACAGTATTCCGCTTTGATGAACCAGCCCAGCGTGCCATCGCTGAAGCGGACCTGGCACTGGTCTTAACCCAAGAACCACCGCTGCTTATTGATGAGTGGCAGCGAGTGCCTTCTGTCTGGGATGCCGTGCGGCGGACTGTTGACCGCGATCAAGTGCCTGGCCGTTTTCTGCTGACCGGCTCTGCCGGTCCGGTTACTCCTCCGACCCACTCGGGAGCCGGGCGGATCGTTACCCTGAGAATGAGGCCCATGTCGCTTGTGGAACGGGGTGTAGGTATGCCAAGCGTCAGCCTGAATCGACTCCTCATGGGGGGCAGGCCTGATGTTGCCGGCAAGACCGATGTGACCCTGTCGGATTATGTTCGCGAAATCGTCCACTCCGGCTTTCCAGGCATACGACCATTAGCCGGGCGGGCGCTTCGCTTACAACTGGACGGCTACCTGTGCCGCATTATCGATACCGACTTCCCTGAACAGGGATACATGGTGCGGCGGCCCGAGGTATTGCGGCGCTGGCTTGCTGCCTATGCTGCTGCTACTGCTACGACGGCTTCGTTCGAAACTATCCGTGATGCAGCGTCCGGAGGGCAGGGTGAAAAGCCCTCGAAGACAACGACACAACCTTACCGGGAGATCCTTGAACGGCTTTGGATCGTCGACCCTGTTCCGGCATGGCTACCGTCCCGGAACCGTTTGAATCGACTCGCCCAACCGCCTAAGCACCATCTGGCCGATCCAGCACTTGCTGTGCGAATGCTCGGACTTGATACGGGCGCCCTGTTAGCTGGTGAAAACTCAAAGCTGCCGATTCCACGCGATGGTTCCCTGCTGGGACACCTGTTCGAGTCGTTGGTTACGCTTGGCATCAGAACCTTTGCTCAGGCAGCCGAAGCTCAAGTCCGGCACCTGCGCCTTCATGGTGGACGCCAAGAAGTCGATCTGATTGTAGAACGCGGAGATCAACGTGTGATTGCCATCGAGGTTAAACTGAGTAGCACCGTGGATGATGGCGATGTTCGACATCTTATGTGGCTGCGCGAGCAGATCGGCGATGATTTGCTGGACTCGATTGTGATTCATACCGGACCGCAGGCATATCGCCGCCCGGACGGGATTGCCGTTATCCCGGCAGCATTGCTTGGACCATGAATTCCAACGATACTTGCTCTTGATCGTCGTGTAATTGATGCCCGTTGTCACTCTCCTTGAACTCAAAGTCTAAGGGGACATCCTATATTGATGGAAACGAACGATTAGCGCGCCTCGTCATGAACGCAGAGTTGTCTATTGTCAATGCATGCAGAATGATTGTGCCAACGCTCTTCAGAGAGGAATATCTGGATTGCCTGCGCGTACTCACACGGCAGGGGAAACTTGAGCCGTTCATTTCCGCCATGCAGAAAATCCAGCAATGGACAGCCGCATTCGACTACACCGATCTGGATCGGGTGATTGAGCAGATGAAAGCCTGCAATGCATTCGAAAAATCCCGCAGGCAATACCAACTGCTCAACCTTTCTGACTTGGCAGGTTCTTAATAACACATAGGCTCACGGGGCTCATCATGGGCATGATACGTTTGACATTTCTCAATGATTTATTTAAGTTAATATTTGCGACAGAAATCGTATTTTAAGATAAATAACGCGACATATCGACTAAATTCATGAAGCCATCGCTAAAAAACACGACAACCGATGATTCACTGATCCTGTACGCCGAACTCAATGATGCTGAGATAAGAGCTGCACAACGGCGATTGAAAACCGGCAGGTTAAAGCGTATTGTCCCTGGCATTCTCAGCGCCAGCCCTGAAAAAGAGTGGCCAGCAATTATTGCGTTGCAAAGAATGAGAGTCCTCGCCGCTCTTTTTACTGGTGCAGTTATTGGCTATAGAAGTGCCTTCAGAGGCGGCACGCCCGTCGACGGGGTAATGCACCTCAGCTACAACTACAACAGAATCGTCGAGTTACCGGGTTTAAAAGTGGTTTTGGTCAAGGGTACCGGAAAAACTGCTGGCGACCTGCCAATGTCAGGGCGAGACCTTTATTTTCCCTCTCAAGCCCGCATGCTGATGGAAAACCTAACCCCGAGTCGTGGAGCGATCAGAAAATCCGTTGGGCGAGTTGCCGTCGAAGAAAGGCTGGTCAGTATTTATGAATCAAGAGGTCCAGACACTCTCAACCGCATCAGGGAAGAAGCTCGCGATATTGCTGCTCACCTGGGGTTTGAAAGGGAGTTTCAGGTTTTGAATGAACTCATCGGAAGCATTCTCGGAACAAAAAGTGCGCAACTCGCTACGGCTGCAGGACAAGCATTGGCCGCAGGGATACCTTTTGACGCCGGGCGTATAGCCCTTTTTGAAAAGTTGGCCGCTACATTGCGTGCAATGCCTCTGACACAAAAAGCATCACATGCTACAACCGAAAGAGCGCGCATCAACTTTGCTTTCCTGGAGTCCTATTTCAGCAACTTCATCGAAGGGACGGAATTTAATGTTTCTGAAGCACGGCAAATTGTACTTGAGGGAAAAATTATCGAACAACGCCCGAAAGACTCACACGACATCCTCGGTGTCTTCAGGCAAGCCATCAATCCCGGGTGGTCAAACCAATCCATGACAATAGGTGAAGGCGTATTGCACCAATTGCAGCAGCGCCATCTGGATCTCATGAAAGAACGACCGGAGTCAGCTCCTGGTGATTTTAAAGACCGGGAAAATTTTGCAGGGAACACCACGTTTGTCTCACCGAGAAATGTACGCGGAACTCTGATTGAGGGAAGCAAGCTCTTGCCGTCAGTTCATCCTGGAATGGCCAGGGCATTGCTGGCGATGTTTATAGTCTCGGAAGTACATCCCTTTATTGATGGAAACGGACGATTAGCTCGCCTCGTCATGAACGCAGAGTTGTCTGTTGTCAATGCATGCAGAATGATTGTGCCAACGCTCTTCAGAGAGGAATATCTGGATTGCCTGCGCGTACTCACACGGCAGGGGAAACTTGAGCCGTTCATTTCCGCCATGCAAAAAATCCAGCAATGGACCGCCGCATTCGACTACACCGATCTGGACCGGGTGATTGAGCAGATGAAAGCCTGCAATGCATTCGAAAAATCCCGCAGGCAATACCAACTGCTCAACCTTTCCGACTTGACCGGTTCTTAATACACACAGGCTCACGGGGCTCATCATGGGCATGAACATGCTCAATGAAGCTGTTAGTGATCATTCTTTAGATGGAGTGTAGCAGTACGGTAAAGCAACACAATTCGTTACTATACTCAATTGATTCATTGGAAGGATCGCAATTGTCATGAGCAGAAGCAACGCTTTATCAATCAAACAAAAAATTTTAACATTCGGCGCTCTATACTCATTGAGCATGGAGACGAGTACTCCCTGCGTCAAAGGCACACCAGCCAGTGAGCTGAGCTTCGTTTCGAGTTGCATGAGGTCATTATTTTGCATAGATAATCGACTGATATTCGATTATCTATGCAAAATCTGGTTTTCCTGGTACAAAAAAACAAGCCAAAGAGTGAATAGACCTAACCTCTTCCCGTGTCTTGTTCAAGAGCAGACGCCTGAGCGACGCCCCAATATTTTTGAGTCAAAGGTCCTCCAGTAAATAGGCAATTTCTTGTGGAGACGGCAGTTGACCTTGCAGCGCTCCAGTATAGCCAGGTTGTGGCTCCAGCTGATTTCTCGCACCAGTGGTGCGACCTAATTTCCCGAGCATTTTATAACTTGGATTTGAGCAGTATCTGAATTTCAAGCTTCAACAGCATTTATTGATAACAGGATACTCTTTTTATATTTTATAATTACTCCTAAAATCTAAATATACATCAAAATAACGTTA
>CAIXLG010000213.1 GCA_903920215.1 uncultured Chlorobiaceae bacterium
ATATTGCTGTTGTTGGTATTGCCGGACCTGGAGATCCGTTTGCTAACCCGGATGAATCAATGGAAACACTCCGGCTGGTTCGGGCAAAATATCCTGAAATGCTGCTCTGTGTTGCCACAAACGGCCTTGACCTGCCACCCTATATTGATGAGCTTGCCGCCCTGAAGGTCAGCCATGTCACGCTTACGATCAATGCCATCGACCCTGAGATCGGTGCCGGGATTTATTCATGGGCCCGGTATAACAAGAAAATGTACCGCGGTATTGATGCCGCAATGTTGCTGATCGCGAACCAGCTTGAGTCGCTTAAAAAGCTCAAGGAGGCGGGTGTTACGGCAAAAGTGAACTCCATTATTATTCCGGGTATCAACGACAGTCATGTGATTGAAGTCGCCAGGAAAGCGGCTGAACTTGGGGCAGATATCCTGAACTGTATGCCGTATTACAGCACCACAGAGACCTATTTTGAAAACATACCCGAACCATCTGCGGAAATGGTTGCAGAGATCCAGAAAGCTACAGGGGTTTATCTGCCGCAGATGATGCACTGCAGCCGTTGCCGAGCTGATGCAGTCGGGATTATCGGGGAAATAAACTCTCCGGAGATGATGCAGAAACTTGCCGAGTCGGCAGCGTTGCCGAAAAACCCGGAAGAGAACCGTCCCTATATTGCCGTCGCCAGCCTTGAAGGCATCATGATCAACCAGCACCTCGGTGAAGCTGAACGCTTTCTTATCTACGCAGCAGGAAGGAACAATGGTGAGTATGTTCTTGTTGACTCAAGGAAAGCACCTTCAGCCGGTGGCGGCAAGGATCGGTGGGAAATACTGGCAGCCACATTGAATGACTGCAGGGCAGTGCTGGTCAATGGTGCCGGTGGCTCGCCCATTAAAGTGATGAATGCTCACGGCATCGATGTTATGGTTCTCGAGGGTTCTATAGAGAAAGCAGTGAACGCTTGTTTTGGCAAAGAGGAGCTGAGTGACAGCATAAAAATCAATCCCTCCAATGCTTGCGGGCCAAGTTGCAGCAAGTTCACCGCTCAGGAGCCAAAGGGCAGTTGTGGATGAACATAACAGCCCCATTCAATGTTTCTCGGGAAACTTTTCCCAATAAACAATCATTGAATGGGGCTGAAGAGGAGAAATATGAATTTTCCCGTCATTGATAGACCGATATATTGTCGATGTTATAACGAATGGTAAAAAAAATGGCGATTCACCCGCAATTTTTCCCCGTGCCATTGCAATTTGAGCTGCCGGAGTGGATCTGGCTTATGTGCATCAGCTCCTTCAAATCCTGTCCGGAAAAAATTCCACTGACGACCTCTTTAATAACGCCTTCAATCACAATCACCTCAATTCCGTTGGTTTTGAGTGCTTTTGTTGGTGAGCTGCCAGCGCCGCTGACCAGTAAGGTTCGGCAATCTTTCAGGGTTACAGCCAGCTCTTTCCACCGTTGTTCGCCGCCGCCTGCCTGGGGAGCCTCTCTTGCACTGACAAGAATGCACTTCCCTCTATCATCCATGCTGTAAATCAGGAAGCGCTCAGCTTCACCGAGATGCTGGTTAATCATCACGCCCTCAATACTGCTGACAGCAATGTATGGTCGGTATTCCAGTCTCTTTTCCGGTAATGCTGCTGACTTTGCCAGTTTTAGCATCATGGCTGCATCGCCCCTGCACCGGTCATGGTGTTTCATTTGCGGTATAAATCTGCTGCTTGCATCTTGTATCTCTTGAACCATCTCTGCAGATGGTTCAGACAGATTTTCAAAGACTGTCTCTTTCGTGTTATAAAAGGGGAGACATTGCACGATGTCGGCCCCAAGTTTAGCAACCTTCGACGCAACGGTTATCACGTGGAAATCATTAATACCCGGAATAACAGTTACGTTGACCTTGGCGGTAACCCCGGCCTCCTTCAGCCGTGTTAGCGACTCAAGCTGTTTCTTGATCAGCAGTTTGGCTGCACCGATATCCTGATACATTTTCTTGTGATACCGGACCCATGAATAGATTTCTGCGCCGATTTGTGGATCAATGGCATTGATGGTAAGCGTGACATGGCTGACTTGCAATCGGGCAAGCTCATCAATGTAAGGAAGGAGATCAAGCCCGTTGCTTGAAACGCAAAGCGGCATTTCGGGATATTTATCCCGAACCAGTCGAAGAGTTTCCATTGATTCATCCGGATTGGCAAATGGATCTCCGGGGCCGGCAATACCGACAACAGCAATATTCCGCGAAAGCGCCATGGCCTGTTCGAGGTAATACAGTGCCTGCTGCGGCGAGAGTACCTTGCTGGTTACCCTTGGGCGGTTTTCGTTCAGGCAGTCAAATTCGCGGCTGCAATAGTTGCACTGAATATTGCATTTCGGTGCAACAGGAAGATGGAGTCGCCCAAACGTATAGGGGTGGTCAGCTATTTTCAATGTCATGGTGTTCTCCACTTTTTTAGTTGGCGATACCAAATTCAATGAGAAGCGCTTCAAGCTCTTCGATTTCAAGCGGCTTGGGGATGACGAACATCTTGTTGTCATTAATCTTGTTTGCAAGAGCCCGGTATTCATCTGCCTGTACGTGAGTCGGATCAAACTCAATAACGGTCTGACGGTTGATCTCAGCGCGCTGAACAAAATTGTTGCGAGGCACAAAATGAATCATCTGGGTGCCGATCTTTTTGGCAAGTTCCTCAATCATCTGGCGTTCGTTGTCAACATTACGGCTGTTGCAGATAAGGCCACCAAGACGTACTCCACCGGTATCAGCATACTTCAGAATACCTTTACAGATGTTGTTGGCTGCATACATGGCCATCATTTCACCCGAACAGACGATGTAGATCTCCTCAGCTTTACCATCGCGGATCGGCATGGCG
>CAIXLG010000214.1 GCA_903920215.1 uncultured Chlorobiaceae bacterium
GCTGAGTATAGAAAAGCCTGTTCAACGTTCAAGGGATGGTTTGAGATAGCGACCTGTAAGAGAGTGATCCATTGCCGCAATTTCTTCAGGAGTCCCTTCCGCAACAATAGTGCCGCCTTTATCACCTGCACCAGGCCCAAGATCGATAATCCAGTCTGCCTGCGTGATAATATCCGGATTGTGTTCAATGATGACCAGAGTGTTCTTCTGCTCAAGGAGTTTTTCAAAACAAAGGATCAACTTGTTAATATCTTCGAAATGAAGACCCGTTGTAGGCTCATCAAAAATAAAGAGCGTATGTTCCAGATCGGCTCTGGCAATGAAACTTGCAAGTTTGAGGCGCTGTGCCTCCCCTCCCGAAAGAGTACTTGAGGACTGACCTAACCTGATATAACCAAGCCCTACCTCGTCGAGCACCATCAGTTTTTTTGCAATCCCCTTCTCGTTGCGGAAAAATACAATAGCCTCTTCGACAGTAATATTCAGAACCTCGGCAATGGAAAGTCCCTGGTACTTCACCTCAAGGGTATCGGGCTTGTAACGCAGACCCCGGCAATCTTCACACACAGCTTCGATATCTGCCAGAAACTGCATTTCGATGTGAACACTGCCCTCTCCGGCACAGGTTTCACAGCGACCCCCCGGAATGTTGAAAGAAAAATAGCCGGCCTTCAAGCCCCGTTGTTTTGCATCCTTTGTCTGCGAAAAAAGAGTACGGATATCATCGAATATCTTGAGGTAGGTTACAGGATTGCTGCGACTCGATTTTCCAATGGGTGATTGATCAACATGCTCAACTTTATCCACAAGCCATGTTCCTGAAATTGAACGATGCGTGCCAACCTTCTCCTTCAACCCGACTTTTTCCTTCAGAATCCCCTTGTTGAGAATATCGTTGACCAAAGTTGACTTGCCGGAACCACTCACACCGGTCACGCAGGTCATGACGCCAAGAGGAAAACGCACATCAATATTCTTGAGATTGTTCTGCATGGCGCCGGTAATTTCAATGCAGGAGGTGAAATCGGGCGTTCTGCGAACCGTCGGCACAGCAATCCGTTTTGTGCCTTGGAGATACTGGGCAGTTAATGAAGTTCCGTGATCCTTCATAGCCATGACCGAACCATGAAATACCACTTCACCGCCCAATCGCCCGGCATAAGGGCCAAGGTCGATCACTTCATCGGCGGCTTCTATAATTTCACGATCATGTTCGACTACAACAACAGTATTGCCAAGATCGCGCAACCGCCTGAGCAGTGAAATCAGGCGCGCCGAATCACTCTGGTGCAGACCGATACTCGGTTCATCAAGGATATAGATTGCCCCGACAAGCGGAGAACCAAGAGAGGTGGAAAGATTAATGCGCTGAAATTCCCCCCCGCTCAGTGTATGGGTCAATCGGTCAAGGGTAAGGTAATTCAAGCCGACATCAAGCAGATAGCCAAGACGTTTTATAATCTCCTGCAAAATAACGTCAGCAACTTTGCGATCAAATGGGGAAATATCGAGATTGCGGAAAAACTCAGATGCCTCGACGATATTCATGCGGGAGACCTCGCCGATCTGGCAACCGGAAACCCGAACAAGGCGTGCATCGGGATTAAGACGGTTCCCCTCACAATCAGGACAGGTTGCATACCCGCGATAACGGCTTAAAAAGACCCGGTAGTGCATCTTATAGCCGGCATCCTTTTCTATTTCAGCAAAAAAAGGCCAGATACCCTTGTATCGTTCATCAGGCAATCCTTTCCAGATAATCTCCTTGTGCGCGTAGGAAATCTTTTCATAGGGAACATCAAGGGGAATGCCGAGCGTTGGCGCAACAGCAAGAAGCTGGCGGAGATTCCAGCGGTATTTCTCAGAGTTCCAGCACGCAATTGCGCCCTCTTGAACAGTGAGTGACTTGTCGGGTACCACAGCATCTTCATCAATGCCGGCAATCCGGCCAAACCCCTGACAAGTGGTACAAGCACCTATAGGCGAGTTGAAGGCAAAAAGCTGGGGAGAAAGCTCCTGATATTCAATGCCATTCAATTCTAATCGGTCACTGAAAAGATATGTTTTTCCTCCAACCACCTTCAGGGCGGCATACCCTCCGGATTCATTGAAACAGCTTTCTGCTGCCTGAGAGATGCGGCTGAAAACTTTTTCATCGTGCTTTGCCACAAAACGGTCAACAAGAACAAGAAGAGAAGCACGTTCGGTTTGCGGCATCTCAAGCACCCGTTTACAGCCCTTTTCAGTGTTAAGATCCAGCACCTCATCACCGGCAACCACTCTGAAAAACCCTTTTTTCAGAAGATTTGCTATTTCATCCTGAACGGAACAACTATGGTGCCCGGCATCCTGATGAGCGGGAAAAAGAAATCCTACATAAAACTTTGTTCCCTCATCAAAAAAACCGGCCTGCAGACTCACATCATCCGGAGTATGCTTCAGAACAAGTTCGTTGGTATCGCGCGAATATATTTTACCAATCCTTGCATAAAGCAGACGGAGATAGTCATAAATTTCCGACACCGTGCCAACAGTGGAACGCGGGTTTTTAGGAATGGGTTTCTGCTCTATGGCAATTGCCGGAGCTATTCCTTCGACACTTTCAATATCAGGCCGCGGCATTCGCTCAAGGAACTGCCGCACGTAGGCTGAAAGAGACTCCACATAGCGCCGGTGACCTTCGGCATAGAGTGTATCGAACGCAAGACTTGATTTGCCTGAGCCGCTGACGCCAGTCAGTACCACAAAACGATTGCGGGGAATACAAACCGAAATATTGGCGAGATTATGAGTATTGATGCCTTTGAGGACTATATCAGGCAGACTCGTTTCAGCGACTGCTGAATTGTTGAGTCCAGGAGTGGTCATGATTGAAAAATAGTATTGTGCATTAATGATTGGCCGAGGAAACATCCAAAAGGGGGCCTCACCCTGTGAGGTAATAAACGCAGAACAAACTCAAGGAAAAAACCTTTTCTCGTTTCTCTTTGTTCATCGGTCTATCTGCTGCAGCAGGCCTTGAACCGTAGTCTCTTCTAAAAGATTCTGAATTTTCACCTGCAGTTTGTTCATATAGCTGCGATGATTGCAAGAGGAAAATATTTCACAGCTGGCGGCATCCACTCCACAATGTACAATATGAGGCTTTCCTTCTATGGCAATTGCAATATCCGCAATTGTTATTTCAGCTATCGGCAACCCAAGCATGTAGCCGCCTTTTACCCCCTGAACAGAGGTTGCGATACCGGCTCGCTTGAGGCTTTGCATGGCCTTTGAAAGAAACTCCTGGGAAAATCCGATATCCTCAGCCATTTCCTTGACGGTAACTACCCTGTCCTGACCCTTGGTTGCCAAGTAGGTAACAGCATGAAGTCCATATTCAAATTTTCTGGAAACCTGAAGCATATGACTATTGTTATGGTAAACAGGATAAATTTAACCCTATTACTGGAGTTAAACAATTCTTTTATATTGCCACTCAACAGATATATTCTTTTATAAGTTTTTGCCCCAAAAACATTTTACGGACTTTTTCATGAGCAGTGCGGTCAAAGATCAATACTTTGTGTGGCAATTCTCACCTGAAGATGAAGCAAAAATAAGATATCAGGAATTCGGTACCGCCCACCCTGAAAAAACTCCGCTTCTTTTTATTCATGGTTATGGGGGGATGCTGGAACACTGGAACCTGAATATTCCCGCTTTTGCTCATGAGCATAAAATTTATGCCCTCGACCTTATTGGTTTCGGAAAATCACAGAAACCGAATGTCCGATACAGCCTTGAACTGTTTGCGTCACAGATTGAAGCATTTCTCTATCTGAAAAAACTGGATAAGGTTATTATTATCGGTCACTCCATGGGGGCTGCAAGCGGAATCCTCTTTGCCCACCATAAACCCGAGAAAGTAAAAGCCCTCATCCTTGCAAACCCTTCCGGCCTTTTTGGCGACACCATGGAGGGTATGGCCAGCTTTTTCTTCGGAATTATAGGCTCTCCCTTGATTGGCGAGGTTCTGTTTACCGCTTTTGCAAACCCGGTTGGAGTAAGCCAGAGTCTTACACCTACATACTTTAATCAGCAAAAGGTTGATGCAAAGCTGATCAATCAATTCTCTCTTCCGCTGCAGGACAAAGGAGCCCAATGGTCGTACCTCTCTCCCTCGAAAAGACCTCTTGATTTCAGGCTCGATCATCTCCCGAAACCTTGCAATTACACCGGGCCGGCATATCTTGTCTGGGGTGCAGAAGATACAGCACTCCCTCCACACAAAATCATACCTGAATTTCAGCAGCTTTTGCCACAGGCAGGTGCATTTATCATTCCGAAAGCTGCGCACTGTATACACCATGATGCGCATGAAGAGTTTAACAAGCGGCTGAAAAAGATACTCGACCTGATTGAGAAAACTGCCTGAAAAGATCTAATACGCTGATCCTGATCCAGCTTTAACACTGAAACTACTGAATGGAGGTTTCAAACCAATTTGGATAGAGTAGCTTTTGAACTGTCCGAAAGGAATCAACAAAAAGCTCATCTGCCAGCAATCAAGATCTCGATTAAGCCGCACCATGGGAAAAACCAACTGATTGTTTTGAAAATCATACCCGGTATTCATAACGATCTGCCACTCTTTTGATAAAGCCTCCTTAGCCGACAAATTAAGCAGAGAACTAGTCACTGGTGCAAGAGGATTACTTTTATCTGATTGCAGAAAGAGAGAAAACTGGAGCTGCCAAGGCTGGCGGAAATCAATGGTTCTGAAATATTCGGTATTAAATCGCTCGAGAAATATTGACTGTGCCGAATTCGGAACAATAAGCGGAGCGACAGGAGGCAGGATTGGAAACGCCGAAGAAGAAGCTTCGCTGTCACCCTGAATATTCAGACTCATGTTGAGAAAACCCTTGATAAAGCGGAATAATCCGGAACCATCATCACTGTTAAGGCGGTTAATCCTGTTACCTGTAAGCGGATCGTAACTGTAGATATCATACATGGTGCCTGCACTGAAAAGAAGGTTCGGTGACAGAACATTGCTTGATGCTGTCAGGGTAAGCGGATCAAGGTGAAGGGCATCTGCATTAAAATTGTAGGCCGTCGAAGCGTTAAAAGAGAGGAGCTTAACACTCTGCACTCCAACAGAAGAGCCATCTTCCCCTGAGGACTCAGAACCCCTGACTTTACCTTGAATCAGATTTTTGAGAGTAATACCAATTTTACTTTGCCCTTCGGGTACTCCTGCATAGTTAGTATTATTTAATCGGACAAAGAGCTGAGGATCAGTCCAGTCATAGACATTCCCATAGTAATTATAAGCGCTGCCTGAAAAGGGTGGATTCCAAATGTAGCTGATCGTTGGAATAAACGTGTGGCGCAATGCATCAAGCCCAAAAAGTTTACCAAGGAACCCCGTTTCAAGGGTACCGTAGAGCCGTGTAGTGGCATCTAAAGCAAAAACGGTTGTTGAAACGTCGTTACTGGCACTATCAGCATACAACGAATGGATAAAGGTCAGGCTGGGATTAACATTAAAATAATGAAACAGGGTTGATTGCATTCGAAGAGGAAATACCACGCTTGTACCACTGTAGGCAAAGTTATAGAATCCAGAGACCGGTTGTGAGGCTTGCAGGCTCACTCCCTGGGTGAAAAGAGCCTTGTTCCCCTCCGAAAATTCATGGTAGAACCCCAACTCAACATTTGCATTTGCCGCATAACCTGTTGAAGTGCCTGAAGTCTGTGAAGTAGACGACCCACTGAATGACGCTCCGGAGGAAAGTGAAACATCCGACCTCCAGTCGTCAGCAGAAGAACCGGAACGAAAGGGATACATGCGGTTCTGGTAGAACGATGCGTCGATTGTCTGGGTTGCATCAAGAGTGCTCAAGTCTTCGGAGCGATTGTAGGTAAGTGCGGCAATGCTGTTTTCATCGCTGAAGGTCTTCGCCAAGGCCGCTCGAGCATTTGATTGCTGCGAGACCATGGTGATCGAATTATTTGCATTCAGATCGTATCCCTGCGGCGGGCTCTGGAGCTGGATATTGACATCAAGCCGGGTTGAAGAATCGAAAACCTGGTTGTGAATTATTTTTGCATCCCAGTCACTATATAAGGGATACTTTAAATACTCCCCTGAAATCTCTCCTGAAAAAACATTGTTTTCTTTATATCGAAACCTTTCCCCAAGCCCCCAACTTCCATTTAGCGATAACTCACTATCAACCTTGAAATCCATATAATCGTTAATAGCCCAGAAATAACCGAGATTCGACAACGTAAAACCCATATCGCCGTTATTGCCAATACCAGGCATAAGAAAACCTGAAGATCTGCCCTCCTTTAACGGAAAAACCATATAAGGCAAGGCAAGGATGGGTATCTGCGGGAGACGCTTAGAAAAGATCTCAGGCCTGATATACATGATGAGTGGCTTTGCAATAATCCGTTGATCAGGAATAATGGTCATGTGAGAGGAGGAAAACCAGTAATGTGGAGAAAGATCATCACACGTCGTGAACGTGCCATTCTGGATATTCATCTCACCATTTTCAAGCCTTGTTACATGCTCTCCCTGAAAAAGAACCTTGTTGGAAGAGGATAAAACATTTGTTGTCTCTCCCCTTTTCGTTTTAAAGTTATAGACCATTGTTTCTGCATTGAAACTCCCCTGGCGATCAGTATAGACTGCCGGGTCGGCAACCTTTTTTGAGGTATCGGCATTACCGTATGCATGAAACAGTGAGGTGTCGAGGTCAATAACAATTTTCGGGGCTTTTACATTGGTATCTTCATTGTCGACCCGGGCTTTCCCCCACAACTCCATGTTGCGCAGGTCAAGATTGTAGATAACCGAATCCTTTGCAGTGTAGAGAATAGTGCTTGTGAGAGTTCCCTGACTGGAAAGCGAATCGAGCGGTACGGTTTTTTTTTCAGAAACACCGGTTTTCTGCTTTGCCGACTGTTGAGCAGCAAACCCCGCCTTTCCCGAAAAAAATGACAGCGCCAAGACTAAGAGGCTGAAAATGGTGACTATCGAGGTAGATTGCTTGTTAAACATCAAGGCAGTATCGCTCCGCTAAAGTATTGTGATGGTCACTGATAAAAGATTAAATATATTATTTAATTAATCGCCGGGAGTGTTTTTCTGCAGAGCTTCTTCACCGGAAGGGCAGTATCCATTCTGTTGATAATTTTTTAACTTTTAGTTGTTCCATGGTGCCGACAGTCTATTCCGCTCCTGATTCCGCCGGACATTTCGGCTCCTTCGGTGGCAAGTTCATCCCTGAAACCCTTGTAAAAAATGCTGCCGATCTTGAATTGGAGTATCTCAAGGCTAAAAACGATCCGTCTTTTCAGTCGACACTGGACCACCTCCTGCGTGATTATGTAGGCAGGCCTACGCCGCTCTATCATGCCGAACGGCTCAGCAGGACACTCAAGGGAGCACAGATCTACCTTAAGCGTGAAGATCTCTGCCATACCGGAGCTCATAAAATCAACAATGCACTCGGCCAGGTACTGCTGGCCCGCCGCATGGGCAAAAAAAGGGTGATTGCCGAAACCGGAGCGGGACAGCACGGAGTTGCTACTGCAACGGTATGCGCTCTCTTTGATCTTGAATGCGTCGTCTATATGGGAGAGGAGGATATCCGTCGGCAGGCCCCGAACGTGGCACGAATGAAGCTTCTCGGAGCGGAAGTACGTGCAGTAGGCAGCGGTTCTAAAACCCTGAAAGATGCAACAAGCGAAGCTATCCGCGACTGGATGAATAACCCTGAAGAGACCTTTTACATCATCGGCTCAGTTGTGGGCATGCATCCCTATCCGATGATTGTACGCGATTTTCAGGCCATTATAGGAAAAGAAACGCGCTCACAGATTATAGATCAGGCCGGCAAACTTCCCGATGTTATCGCAGCATGCGTTGGAGGAGGGAGCAATGCAATCGGCATGTTTTATGAATTTTTGAAAGATGCAGGAGAAATAGAGCTGGTTGGGGTTGAAGCAGCTGGCGAAGGACTTATGGCAAGACACGCTGCATCCATGACTCTTGGAACACCCGGAGTTCTCCATGGTGCCATGACAAAACTTCTGCAGAATGAGGACGGACAGGTACAGGAGGCACATTCAATCTCCGCTGGTCTGGATTATCCAGGAGTAGGCCCTGAACACTGCTATCTGCAGGAACTCGGACTGGTAACCTACTCGTCTGCAACCGACATCGAGGCACTCTCCGCACTTAAGAGGCTTGCTGAAACCGAAGGTATTATCTGCGCGCTTGAATCGGCTCATGCCATACACTACGCCATCAAGAGAGCGCCTGAAATGAAGAGTGATGCCGTGCTTGTAATTAACCTTTCAGGCCGGGGCGACAAGGATATGGAGACGATTATGAAAGAATTAAAGTGCTGAGTGGTGAGGATTTGGCGGAATTCTATAAGGTTGATACAAAAAGACTGAATGAACAGGTCAAGAGAAATATTGAAAGATTTCCTTCCGAATTCATGTTCCAATTGACTGAATTCGAATTCAATATATTGAGGTCACAAAATGTGAC
>CAIXLG010000215.1 GCA_903920215.1 uncultured Chlorobiaceae bacterium
CCAAGTTTTACAGTACGGCCCAGGCTATAAAAGTTGAATCAAAGTATATTATTCCGGATATTATTGAAATTGAATACAGTAAAGAAGAATATGTGATTGGTCTTAAGGGGAAGATAACTTTTTGCAATCTTTCAAATGATACGGTGATGTTGCACAATGTTGTTCCATTTGGAGCTTTACCAGATCATCTTTATATTACTGGAAAGGGCGATCACGAATTGTCAAGGACTTATCTGTTCAGGCCGGGCTATGAACCTGTCAATGTAATCGTTCCTGATAATGCCTGGAACTTAGGGTTTTCAGCCATTGACTTAAAAGATAGTCAGTTAAAGGTTTGTGCTCTTACACGGCGGATCAGCGATTCAGTTCAGAAAGGGAAATGGAACTCTTGACCCATGCGCTATAAACGCGCCAATATCGAAGGTGGTACCTATTTTTTTACGCTTACCCTTGCTGACCGCACTCAATCGATACTGGTAGAGCACATCGATCTGCTGCGCTCTTCATTCCGCAGCGTAAAAGAACGCCATCCATTTACTATTGATGCCATAGTCATCATGCCTGAACATCTGCACACAATCTGGACGTTGCCTGAAGGAGATAAAAACTTCCCTACCCGCTGGACTCTAATCAAGGCCGGGTTTTCCCGCACTTTACCCAAGACAGAAGTGATAAGTGAAAGCCGTCTCAACAAGGGTGAGCGTGGTATCTGGCAACGTCGTTACTGGGAACATCTGATTCAAAATGACGAGGATTTTACCCGACATGTAGACTACATTCATTTCAATCCTGTAAAGCACGGGCATGCGGCAACTCCAATTGATTGGCCACATTCCTCAATTCACCGGTTTGTATCACAGGGTATTGTCGAGAATAATTGGGGCACGTCATTTATCGACAATGACGGCAACTTTGGGGATTAAAACCGTTGGGGTTCAGGACTCACCCCAACCTACATATTGAGGTTATACCATTTTTTATATGACCAAAGATAATGTCGAATTGTAGGTTGGGGTGAGTCCTGAACCCCAACATCTCCAAATTCCCCATACGATTTACACCATCACCTGACCAGCCCCTTTCATCTAAAGCAATTATTTTGTAGATAATACAAACCGTAGGTTGGGGTGAGTCCTGAACCCCAACATCTCCAAATTCCCCATACAATTGACACCATCACCTGACCAGCCTCTTTCATCTAAAGCAATTATTTTGTAGATAATACAAACCGTAGGTTGGGGTGAGTCCTGAACCCCAACATCAAGGGTGGGATATTTTCAAGTCCTGTAACTTTTTTTACCCGAAAGAGTGTATTTTACTGTTAAAAAAAAATTACAGGTAACAATATGACCATAGTCGCTGAGCGAATTTTCAAAGATGCTCTTGCTTTACTTCCTGTTGAAAGAGCGGAGCTTATCGAAAAGCTCTTTCAGAGTTTTGATGCATTCTCTCAACCGCGACCCAAAAAATTGGCGCATGAGAACCAGCAAGTTTTGAACAACTCAGCACTCTACCAACTGATTTAAATTACCAACTGCAGACTGCCCACTGCCAACTTCTCACCTCAGCACTCGGCACTCAGCACTCTCCCCCGGCATCCCGCTTAACCTTATGACCGTTCACCACTTCATGATCGACGACATTAAAAAAACGCTCTGGGCCACTGCCGATAAACTTCGCGCCAATATGGACGCTGCCGAATACAAGCATATTGTACTCGGCCTCATTTTTGTAAAGTATATCTCCGACTCCTTTCAGACCCACCGCACCGAACTCACCCGGCGCCTTTCAGATGCCGACGACGACTACTTCCTCGACAATTCCGATTCCAGCCTCTTGCAGGAAGAACTTGAAGATCGCGACTACTACAAAGAGGCAAACGTCTTCTGGGTACCGGAACCGGCCCGATGGGAAACCCTTCGGGCGCAGGCAAAGCAGCCCGACATCGGCAAGCGCATCGACGATGCCCTTACCCTGATTGAGGCTGAAAACCCAAAGCTCAAAGGAATTCTCGACAAACGCTACGCCCGCGTTCAGCTCCCTGATGGCAAGCTTGGCGAACTGGTGGATATGGTCTCAACCATCGGCTTTGGCACAACTGGCCAGAGCGCCCGCGACCTGCTCGGCCAGGTTTATGAATATTTTCTCGGTCAGTTTGCCAGTGCCGAAGGCAAGCGAGGTGGACAGTTCTACACGCCCGCCAGTATTGTGAAAACCCTTGTGGCTGTGCTCGCCCCGCATCAGGGTCAGGTCTATGATCCCTGCTGCGGCTCCGGCGGCATGTTTGTGCAGTCTGAAAAATTCATCGAGGCGCACGGGGGCACAATCGGCGATGTCTCTATCTACGGTCAGGAGTCGAACCCTACCACATGGCGGCTTGCAGCAATGAACCTTGCCATTCGGGGCATCGACTTCAACCTTGGCAAGGAGCCTGCCGACACCTTTCTGCGCGACCAGCACCCCGACATGCGCGCCGACTTTGTGCTCGCCAATCCACCCTTCAACATCTCCGACTGGTGGCACGGCAGCCTCGAAGGCGATCCGCGCTGGCTCTACGGCACCCCGCCGCAAGGCAACGCCAACTATGCCTGGCTACAGCACATGCTCTACCACCTGAAGCCTAATGGCCGTGCAGGTATTGTGCTGGCCAATGGCTCAATGTCGTCCAGCCAGAACTCGGAGGGCGATATACGGCGGGCTATGGTTGAGGCCGACAAGGTTGAAATCATGGTTGCCATGCCGGGTCAACTCTTTTTCAACACGCAGATTCCCGCCTGCCTCTGGTTTCTGGTCAAGCAAAAGAGCAAGCGCAAGGGCGAAGTGCTCTTTATCGATGCCCGCAAGCTCGGCACCATGATCAGCCGGGTTCAGATTGAGTTTACCGATGCTGATATCCAGAGAATTGCTGATACCGTGCATGCCTGGCGGGAAGATGGTGAAGCGAGTGTTGAGTATGCCGATGTGGCAGGGTTCTGCCGGAGTGTGACACTTGCGGAAATTGCTGAACATGGGCATGTGCTGACACCGGGTCGCTATGTTGGAGCTGAGGCGGTTGAGGATGATGACGAAGCTTTTGGTGAGAAGATGCTGAAGCTTACGGAGACGTTGGGGGAACAGATGGCTAAGGGGGTTGAGCTGGATGCGCTGATTCGGCAGAAGTTGGGAGGGCTGGGTTATGATTTTTGAACTTTTAGCTCCGCTGCATGAAAGTGAGACTGTCGAGCTTAAAAAAAGTCTGGCTGAACTTAAGCAAGGGCTGATTTCGATTGCCGCAATTCTCAACAAGCATGGCGCTGGTGAACTGTGGTTTGGGATTGCACCTGATGGTCAGGTTATCGGCCTTGATGCCAATGAAAAAACCCTTCGAGACATATCACAGTCTATTGGTGCGCATATTGAGCCCCGCATATACCCGAATATCGAGCTTGCACACCATAGCGACAAAAACTGTCTGCACATCACCTTCAGCGGCCAGGACGCGCCATATCTCGCGTATGGCCGAGCATACATGCGAGTAGCAGATGAAGACCGCCAACTCAGTGCCCGTGAACTGGAAAACATCATCCTTCACAAGTACCAGGATGCTATGCGCTGGGATAACGAGCCATGTAAATCCGGCACACTCTCCATTGATGATCTGGATACTGTAAAAATCCAACGCTTTGTCGAGCGTAGCGAGTTGTCATGGGATAACTCACAAAACGCTCTTGACAAACTTGGACTTCGCGAGAATGGTAAACTGCTCAATGCCGCAAAACTGTTTTTTGCCTCTCAACCTCCTCTTCAACTGCGCTGTGCTGTTTTTGCAACAACCAGCAGTTCTAATATTCTTGACCGCCACGACTTTGACGGCGACATCCTCGAACTGATTGAGGAGGCACAAAAATATATTCTCAAAAACATTCATATTGGAATGCGTCTGGACGGCCTCTACCGGGTTGATGTACCAGAAATCTCAATGGCTGCGTTACGCGAAGCGATCATCAATGCGTTCTGTCACCGCGATTACCGTGACCC
>CAIXLG010000216.1 GCA_903920215.1 uncultured Chlorobiaceae bacterium
CCTGAAAGAGAGCAACCAACCTGTTTTTTATAAGCCCTATTCTTCCTTTCCTCTCTTTATTTCCAAATACTGCCAACTGCCCACTGCCCACTGCCAACTGCTGACTGCCCACTGCTGACTGCCCACTGCTGACTGCCAACTCTTTTTTTCACTTCATCAAATATTGTATACTATGGTCACACATCCATAAAAATCCAATGGCTTTAGCTATGACTCCAGAGCAATTGTCACAAACGCTCGTTAAGAGCGAAGGTCTTGCCTACAATCCAATTGCTGTCAAATTTGTTAGCTCACTGAGTGAACTGCCCGAAGGGTTGAAAAGATTCGGAACCTCTTCAGAGGCAAGCGGACCAAAATCATTTCTCTGTGCCATGTGGGGCGACTCTCTCAGGGGCGCAGGACCTTTCTACACAACCAGGGAGCATCAGCTTTGCGGTGGCGGGGCAATAGCCGCAGGTTTCGGGAGTCTTCTGCCTATAGAGGTTGCCGAGAAGTTCATGATCGGTGATGGCAAACTGTTTGGTTCAATGGATGCCCTTCGCTGCTCAATGGAATCATCTTTGCCTTTCCAGGATGGTGAGTTTGAAGCTCAAATCGTCGGCCCTCTTGCTGCCATGAATGACGATACCCTGCGGCCGGATGTGGTACTGATCGTCTGCAAGCCCTTTCAGGGACAGCACATCATGAGGGCTTACGGCTTCGACAGCGGTGAACTGCTTCAAGGCATAGCCGGTGGATCGACCTGCGAAATGGTTTCAAGCTATGTTATCAAAACCGGAAAGCCTACCTTCACGCTTGGCGACACCGGCGGCAATGCAGGACTCTCTCTCGAGCCCGACGAAATCCTTCTTGCTTTTCCGTACGACAAGCTCGAAATAGCTGTCAACAATCTGCCGCGAATATGCCGGACATCAACCATGCACCGTCATAATATCATTCATGAACGCTGACCTAACACATCCTCAACAAAGCTTTCGATCGTAATGCATAATAATACTGAAGAGAACATCGAGGCAGTCAGAAAAATGGCACTGCAGTTCCTCGCTGAAGCAATCGGGCAATGCCCGGCAGGACTCGAAAGCAGCTCGAACAGGGATATCGTTTTTGCTGTAGTTGGGTTCCAGTACGGTGCCGTGCAGAGCGCCGCGTACGTTGCCGGTATTGGCGAGGAGGCCTCTCTCGGTATCACAGAAGATGTGGTACAGAGAATCAATGGCATGGACAGGGAGAGTGTGTCGAAATTCCTCTCCCTGATGCCGACGCTTGCCTCAAAAGAATACCCCCCGATCGGTATCGGCGGCAAAGCCATTATCGCTTTTTACAATGCCGCCACCAACGAGGAGAAGCTCGAGACGACCGCCTCGCTGCGCGAAATCCTCCGTCAGATCGATGAAGCCTAAATCCCCCTTATCATCCTGAACCGCTTCCTTTTGTCATCCCGATACGAAGTGAGGGATCCCCCTGCCCACTGCCCCCCGCCCACTGCCCACTGCCAACTGCCAACTGCAGACTGCCAACTGCAGACTGCCAACTTCTTCTCCCCTCTTTTATACGCCCTATAGGTACTATGCCTCATAGTTTCCTTTTTGCTTTTTCACACAAATCTTTGTAATTTTGGGAATTGCACTATCCGAAACAGTACCATTTGCTGAATCTTAATTTCTCGGATATAATGAATACTTGCCGCTATTTTATTTCGCCTTCGCCTGCTGATTAATCACTTGTTGTTTGAGTTTTTATTCACTTCAGTTGTAAGAAAAAACGATCATGCCACGTTACACGCCTGAACAGCTTGCCAAGCGCAATGCATCCGTATGGACTGAAATACAGATCCTGCTTGCACCGGTCCAGTTCGTCATTTTTCTGACCGGTGTCTGCCTGAACATCCTCTATGCCAACCATCTTGCTTCCTTTGACTTTTTCTGGATAAGCGTTGCAATTCTCTTCAAGACCCTCTTTTTTGTCATTCTTTTCATCACCGGGATGTTCTTCGAGAAGGATATTTTCGGCAAGTGGGTCTTTTCGAAGGAGTTTTTCTGGGAGGATGTGGGCAGCTCTGTTGCGACCTTCTTTCATTTTCTCTACTTCGTGCTGGCCTGGAAGGGTTATCCCGACAGTCAACTGGTAATATGGTCCTCCGTAGCCTATTTGAGCTACATCATCAACGCAGTGCAGTACCTGGCAAGGATCTGGCTTGAGAAGAGCCATGAACGGAAGATGAAGCTGAAAGCGGAAGCCTGGACAAATCCGATTTGATCAAACCTCACATCATTGTACGACATCATGCACCAAAACTTTACAAAACTCTGGAACATCACCTTTCTTGTTGTTGGCCCTCTATGGGGGCTGTTTGTCTGGATGGTATGGACATCCGGGCAGCTGAAGACTCCGCATCACGAGATCCTGTTTTTAAGCGTGGTCGTTCCCGGCTTCATCCTGATCTACCTGTCAGGATTCCTTATTGCAAAACGTCACGCATCAAAGCAAAAATCAGCATCCTCCTGATACCGTCACAATGCCATTATCGGAATCGTAAATCCCCCTTGTCATCCCGATACGAAGTGAGGGATCTCTCTTCTCTCCCTTTATTTTATAAATCCTATCGACCCCATAAAACCTATAGGCCCTATAAACAGCTTTCCTAATAACTCCCCGAACAGCATGTCAGAAAGCTTTTTTTCCATACCAGACCTCCGCATATGCTCATACGCCATCACGATTGCCGGCGGTGTGATGTTCTGGATTATTGAAGGTCTCTATCCCTGGTTCTCCCTGCAGAAGCATCGCGCTCTCCATGCGAAGCTCAACCTCTCAATTGCCGGCCTCAACCTGCTGATCCTGCTCCCTTCGGGCATACTTATGGCATTCATGCTGAACTGGTCAAGAAATGCCTGGCCGGGAATCGGAATGCTCGTTCTTTCCCCGGTTGCCAAAGCCATCGTGATCATCCTGCTCATCGACCTCTGGATGTACGTCTGGCATCGTCTTAACCATCAAATCGCATTGCTCTGGCGTTTCCACTCGGTACACCACAGCGACCCCACCCTCGATGTCACCAGCAGCTGGCGCTTCCATTACATGGAAATCCTGATCTCAGAACTGCTGCGTCTTCCCCTCTTCATGCTTATGGGTGCAGGTATCGAACACCTGCTGCTCTACTCGCTCCTCATGACACCCGTCATTGAGTTCCACCACAGCAACATCTCCATTCCGCCTGCCCTGGATCGTCTGGCCCGGCTCATCATCCCATCCCCCATGATGCACCGCCTGCATCACTCAACTCTCCGAAGCGAGCACGACTCCAACTACGGCACCATGCTCTCCGTTTGGGACCGTCTTTTCGGCAGTCTCATGATAAGAGACAATCTCGACAATCTCCGTCTCGGTCTCGACCATGAAAGTGACCCCAACAAGCAGCAACTCTTCGCCCTGCTCCTCAGGCCCTTCCGCCAATAGTAAGCTATCAGCGCCGTTCGATCATCATGCCCCATATCGGATCATACCCGTGGATTTCATCTGTCATACCTGAAGCATCGACAACCGGCTTTCCCTCGTTATACCACCGGAATATACCTCCACGCAGGTTACGGAAGCTCTTCGCCCCTGCTTTCCCGCACACACTCTCCACCCGCTCAAGCAGTTCCGAGCTGCGCTGCCCGACCGAACAGTAAAAAACCAGGTCACGCCCCACAACAAGGTTCCCATACCGAACCTCAAAAGCATCCGAATCAATATCCGGATCGAGACGAACAGCAGTAGCAATATGGCTCTTCTCATACTCCTCAGCAGTGCGAACATCGAACAGCAACGGCGCTTCCGACCCGGCAAGCATCCCAGCCAGTTCGTCAGTAGCCAGGTGTCCCACCCGGTGCGTTCGCTCGATCATCAAGATCGCGGCATCAAGCAACCGATCGTTAATACCAAACATATCCAGTCATCCAGATTCTATCCCACCATGTCATCCCGATACGAAGTGAGGGATCTCTCTTCTCTTCCTTCAGCACTGCCAACTGCCTACTGCCAACTGCCAACTGCTCACTGCCTACTGATTTCTTTGGATGTAACTTTTGTGACCGACTACGACAAAAAGCGCCACTGCCCATGTCAAGAGCATAACCAAAGCAATCGGTCTGGTACTGCCTGCCGCTTCAGGGCTGATCTTCAAAACACCAGACCAAGTATTTACGGCAGCATGGAAGAGCATGACCAGTAACAGGCTGTCTCCTGAGCCGTGATATACCCACGTGATCAAGATGCACAGAGGCATTGTCAGCAAGGCGAACAGCCAGAATGGCAGGCTGTGCTGAGCCGAGGCTGCAATGAAGAACAGCGGCAAATGCCACACAGTCCAGATGATACCCAGAATAAGACTCTCCCATGGTGGGCTAAACCGTGCTTCAAGTGCCGGGAGAACAACTCCCCTCCAGCCGAACTCTTCGCCAAGCGGACCGCCAATCAAAAAAACGAGAACAAAGTTGACCACTACGATTAACCAGCGAGCGCCAAATGGAACATAGTCGGGCGCTGTGCCACCCAATAAGATATGTCCGACCATTGCAAGCAGCATCACCATTGCCGGCCCAACGATGGCGAGTAGATACCAGATTGGAGAAACTCGCCATACTAACGCCCGACCCAGCAACTTACGGAGTTCAGTTCCGCCAGAGTATCTCCAGGTTAACAACAGAGCAGCAATGCTCGGTGCAAAGGATCCCAAAGTGATAAAAACAACGGGCGGCGCCGGCAGCGAGAGACGCAGATACTCAGCGATCAGAAGTGGCGACCAAATAAGCCAGGCGCAGCAAAAGGTTACCAGCAAATATAGGGTGAGTGGAATAGGAATTCCTCCTTTATGTTCATGACCTTGCTCCGATACAATTCCCATTGTCATCCCTCCTCCCTCAGAACTCAGCACTCAGCACTGTTATGTAAAAATCCAAGCAAAAAGAGGAATTATTTTGAAAGAAAATATTTCTTTCCCATCCACTCCGTTATAGCTTGGCCGGAAAGACACACCGTCATCGTTCAATCTGCATGTCAGCAGTCA
>CAIXLG010000217.1 GCA_903920215.1 uncultured Chlorobiaceae bacterium
CCACATACCAGGTGGTATGGCACAAAAGAAGGGGTTGAACAATGGATTCAGTGGCTATAAGGAATAGTCGAGTAAGGGTTGCCGGGGTTGTATTTATTGCATTTCTTCTGGTTCTGTCGGCGTGCAGTCAGGAGAAGCAGAAGCGTGATCCGAGGCAGGAACATCTCGAATCAATGATGGCTATTCTTGCCCAGGTGCAAAAAAATCTTGGCAGAATTCAGCAGAAAGAGGCTGTTGTTGAACGTCTCTCTTCAGGTGTTGAGGGGAGAGATTCAACAAATGTCAAGCAGATTGGCCGCGATATTTCTACCAGCATCCGTTTTATCGATTCCACGCTGGCTGCAAGCAAAAATCTGATAAAGAAGCTTGAAGAAGAGAACAGAACTTCCTCTTATCGAGTCGAATCTCTTGACAGGCTTGTTTCTGAGATGAAAGTTGCCATAAACACCAAAGACTCAGAGGTCAAAGCGCTCAAAGGTCAGCTTCAGAAGCTGAACAAGCAGATTTCATCTCTTATGGCTACAGTGGATGTGCTTGACAAGTTTATACAGGATCAGGAAGTACAGCTTTATACAGCTTATTACATTTCAGGTACCTTTAATGATCTTGTGGCGAAAGGTATTCTTGTACGCATAAACCCGCTTGAGAAGCTGTTCGGCAGCGAGTATCGTCTTGCATCCGACTTTAATGTGAATCTTTTCAAAAAGGTTGACATTACTGAAACAAGGGATCTGTTTTTTGATAAGCCACTCTCAAACCTCAAAATCATAACACCTCATTCTGTAGGCTCATATGAACTTGTTGGAGGAAAAACTTCATCGGTTCTCCTCATACGCGACGAAAACGCTTTCTGGCAGAAATCCCGCTGTCTGGTGGTCGTTATTGAATAACACGTAGAGGTACTCTTTGAAGCTTGACAGAATAAACAGAGGACGCTTTAACTCTCATCTTCATTTATGAAAATAACCATATTCGGTTCAGGTTATGTTGGGCTTGTTACGGGCGCCTGCTTTGCAGAAGTCGGTAATGATGTGCTTTGTGTTGATATTGACCAGAAGAAGATTGACAGTCTCAAAGAGGGTCAGATTCCTATTCATGAACCCGGTCTGGATGAAATTGTTGCTGAAAACATCAAGGCAGGAAGGTTGAGGTTTACCACAGATATCAGGGAAGGGGTTGATTTCGGACTATACCAGATTATTGCAGTTGGTACTCCACCCGATGAGGATGGTTCCGCGGATTTGCGTTATGTGCTCAGTGTTGCCGGTAGTATCGGCACATTCATGAATGAGTACCGGATTGTTATCAATAAATCTACAGTACCTGTCGGGACGGCTGACCGGGTTAAAGAAAAAATCACTGCTGTTCTCGCCGAAAGAAAGGCTGATATTGATTTTGATGTGGTTTCAAATCCTGAGTTTCTCAAGGAGGGTGATGCGGTCAATGACTTTATGAAACCCGAACGCATTGTTATCGGTGTTGATAATCCCCGTACCAAGGAGCTGCTGCGTTTTCTCTACTCCCCGTTCAATCGCAGTTCAGATCGTTTTATAGCCATGGATGTCCGTTCAGCTGAACTGACCAAGTATGCGGCAAATGCCATGCTGGCCACAAAAATCAGCTTTATGAATGAAATTGCCAACATTGCCGAACGGGTGGGTGCTGACGTCGAGGCTGTGAGAAAGGGTATCGGTTCTGACTCCAGGATAGGATTTTCGTTTATCTACCCCGGTGTCGGCTACGGCGGTTCATGCTTTCCCAAAGATGTTCGGGCGCTTGAAAGAACTGCCCACCAGCATGGGTATCATTCACGAATTCTCCAGGCGGTTGAGGCTGTCAATAATGACCAGAAAAGCTCTATCGTCAGAAAGATAAAGGAGCATTTCAGTGACGATATTGCGGGGCAGGTTTTTGCGATATGGGGGCTCTCATTCAAGCCCAATACCGATGATATGCGTGAAGCTCCAAGCAGAACTGTTATTGATGAGCTGCTGGAGGGTGGAGCCAGGGTAAGAGTCTATGATCCTGTTGCCATGGATGAGGTGAAAAGGATATATGGAGATCGTGAAGAAATCGTTTATGCATTGAACCAGGAAGATGCCGTTAAAGGCTCAAATGCCCTTGTTGTCCTGACCGAGTGGCTTGTTTTCCGCAGTCCCGATTTCGAAATGATTAAAAGGGATCTCAGCCATCCCGTTATCTTTGACGGCAGAAATATTTACAGTCCCGACTTTATGGAGCAGTTCGGATTTACCTATTACTCCATGGGCCGCCCTCCGCGCGGGGTGTAATAAACATTACAACCAAAGTCGGTGCAGGTGATGCAGCGGGCCGCATCCATTCCCCAGATTGTAGGCGGCACCTGCCTGCAAAGCTTCATTAATATACTCTTTTGCCATTCCCACGGCACTGTCGATGCTCTCCTCCCTTGCCATGAATGCTGCTATGGCCGCGGAGAGCGTGCACCCGGTACCATGGGTGTTGCCGGTTATGATTTTTTTTGAGCTGAACCAGAAAAAACTATTGTCGTAGAGCAGGCAGTCGTGGCACTCCTCACCTTCCCCATGTCCGCCTTTAACGAGAACAGCAGCTGCCCCGGTTTCAAGGAGTTGCACTGCAGCACTCTCTATTGCCTCCTGAGTTGCCGGTGGCTCTTTCATTCCGGTCAGCAGGGCGGTTTCCGGCAGGTTTGGTGTAATCAATGAAGCAAGCGGAAAAAGCTCCTTCTTCATGAGGGGGATAGCCTCAGGCGGAAGAAGAGGTCTGCCTCCGGAAGAAGCAAGAACGGTATCCACAATGACGGGTGGATTACCTTGAAGCTCCTTTATCAATGAAGCTACGGTTTTGATGGCGGAAGTGCTTCCAAGCATGCCGATTTTTACCGCATCAATTGCAATATCTTCAGAAATGCTTCTAAACTGCTCTGTAATGCATTTTTCGTCAACAGGGTAGACTGACCTGACTCCGATCGTATTTTGAGCAGTAAGGGCGGTTATAACCGATAATCCAAAACATTCAAGGGCAGCAAATGTTTTAATGTCTGCCTGAATCCCTGCCCCGCCGCTTCCGTCTGATCCTGCAATGGTAAGAACTGTTGTATAGCATTTTTTCATGGCAGACCTTGTTGTAGTGCAGAAAGGAGCTCGGAAGCAGCCTTCGAAGGCTTTTCAGCTCTGCTGACTGCAGATATTACAGCTACTCCTGTCGCTCCCATGGAGACTAGAATCGGGGCGTTCTCGATGGTGATTCCTCCTATGGCAACCACAGGAAGAGAGACACTCGCTACTGTTTTTTTTAGATTTTCAGGGCCAAGAGGATCATGCTCTTTCAGTTTTGAAACAGTCGGATAGATATGGCCGAATCCGATATAATCAGCACCGTCTTTTTCTGCCTGCACAGCTTCTTCCAGCGAAGAGGCCGAAACCCCGATAATGCGAGTGTTTCCAAGCAGTTTTCGGGCAGCAGCGGCAGGCAGGTCATCCTGGCCGAGGTGAACTCCGTCCGCTTCACATGCCAGGGCAATATCTACGCGGTCGTTGATAATAAAGAGCGCATGGTACTCGCGGCAAAGGTTACGGATTGCAACAGCCCAGCTGAAAAGCTCTGTGCCTGACGCTGTTTTATGCCGTAACTGTATCATGGCAGCTCCTCCCCTGAGGGCCTTTTCTGCTAGAGTAACGGGGTCGTAAGCCTCATCGGTAATAACGCAGAGAAATGGTGAAGAAGGAATCATGGGTTTAGAATGCTCTGAAATTGTTCAAGGGTTTCCACTATGCGTGAAGTGTTTCGAAAGATCGACAAACCAGCTGTTCCGTAGGCGCCAACATCCATACATTGTGCTGCATTTTGAGGAGTTACGCCCCCAAGAGCATAGATTGGCAGTGAGCTTGCCCGGCACAGTTCGCCGAGTTTTTTTAGGCCTTGAGGAGCGCCATATTTTCTTTTTGAAGGGGTGTCGAATACTGGCCCGAACAGAAGATAATCAGCGCCTGACTGTTCGGCAACGAGAAAAGCTTCAGGAGAGTGAATGCTGCATCCCAAGATAAGAAGGGGGGCAAAAACGCGAAGTTTATCCGGCGAAACTGCATTTTCCGGCAGATGGACGCCATCAAGCCCCGCTGCCAGCGCAACATCTGCCCGCTCATTGCAGAGCAGCAGTGAGCCCTCGGGAAGCCTGATTTCCCTCGCCTTCAGCGCAAGAGCTGACAGCTGCTTTGTCTGGAGATGTTTTTCACGGATTTGCACTATGCAGGGAATATCAGCGGGAAGGAGATTCAGCTGATCAAGCAGAAGTATTCCCTTATCAGCATCAGCCTCTCCGCTGCTGATAAGGCAGATGCGCGGCAGGGAATTTTGCTGTACTTTTTTGTGTTTCATCTTCTGAAAAAGCTTTAATTTCTCGTGGACCCTACATAATTATAACCTTAAGAACGAATAAACTGATTTCTCTGATTTATTATTGTCGCAATGGTCATTTCCTGCTTCGGAAGACGTAGTATAAACAGTTCCTGTAAGCGGTTTAAAAATAGCATCTTTATCTGTAACCGTTTATAAAATAATTGGTTAAATAAAGGAAGAATGATGAAAAAAAACATGTTGCTCGCCTTGGGTATTGCCGGGATCATGCTCGGTTGCTCAGATAAAAGCCACCCTCCTGAAGTTAAAGTGCAAACCAGTACTGGAAGCACTCCTTCTTTTGTTATCGATTCACCACCGAATTTTATCTATCTGAAAAATCAGGGATTTTCTGTATCCAAGGACAGCCCTTATGATATCGTCTATTATACTGGTAATTATTACATATACAATAACGCTCACTGGTATCGTTCATCTGATTACCGCGGGCCGTGGATTCCTATTCAGGATAGCTGGTTACCCCCGCAGATAGGCAGGTACAGCTGGGAGGATATAAAGAAGTATCGTGATAGTGAGTCCAGCAGTAATGATAGTCGGAACAGTAAGTATCAGCGCGACGACGATAACAAGAGACGACTTCTTGACCAGCGTAACCAGCGTAACGATGCCAACTACAGGCGTGTTCAGGATCAACAAAACGAAGCTGCTGATAACAGGAACTATGAGCCAGTCAGTAGAGAAAGTTCTCCATCTTTTGTTATCGATTCACCGCCACGTTTTATTTATCTGAGGGATCAAGGTTTTTCAGTATCCAAAGGAAGCCCTGTTGACATTGTTTACTATGGCGACAGTTATTACGTCCGCCATAATGCTCACTGGTATCAATCTTCTGACTATCGCGGACCGTGGATTTTCGTCCAGGATGAGAGGTTGCCATCAAGGCTGAGAAGGCATAGCTCAGAAGATATAAAGAGATATCGTGATAGTGAATATCGCAGGCATGATAGTCAGAATAACCAGTATCAGCGCGATGATGACAACAAGAGGCGCATTCTTGATCAGCGTAACCAGCGTAACGAAGCCGAGAACAAGCGCAATCAGGATCAGCAGAACAAGGCAGTCGAGAACAAGCGCAATCAGGATCAGCAGAACAAGGCAGCCGAGAACAAGCGGAATCAGGATCAGCAGAACAAGGCAGCTGAGAACAAGCGGAATCAGGATCAGCAGAATAAGGCAGCTGAGAACAAGAGGAATCAGGATCAGCAGAATAAGGCAGCTGAGAACAAGAGGAATCAGGATCAGCAGAATAAGGC
>CAIXLG010000218.1 GCA_903920215.1 uncultured Chlorobiaceae bacterium
TATGACCTATATCGAGGAGCAGGTAGGCAGTGAAACCAATATTATCAATGGCTACATAGGCGATGCAAGCCTATCGGGCGAAACAAGGGTTACGATTATTGTCACTGGCTTCAAACGAAAGAAGAGTGATGAACCGATGCCCCCGAGGCAGGAAACATGCGACATCGGCTCTGGCGCTTATGCGTCGCGCTCTATTGATTATTCAATACCAGCCTATATCCGCAAACAGACAATGTACAGTGATGGTGACCCTCATGAACATAATCTATTGTCTCAGACTAAAATCGAGTTGCAAGGCGATAGAATTCAAAAAGGCTTGTCAGATACTCCGGCATATCTCCGCAGAATGAAAAACGGAAACACTGATTGACAATCCTCAGAAAGTGTAAACGTCATCCCAAAACGTTTCTCCTTGTCATCCCGAAACGCTTCTCCTTGTCATCCCGAAACGCAGTGAGGGATCTATTTTCTCCCCTCCTCCCCCCATCTTTTTATAAGTCCTATAGGTACCATACGACCTATAGGGCCTATTCCTCTACTATATAACCTCTTAA
Source organism: uncultured Chlorobiaceae bacterium (assembly GCA_903920215.1). GTDB lineage: Bacteria > Bacteroidota > Chlorobiia > Chlorobiales > Chlorobiaceae > Chlorobium. The sequence goes on from CAIXLG010000218.1 coordinate 555, forward strand.
TGCAAAATACCTTAGGCCTTGTGCGTTGTTGTACCAAGTTTACTTTTAAGTTCATTCGCACTCAACTTACCCCATCCCTGAGGCTTCAGTTTTTTGAGAGCGGCAATATCAGCATCACTCAAACCTAATGCTTCAGAATGTAATACTGCAGCCGTATTTTTAACCAGAGCTTCACGAAAATGAGTGTCACTTATAGCGCGATAAATAACCTGTTTGGCTTCGGCTGATAATGGTGTTGTTGGCATACAAACCTCCTTGTTATATTTTTTCCTTCAACGATACAATATAACCACCAACAGGTTGATGACATAGCCAAATGACAGCACGATCAATACAAATCCTGTTGAAACGAAATTATTCATTGCACGCCGCATACTGCTCTCCTCATCAAGTAAAGTGATACCGCAAATAGTCTCCCTGACAGAAGGTATCAGATCTTTGTAGAGTATCCCGGATTCGGATACTGCGGGGAATAGATCCCTCCGCTGTCGGGATGACAAGAGCAGGTGCGGGTATGGGCACACAGGTAGTTGGTCTTGTACCTGAGTGCGATTACGGAAGGCAGGGGGGCCTGAAAGAAAACCTTGAAAATAAGGCAACAAAACAAGATGAACTCATGATTGTGGTGAACGTGGAAGAATAAAGAGAGGTGAAATCGATAATAAAATGGTAATCTGTTGTACACCTTACCATGATTGTAAATGCAGGTTACTATGAGGAAATTCATCCATGTCTACCAGCAAAATGTCACCACTTCATCCTGGAACAGTTCTGTTTGAGGAGTACATCGTTCCAATGAACATAACCGAAAAAAGAATTGCAGAGGATATCCGGATTCCTGTATGGCGCATCAACGATATTATAGCTGGAAAACGAAGCCTCACTGCTGAAACCGCTTTGCGGCTCGGGCGGTATTTCGGCACCCCAGCCAACTTCTGGTTTGGGCTGCAGATGAATTACGACCTTCAAGTTGCGCTCAACAGTGAGGGATCAAATATCGAACGGGATATCAAGGCTTATGATGAATCAAGGCCGTAAGGTTTTCACTTGTTGTCATCATCATCGGTTTCTGCTTCGAGAGCAATGTCCGGCGGTATCTGGCGGCTTACCTTGGCCCCAAGTCTGCGGATCTCTTCAACTTTGCCCACAAGGTTGCCACGTCCCTCTTTGATGCGTTTTAAGGCCAGATCAAAGGAGTCCGACAGGCCTGAAAGCTTTTTTCGTGCATCCATCATAGACTCCAAGATCAGATATACCTGATCATAGATCTTTCCGGCCTTTTCGGCAATGAGTTCAGCATTCCGGTTCTCATTTTCCCGGCGCCAGATCTGCGCAATGAGCTTCAGGGTGATCATCAGCGTGGTCGGCCCGCACAAGACCACGTTTTTTCCGGCAAGATCGTATATCAGTTCCGGATCAGCCTCTATAACTCCCTGCCAGGCGGGTTCAATGGGAATACACATGATGACAAAATCAAGGGTACTGTTCCCGCCAATACCACTGTACTCTTTTATCTGCAGCTCGGCTATATGGCGCCGGACGGAGTGCACATGCTCTTTCATGGCCTGCTGACGCATCGTGTCATCATCACTGCGACAGAAGCGTTCGTAGGCGGTCAGTGAAACTTTTGAATCGACGATTACCGCCTTGTTACCCGGCAGTATCACCATAAAATCGGGACGTTTCAGCAATCCATCCTCATGGCGAAAACTCTCCTGGGCAAGGTATTCTCGACCTTTTTCAAGCCCCGAAGCTTCAAAGATCCGTTCAATAATCATTTCACCCCAGTCTCCCTGCTTTTTCGAGTCGCCTTTGATAGCCCTTGCAAGAAGATTGGCCTCGTCACTCACCTTCCCGCTCAGTTCCTGCAATTGACGAACCTGCTCAACAAGACGTCCTGAAAGTTCAGTATCGATGGTGTGAACCTCATCAACCCTTTTACGGAAAGTATCGATCTGCTCACGAAGAGGCTGCAGCAGTCCATCCATGCGCTCGCGGTTTTCTATACCGATTGCCCTGCCCCGCTCTTCAAAAATCCTGTTCGACAGATTTTCGAACTCAATTTTAAGCCGGGACTCCGACTCCTGCATCAGGGCAATTTTTTCGGCGGCGCCTCGCTGCCCGTTCTCAAAATCAGATTCAAGGCGGGCATGGCGAATCTTTAAATTTTCGAGCTCCTGTGTTTTCGACTCAAGCCTTGTTTCCGCAAGTCGAGCATCCTCTTCAATGCCGCGAAGTCGCTGAAGTTCGGCTTTTTCGGGAGCATCACGCACGATGCGGTAAGCCACAAAAGCGAGCAGGGCAAAAAAAATAAGCAGTATTGAAAACGATAGGAGGTCATGCATGAGGATTGGAATTTAGGGAGTACCGAAGCTCCAGTGGACAATCACAACGTTCCGAGATGTTTTTTCAGCATTTTTGCCTTCTCGTTATGCTTAAGGACAAACGCCATATAGAGTACCACAACGAGGTTAATAACCACAAGCCCGATTTTAATCCAGGTAAAGCCTTTTGCCAACTCGAAGAGTTCAAATGGAAGGTAAACGCAGCCACTGATCAAAGCGAACCATTCTGCCCATCGCCTTGCAAACCATAACCCGTAAGCTTCAACAAACCTCATGAGCGCATAGAGCAGGGAAAAAATGAAAAGAAAGCGTATTCGATTATCGGTCAGATGTCCTGCTGCGTCAATAATGATTTTAGAAATACCTTGTTCAGGATCGAGATGGAAATGCTTGACCAGTTGCCCCATAGAGAGCCGAATACTCTGCCGGGTCATAAAAAAAATACCTGCTCCGGCAAAGAGCCCAAGTATACCCTTGAATGTTTCAAAGAGTGCTACAATCTTGAGGACTCGCGTCATTTTCAGATTAAGAACCATAGGCATCAAGTATGTTGAAGGTAGATCGAAAAATTCAGCTTTAATATATCACACATTCAGCAAGTGCGAAGCGGTTTGAACCCTATTCTTCATGGCTGATAATGTTAAGAATAAAATTGCAGAGGAAAACCTTGTAAAGCTTTTGTTTGAGAATTTCTTTTTCTTACCTTAACATTCCCTTAACGGCGAAGTGGCCGAGTGGTTAGGCAGAGGTCTGCAAAACCTTGTACAGCGGTTCAAATCCGCTCTTCGCCTCCAGAAATGAAAAAGCCTGCATACCGCAGGCTTTTTCATTTCAAGGCAATCCCCTTCTATCCTATTATTGCCGCACCTGAGATGATCGCTTTGACAAGTTTGTCAATTGTAGCATCGTCAATCAGCACAGGGATGTTGAGGCAGATACTGCTGCGCAGCATGGTGCCAGTTTTCGGCCAGAGAGCTTCGAGATCAGCGGTATTATAACGGTCGTACTCACCAAGAAGGTGGCCCCAAACCCCGGCAAAATGCCAGTCAAGAGCTTCGGGCAGAATTTTGGTTCCAAAACCGTGTTCGGTGAGGTGTGCTTCGAACTGAAGCGCAGCTTCACGGTTTTTGACCCTGAAAATCAGGGTATCACCTTGCGAACCCTCTTCGTCACTGAATGGCCTCAGGATAATGTTATCAAGATGACGGATAGCATCCTTGATTTTACGCTTGTTCTCTTTTGATGTAGAGAGTATTGTCTCAATTTTTGCCAGCTGGGCCAGACCGATTGCCGCGGTAACTTCACTGAGGCGCAAATTCAGGCCTTTGGAGCGTCTTGGATCTTTACCCCTCGGTAACCCGGGGAGGTGCATGTGACCGTGATCGGAGAACTCGGCTGCACGATCGTAGATATCTTTGTCATTGGTGACAATGATTCCGCCCTCACCGGTATGGAGAGTCTTGCCTGCATCAAACGAGAATGAGGCAACACTGCCAAAGGTGCCGAGCTTACGTCCCTTGTATGATGCGCCGAGCGCCTGAGCGGCATCCTCGATCAGTATGAGGCCGTGCTTTTTGCAAATTTCCGAGAGTTCGTCCATTTTCGGTGAAGCCCACATAGGAATTGCAACGACAGCTTTGGTGGCAGGCGTAATTGCCTTTTCCACTTCCAATGGATCGAGATGGTAGGTTTCATCAAGTTCTACCGGAACCGGCACTGCTCCAAGAGCGCTGATAGCCTCTACCGGTGCAATAAAAGTCCATGCCGTTGTAATGACTTCGTCACCGGGGCCGATTCCTGCACCCGCAAGAGCACAATGAATGGCCGCAGTGCCTGAAGAAACAGCATGGGCATACTTCACTCCTATCCACGCCGCAAATTTTTCCTCAAACTCTCTTGCCTTGTAGTTGCCTCCGCCATAACGGTATAGATTGACCTTCTCCCTGCAGAAAAGTTCCTGTATTTCGGCCAATTCTTCACGACCGATGAGTTCTGCACCCGCCATAATATGTCCTGTTCTTTTAAGTTAATTGAAAAACAACGGCCCTTGCCGACTCTTCTGTAAATTCTACCGGATTGCCTGAAAATGATCCTTTAAGCGCTTCCGATGCATTGCGGGCAAATTCAGCCGCATTACCCTTGCCATACCCATAAGGAACAAGCGAAGGTATCTTGAGCTGAAGATAGAGTTCATCCATCTCTTCAAGCAGTTCCGCAGTAGCCTCTTTCGGTGAGGGCGACGAACGCATGGGGTTAAGAAGTGCATACTTTTCATAACCATGTTCATGGTTGTAGCGCATAACCTCCTTGAGAAAAATCGCTCCGGCGAGACCGTGCGGTACGCGATGCTTCACACCAAGGTAGTAGGCAAACCCGTTTGTGGGGCCGTCTCCGGAGTTCATGAGAGCTACGGTACCGCACACGCTGCCAATGGCAAGATCAAGCCTTGACTCTGCCCTGTCGAGCTGGTTCTGCTGCAAGGCGTAAAAGGTGCGCTGAAAGCCCTCGATGGAAAAAATTCTGCTCAAGGCTGTATGCTTTACCGATCCGAAGCTGTCCACGCAGTGCACAAGACTGTCCATGGCTGAAGCTATCACACTCTCAACTGGTGCTGTCATTGAGAGCTGGGGGTCGATAACCGCTTTTTTAGGGAAGTTCTTTTTACTGTTGATGCCAAGTTTGCGTCCTTCTGCCTCATCAATAAAGACTGCATTAAAGCTTACTTCAGCTCCGCTGCCAAGCAGTGAAGGAACGGTTACAAGCGGCAGAGGATCGTTGACCCCTGTTGGAAATCCTTTGAGTGAAAGGGCTGGAACGTTGTTTGTCATAAGCAGAGCTACCCCTTTACCAAGGTCAAGGGTACTGCCGCCGCCTATGGCAACAATGACATCAGGGGGATTGCTGCGAAAAAATTCTGCAACATTTTCAAGATGGGCATAGGTGGGCTCTCCCTTAAACTCGTTGCAATAGACTACGGAGTTGGCATTTTCAGAGGTAAGGGCTCTCAACACATCCTGGAAATAGAGATTGCCTGCCAGGTTGGCATCGTAGATAATGCCGGGCTTCTTGACTGCCAGTTGAGCTAAATGGCCGTTCAGGTTCAGCGCTTCATTTACTCCGATAACCAGATCGGTGGATAAAAAGAAATTCATAAAAATGTGATCTAAAGGTTTTATTGGTTCACATCCTGAGGGGCCAGGTTTTTTTTATTAAAGTAATACTCAATTAAATCTATTTCCTCGATAGTATCAATCTCCCATGTCTGCCAAAACTCCATCTCACAGGCTGAGAGCTTTTCGCCGATTCTGTTGCCAAAAACATGGAGTGTCTCCGGCTTGAATATATAGATTGAACCATTTTCAATGAACTGTGCCGGCCGGTCCTGGCGCATGCCGCGGTTACGGTAATCAAAGTTCAAGCTTTTCCATTCTCCTTCCTTTGATTCCCAAATGGTGAGATCGTCCGCTTTGGTAACCGAGATCAGCGAATCGGCACCTTCGCGTATAAAGATATCTACTGCCCGGTCAATATCGCCGGATTTGCGTAACGGGGATGTTGCCTGAAGAAATACAATAATGTCGAGTGGGATATGATAGTCCTGCTCAATAACTCCGGCGGCATGCAGAATTGCCGATTCGGAAGTGGCCTTGTCGCCGGAAAGTTCAGCTGGACGCACGATCACCTCTGCCCCGTACTCTTTAGCTACGCTCGCTATAGCCTGGTCATCAGTGGTGACAAAAACACGCTCAATGCTTGTCGATGCCAAAGCCTGCAGAATAGTCCATGCAAGCAGGGGTCTCCCTGCCACAGGGTAAATATTTTTGTTTTGGAGGCCTTTTGACCCTCCCCTTGCTGGAATGATGGCTACTGTATGCATAGATAAAACAGGTAAGTCTTAACCTTCAGAATCGAATAAAAGACATTGATAATAAATGGCTTACAATTTTTAACGCAAAAAATATGCAACAAAACCTGCCAATGGGTAAAAAAGGATCCAAGGAAGAATTATGCAGCTTTAAATATACCGATATCTTTAATAAAAAAAGCCCCGTCGCTGAGAGCTTGTCCCTATTAATGGCGGATCGTAATAATTTGTCGGTGCAACATTATACGATTTAATCTCTATATTCCGGTAATCTGCCGTACAATGCATTTGTAATAAAATGATCTATACATGAGCACGACATTAAAACAAGAAAATAAAGCGACCCCAAAAGAGAGTAAGCCAACCACAGGTTCTTCGCAGAAAAGCAAAAGCGCCACAAAACCGAATGCTGGTGGTAAGGCCCGGCTTGAGGCTCGCATCCATTATGATGCGCATATACAAATCAAGCGAGCAGCAGAAATTCAAGGCAGAACGGTAACTGACTTTGTTATTTGTGCCGCGGTGGAGGCTGCACAAAAAACTATTGAGGATACCTCCATTATCCGGTTATCACTGGCTGACCAGGAGTTGTTTGCAAACGCCTTGATAACTCCTCCTGAGCCTTATGATGCTCTGCGACGTGCCTTTGCAAAACAAGCTGAACTCTTCGGCGGGAAAAAATAATTGCTCCTTATGTGCCAGCCACAATTTTTGGTAGTTGCTCTGGATAATTCACACAACAGATCGGAATTTAATAGTGGATCAACCCCTTTAGATACATACTTCGCAACACAAGTCACTCAAGACATCCGGCGCAATGTCACCAAGTGCTTTATCGCATTTGATACCTTCCAAAAACGTATTGCCGGTTATTACACAATGTCTGCGGCAGAAATTCCATTGAACATGTTGCCATGCGACATCTCCAAAAAACTCCCTCGTTATCCGACTATCCCGGCAGTCAGGATTGGACGCTTCGCAGTTGACAAGACTTATCAAGCCAAAGGCATTGGCAGCGCATTACTGGCAGATGCTATAATCAAGGCTTGTACTGTGCCGATAGGGGCATATGCCCTGCTCGTTGACGCTAAAGATGATAAAGCCGCAGGGTTCTACCTTCATTACGGCTTCATCCAATATTTTGACTCTCCAAATACACTCTTTCTTGCACTGGAAACGGCAAAAAGCATCTCAGGTGAATCATAATTATTCAAAACTTCACCTCCACCATGTAGGTTGGGGTGATTCCTGAACCCCAACAAAACAAAAGTTGTCCTGAAGGGAAAGCTCTTTTCAGCCGAAACTTTTTCGTTCAGCCATCAATGACCTGGCGGCAGACATTGGCGATATTTTTTGCAGCGGATTTATTCTGCAAGGGTGTAAGCGATTTTAACACTTCAGGCGGCAAGCCGCAGTGCACAATTTTGTTAAGTGCTGATCCTACAAAAATGGTGGATGAAAACTGAGCGATGAGCATTCGGGCGTTCGCTATCATCTCTTCGGTCTTTCCTTCACTGAACACAATACTCTCTGGCGCATATTGCTCGATCTCGCGTATAGCCCTTTCAGCATTTTCATTGGGATGCAGCTTGAAGATAAGCTGACCGCCTTCAGCCATTTCCACGTACTTGCGGATATTTTTGGCCCTGTTTTCGTAAATGAACGTTTCACGATTGTCGGATGTACAGACTAAAACGTAATCGTGATATGGAAAATCGTTGTGCAGATATTGCTCGCAGTTGTCAAAGTTTGGAATGCTGGTAACCACAATCTTTTCAGGATTGACTCCCTTTCGGATAAAAAGGTCACGGTACCCTTCACTGGCAACGCAGAACTTTTCATAGGAATCGGATAACCCTGTTGTCGATGTACCCGCAATCCACCGAGGAACCCACTGAAAGTTTCTTGCCAGATGGTAGAGTACCGTTTCAGGCTCTGTCATTCCTTCCTGAACCAGTACAATTTTTCTGCTCCTGATGTGTTTCGGAACAATAAGATCAGTGCAGGTTAATACAAGATCATAAGCGTGAAGATAACCGCCGATATCAAGCTTGAGATCGTGTGAACGCAAGTATTCGAGCGTACGCAGGGATCGTTTGCTACCCATAATGGTAAACTCTAGCAGGCCGATATCACTGGCTTTACCAAGAATACCATCGCTGAAAAATGGTGAAAAATACTGGTCATAATCAGTCAGCCACCCGGCAATCTGATGCATCTGGGTTGTCTGGTTCATAGAACCGCAAATAAATAAAATCTTTTTCTTCATGACTCTCCGTTAGAGGCTCCTTGGGCATCACGGAGATGCACTCCTGAAAAAAACATAACGCCATACCCTGCTGCATACCAGAGCACCTCTTTAAAGCGCCTTAACAGCACAAACGCACCTCCGAGGGCAAGAAAATCGTGAATGCCAAGTGCCTGAAAAAAAGCAAGGTAACCGAGATCCTGTACTCCAAGACCTGAAGGAATGAAAAAGAATAATGCCCTGAGTATGGTAATGGCTGAATCAATTGCCAGAATCTGAAGAAAAGAGATATGGACACCCAGAAGTGTGAGAATAATATAACTCTCAATTGCAAGCGTAAACCAGGCAAGGAGATAGTAAATCATGACCATAAAGAGCCTGAAGGTAAAAGGCCCATTATAACTCTTGAGTTCTTGATCGGTATCCTGGAAGCCGGATTCCTTTGCAATCAGCCACACTTTTATTCTTTTGAACGGAATACGCATTAAAATACCGTGCAGATTATGCGCAGCTTTTCCGTTGAGCAAAAGCATGAGAAGAAAAAGAAAAAACAAAAAAATCAGCGTACCGGTTGTCAGCATAATATAGCCAAGTCCCTCAAAACCAAGCATCTGAACTGAAGCCTTCTGCAGAAGTGAAAACCCTGCCAGAGCGGCAATAAAAGTATAGAGCCCCTGAGCTACGCCCAGCATAAGTTTGCGGATGGCTACGCTTGCAACAGCAGCCGGAAGTGGAATTTTCAGAAAACGATAGCAGAGAAATGGACGAAGAGGCTCACCGACAGCAACTCCCGCAGGCAAGGTCATGGAAACTGTTTCTGATATGACCTGTATTTTAAGAAGCTTGAAAAACGGTATGGCAGGTGTGCTCTCTGGAAAAAGTTGGATCCATGTGAATGTTTCTATAAGGTGCAGAGCCAGATAAGGAAGAAGAATAAGGAGTGATGAAATACCGATCTTCGAAATCCTTCCAATCGCTCCCTGAAGGTCAACCTGGCTGAAAAGATAGACAATAAGGAGAATACCGAGGCATAGCCCGGCATAGCCAGTCCATGAAGAACCGGATTTTTTAGTCATCTGCATGAAAAGAGAGGAAACAAAGCTAAAGAAATGAAAGCTCCATTAATAAAAATGGAGCTTTCAACAAAAGAATAAACCATCATCGGCAGTAAGGGATATAGCCACCCGAGTGGCCGAAGGTGCATTCCTTTATTACCATAACGCCCGTCGAGCTTAATATAAAAAATCCCTGTATTTTATACGCTTTTGCCTGAACGATGGCGTTTATGAAAAACTTCAAATCTTTCTGTTTTATTTTTGCAGATATTTCATTAATTTTTTGGGGTAAATAACTAAAAAAGGAAGGATAACATGAAATCAATCAAGCCGTTAGCAAGAGCTCTTTTTATTCCAGGCATGCTCTTTCTTGGAGCCTGCTGCCATCAACAGCCAGCCGTCGTACCTCCACCACCGCCACCGCCGCCATCTCCCGTAGTTATTATACCCGGCCTCGGTGATGTGTTTTATGATTTTGACAAATCTGAGCTCCGCACAGATGCTGTAGAACAATTGAAAACCAATGCCAACTGGTTGAAAGCAAAGTCAGGCAAAAAGGTTGTCATCGAAGGGCATTGTGATGAAAGAGGCACCAATGAGTATAATCTTGCTCTTGGAGAACGTCGTGCCAACAGCGCAAGAGACTACATTGTCAATCTTGGCGTTGACCCTGCACGCCTTAAAACCGTCAGTTTTGGCGAGGAAAAACCATTTGCAGAAGGCCACAACGAAGAAGCATGGGCGCAGAACAGAAGAGCTCACTTTGTTGCTGAATAACAGGGTGCTTCTTTCGATTGCGCAACAGAAAAGGGGAATTCCGCTGAAAAATCCTCAAAACTAGTGTATAACTCTTTTTTTCAAGGCAGCCTCACCTCAAAGAGGGTGCCTTGAATTTGTTGCATGCTTCATCGACTTCCTCGTCTTTCTCCAGTTCACCGAGTGAAATAATGCCGTTACCGTGTTGAAGCAAGTTATAAACGGTAATTTTTGCAGTTTTTTTCACCCTACCCGAAAAACAGAGTAACCGTCTATAGTAAAATCAATTAAAGGTATTTTTCAGCACACTTTGCTGTTAAATATCACAAAGCGCTCTATGGGGTATTGTTAAATATTTGTTAATTAACAACAGAACCATGGCTCCGCTGTAAGGTCGCCGATGCAGGTATTAAACCCCATTTTGTAAACCCTGTCGCACGTTCTGGTTCTTTTCTCTACAAAGGCTTTTTTTTCACAAGAAAAACTTTCTTGCTGATGGGACTGATCAATTCTGATTTTCAGACACTACCTGAACTTTTCTTCTCTGTTTTCACGCATTACAAAGGAGAGGAGTCAAAATTTCCGATAGCACGAAAGGTTAACGGCTTGTATGAACCTATTTTATATCATACCCTTGAGGAGGATGTCCACCATTTTTCAGCGTTTTTAAAACAGAACGGCATCGTTTCAAAAGACCGGGTGGCCATTCTTTCAGAAAACAGACCAGGATGGTATCTGGCCGATATGGCTATACTGAATCTCGGGGCTATCAATGTTCCTCTCTACCCTTCCCTGCCTCCCAATCAAATTGAATACATTCTCAACAACTGCAGTGCCAAGGCAATAGTTGTTTCAAACATGCTGCAGCTTGGCAAAATCATCTCGATATGGCAGAACCTTCCGGAATTGTGCCTTGTTGTAGTCATGAACCGCCTTGAGGAGAGTATTGAGGATGTCATTGATTTGAATCAGGCAAAGGAAGAGGGTAAAAAAATGCTTGAGGAAAAACCATGGTTCCTTGAGACTGCTCCTGTTGAACCTGACGACGTTGCAACCATTATCTACACTTCAGGCACGACGGGACTTCCGAAAGGGGTAATGCTGACACACCGGAATATTTGTGAAAATGTGAAATCCAGCTCGAAAATTATTCGTCTTGACGAATCCGACTGCGGACTCTCTTTTCTGCCTCTCTCCCATGCCTATGAACGAACCGGTGGGTACTACCTTCTTTTTTCCTGCGGAGCGAGCATCTACCTGGCTGAAAGTGTCGAAACAATCTCACTTAATATGACGGAAGCACGGCCCACTATCATGTTTACAGTGCCAAGGCTGTTTGACCGCATTAAGATGAGCATACTCAAGCAAATTGCAGCAGAAAGCAGCTTAAAAAAGAAAGTATTTAACTGGGCTCTCAGCACCGGAGAAAAATATCACCGGGAACTCAACAGTAAAGGCACAGCATCAACATTTCTAACGTTTCAGCACTCTCTTGCTCAAAAGCTGGTCTATCATAAAATCAAAACAAAGTTAGGCGGAAGACTTCGTTATTTTGTTTCAGGAGGTGCTGCACTGCCTCAAAAGATCGGCGAATTTTTCCAGGCGCTCGATATCAATATTCTGGAAGGGTTTGGTCTGACTGAAACATCACCGATCACCAACGTAAACAGACCTGAAAAGATAAAGTACGGAACTGTAGGGCCTACCGTTGATAACGTCCAGTTGAGAATTGCAGAAGACGGCGAAATACTCTTCAAAGGACAGAATGTTATGAAAGGGTACTGGAAAGATGAAGAGGCTACCCGGCAGGTTATCAAGGATGGATGGTTTTACACTGGCGATATCGGTGAGATCGACAAGGATGGCTATTTAAAGATAACTGACCGTAAAAAACATATTATCGTAACATCCGGGGGAAAGAATATTGCTCCGATGCCTATAGAGAACCTGATTACAGACAGCCCTTTTGTGGATCAGGTTATTATAATAGGTGAAAAAAGGCCCTTTCTGATTGCCCTTATTGTACCGGAATTCAACAAGCTCAAAGAGTTTGCCGCTGCTGAAGGCATACAGGTGACCTCAAACAAGGAGCTGATCCAGCACAAGAGTGTTCAGCAGATTTTTGAGAAACTCATGCGTACCGTTTCACGTCAGCTTGCAACCCATGAAAAGGTTCGCAAGTTTCTGCTTGTCGATGATGCATTTACCATTGAAAACGGCAATATGACCCCGACACTGAAACTTAAGCGGAAGGAGATTATAGCAAGGTATGCCACCGAAATCAACACGGTCTACAATACGCTCAACATGGTGTATAACACCGAATAGAAGTGCTCAGCTCCCTTTGATTTTCAGCATAGAGAGAGCACCGGAACCGGTGCTCTTCTGGCGTTCAACCAATCCTTCGGAGATAAGATCATTGATGATTTTCTCAATATCCCATGGGCAGGCGGCATATTTCTCACTGATCTCTTCGAGAAACATTCCATCCGTATTGACAAGTTCCTTGATCAGTTTTCCACGATACCAGCGCTTTGAGCCCTGAAATTTGGACTGCCTGGTCAGGGGGCGGATACCTGTCTTTTTACTGGTCAGCACAAGAGAACCATAATCCATCAATGCATTGTGCCAGTCGCGGCTTCTTCCGGGGGGAACAAGGGCTTCTGCTTCCTGTTGCAGTTTCGCGGGTGAAATATCTTCAGGAAACCCCAATTCATGAATCATTATTCGCCGGATATTGGTATCTACAGCAGCAGTATCAAAATTGTCGGCGAATACGGGAATGGATCGACAGGTATACTCTCCAATACCGGGAAGCGTTTTCAGAACAGCCGGCTCTCCCGGAACAATGCCGCCGAAAGAGTCTTCAATGACCGTTGCACAACTCTGCAGCCTTACTGCTCTTGAGTTATAGCCAAGCCCGCTCCAGAGCGACAGCACATGACGAAGAGGAGCAGATGCAAGATGCGCAATATCGGGAAACTCCTGAAGCCATGCCTCATACTTCGGAACCACCCTTTCAGTCTGAGTCTGCTGGAGCATGATCTCACTGATCATAACGGCATAGCGGTCTGTAGTTTCCCTCCAGGGAAATGACCTTCCGTTCTGGTGGTAAAAATCAAAAATCTTACTGCGAAAAAGCTCAATATCCTGTTTGTTCAATAGGATCGTTCCCTTATGAATGTTGATTGGCATGTTACAGTGTCATATAGCGATCGGGCACAATGCACAAGAGGTAAGGTGATCATCAAAAACCGTCACCAATTGCTGACCCTTTGTATGTCCATTGCTGATAGATAATCTGATGCCTTTATAACGCTCTTTCTCGCCATTGAGCAGGTTCAGGTTTTTCTGGCGGCCAAGTGCTGCAACAAAGCCCGGCAGATACACTGCTTTTTCTTTTGCATGAGGATGACATGCCCACCGATAATTATCTTCCTGCATATGATGTATTGCCTCGGGAAAGAGAGGTTGCAGGTGACCGCCCTGAAGTTCAAAAGCCCCGGCAAGATGATCGTAATGAAGATGGGCATAGATTACATCAGTTATATCTACCGTTCGAAGGCCGAAACGCTCAAGCTCAAGGGAAAGGGTAAAGGGAGAGAAAGCGTAAATTGAACGAAGCTTTTCAGACCATGCCGTACCCATGCCTGTATCGACGAGAATATGACGCCCGTTGCCTGAAATCAGAAGAAGGCGGGCAACAAGTTTGATACGGTTAAAGGAATCGGCCGGAACCACTTTTTCCCACAGAGTTTTCGGCACAACACCAAACATGGTGCCGCCATCAAGATAAAACTCCTGAACAACAAGAGAGTTGAGGGTATCATCGCCAATAACCAAAGGAAGAGCATCCAATCGAGACTCAATACCTTTAGATACCAGGCTTGAACGCGTTTCTTCTTTCTTCATCTTTCATTATTTACCCTTAACACCGATCCTTGCCAAGATACAACTTAAGCTTCATGCAGGCAATGCACCACAATCTTTCTTCACTGCCCACTGCCGACTGCCCACTCTTCCCTGTCATCCCGATACGCAGTGAGGGATCCCTCTTCAACCACTCGCCCCTCAGCACTCAGCACTCAGCACTCAGCACTGTTATGTAAAAATCCAAGCAAAAAGAGGAATTATTTTGAAAGAAAATATTTCTTTCCCATCCACTCCGTTATAGCTTGGCCGGAAAGACACACCGTCATCGTTCAATCTGCATGTCAGCAGTCA
>CAIXLG010000219.1 GCA_903920215.1 uncultured Chlorobiaceae bacterium
CTCTTGAAGACCATTTGGAGGCTTCGTTAAGGATGATGGAACATGATACACCAAGAGTACATTCAATCGTTGCTTGGCCTTGGATAATGAATTCATTATCGATTTAGAAATGGAATAAGGTGAGGGGGTGAGCCAAACTGATCGATAAGCCGAAGGAAGTCGGAGTCTTTGCTCATAATCACAGCATTCGACTTCTTAGCAGTATCAAAAATTATGAGGTCATTAGCTTTCTGAAGATTCAGTGATCGAACAGATTTGGCTTCGACTGATGGAAATCTACGGTTAATCCATGCCGCAAGTGAGGGTGAAAGATGTGCGTCAATCCAGATTATCATGCGGCAAAAACCGGATGATCCAGTTTTCGACTTGCATATTGGAGTACAGCCAGAATGTCTTCTTTTTCAAGGTCAGGAAGTTCTTCGATAATCTCATCATAAGAAAGACCTGCAGCCAGTAAATCCAGAACATCGACTACTCTTATGCGTAACCCTCTAACGCATGGTCTCCCACCACATTGTTCTGGATTGAAAGTGATTCTTTTCCGCCAGTCATTCATAGGTTTGCAATTTATGTGTATTCTATTTTCAATGTAATGAAAAAAAATATGGAAGAGCAAGCTTGAGGGGGATAGAATCCTCAGCTCATTTAGTGTGATGTGTTTCGCATGATCATAAGCGTGCCGGAATTTGGAGAAAATCCTTCAAACACTCTTGGACGTGAGCCAGCGGAAGTTTCTTCGGGGCCAGAGTCGATTTTTGAAAGAATCATCAAGGAGCTGCTCATTTGTGCCCGTTCAAAATCTGAATTGGCTACAGCGCTTGGCCATAAGTCGGTACCGGGAAAACTGAATGAACGAATCCGTGAAATGCTCTTGCTGCTGACTTGATTGCATACACCATTTCTGATAAACCAACAAGCCGACTGCAAAAATATCGTCTGACTGAAAAAGGGCGAAAACATCAGGACAAGAAATAAAACATGAAAGTGTTCTGACACTCTTTATTTGTCATCCTGAGCTGAAAGCGAAGGATCCATCCCTTATCAGCATCAATTCTTCTTCCAGACTGGGATTTATTCAGTCAAAAATCAGGTGGTTTGCATTTCAAGAATGAAATGAGTAAGGTATTACAGGGCTGATTTTGAAAATTAATGAAATGTGACAATGCAACGAGATCAAGCACTCAGAATTCTGAGGAACCATAAAAAGGAGCTTGAGCAGCGTTACCGTTTGACAAAAGTCGGTATTTTCGGATCAGTGGCTAGAGATACGGCTGTTGGTTGCAGTGATATTGATATTGTTGTTGAGATGGAACCGAATATCCTCCTCAAAGTACAACTGAAGGAAGAGCTGGAAAATTTACTGGGAAGTAAAGTCGATGTGATAAGGTACTGGAAAAGAATGAATCAATCTCTTCGCCAGCATATCGATAAGGAAGCTCTTTATGTATGACCAAGCTCTTCTTCTGGAAAAACTACTCCAGATTGATTCCGCCATAGACAAAATTAATCGCCGGTTCGCGCTTATAAAAACAGCTGATGATTTTCTAGATAGTGATCAAGGTATGGATATGCTTGACGGGATTGCGATGATGCTTATTGCTATTGGCGAAAACTTTAAAAAAATTGATAAGGATACCGACGGAAAACTTTTGGCACTTTATCCTCATATCAACTGGTCAGGAGTAAAAGGTCTCCGTGATATACTCTCACATCAATACTTCAATATCGATGCTGAGGAAATTTTTGAAATTTGCACAAATAACCTTGCCGACCTGCATGAGGCCGTGAAAAACCTGGTTGTGAACTTGAGTAAATCTTCAGCCAGTTAGTCACTCCTAAGTTGAGCGATCTGCCATAAAAAAAGCCTCAATATTTCCGGTTAAAGTGTTAAATTATAATGGGTAACAGCAAATTACCATTTGTAACGCAACACAAACCAAAAAATAAGGAAGCTTTATGGCGAAAGATAGCAAAAATAGCCGCAAAAAAGACCATCACATCAGCTCTATC
>CAIXLG010000220.1 GCA_903920215.1 uncultured Chlorobiaceae bacterium
CAGTACCCACTGCCTGTTCTGGTCTTGAAGCAGTTCAGCCCCTATATAGCCTACGGTAATGTCAGCAAGGCTGTTGAGATAGTCAAAGCAGCTCATGCAGGCGGCGGGAAAAATGCCGGGGTTCGAAAGTTCTTCCGGAAGGCTGAAAAAGGGGATTTTTTCAACTCGGCCATCATTGTGCCGGATGTGGATCCTGAAATCCTGCATAAACTCCATATGGCGGGCCGTACCTGGCGACGCGGTCATACGCTGAAGAATCCATGGCCATTTTGAACGGGCAACATTGTCCACGCAAGGAATCCCGATGGTAATGATCTCCATATCCCTGAGGTATTCAAATCTTTCCTGAAAATCCCTCAGTGCATGCAGGTGGCATGCCGCCCCTATAACAAGAATTTTTTTCATCCCCAGACGACAGGCCTGCTCAAGGGATTGCAGAACCGGCGAGAGAACCGGCTTATTGCCTCTGGCAGCATAGACCTCATCACTGCTGCCAGCAAGAACAGGAACTGAGAAAAAATGATTATCAGCTGAGCGGTTGAGCGACATGACACCATCAACGAGCTTCTCTTCAATAGCCCTCATGGCCATCCGGGTAATGATGCCGCTCCACTGCGCCCCTGACAGCGGATTTTTCAGTTGGGCAGTAAAGCGCTCAGCAGCAATACCGAAACGCATTTCAATTTGGTCATCAAGGCTTCGTTCCCGGCCAAAGAGTTTTTTCTCCCGTTCACCGAGCCAGCCGTTTTTAAATACACAGCTCTGTATACTCTCTTCAACCGGCCAACTCTGAACTGAGCAAAGACCGCAGGAACTGCAAAGCTTTTTTTCTGTCTGATGCATAAAAGAAAGCTAAAAGAATAATTGCTTCTGCATTAAGCGTTTAACTTTATAAAATCGGCATTTCTTTCAAGGATTTCAAATTGAACCTCACGCTTTCGGGCCAATGATATTGTTGCTCGAAATGACAGAACAACGGATTTTTCCTTTTTTTAATCTTTCTTTTGTCAATGACCTTTCGAGGGCTGGTCGAAGATCACGGCGAGCACGTCCATATCTTTTTTGTTGTTTTGCTTAGCTATTTCACGAATACTCATTGATGCCTGGCTAACCGTTATGCCCTTGCTGCCGAGTTTCTCGATCAGGGTTGCGCTGTTTTGCCCGGCAACTTCAGCAACCGTTTCAAGTCTTGCCGATGCCAGTGCCTTGGTTATGTTAATTCTGGGATTTGGATGCTCTCCAGCGGGTGCGAAAACAGCGATCAGGGTGACCACAAGGCCTGTACCGATAATGGCGAGTGCTGGTTTTCGTAAAAAATAGCCTGTAAAGGCTTTCCAGTTCGCGATGATATGCAATACAACCCCGGCGGTCATTGCCCAGCTCAGCCATTCATGAATCGGTTTGATGAATCCCGCTTCCACTTTAAAAAACATCAGTGTGCCGGTGACTGCAAGAATGACGAAGGTTGCTGTGGCTAGCGGAGTAGCCCAGGATTTCATTGAGATGCTCATTGTATTGCCTGTTTGGGATTAAGGTGTTTTTTAAATTGCATCTATAGGACGACATAGCATCATAATTCTTGCCGTGAGAGGAGGAATAATTTGAGATGCATTTTATATTTGTTATCATATGAGCAATAGTTCATATATAAAGAAGAAGAAAATGCTTGAGAATAGAGAGGACAGTTGTCAGGAGCAGTGTTTTCATCCGGAGGTGGTCGAATCGGTACGTCGGAATATGCTTGGCAGCGTTCCGTCTGATGAGTTGGCACAACTGTTCAAGGTGCTTGGTGACAATACGAGGATAAGAATACTCGACGCGCTCTTCCGGTCGGAGCTCTGCGTGTGCGACCTTACCGCGCTGCTCGGCATGAACCAGTCGGCGGTGTCGCATCAGCTGAGGGTGTTGCGCGATGCCAGAATCGTGAAATCGAGAAAGTACGGCAAAAAGGTACTCTACAGTCTGGACGACGAGCATATATCCGGCCTCGTACGCATGGGTTCAGAGCATGTCCGTGAACTGAAAAAATAGCACTGTTTTTTTGCCTTATATATGAACGTATTATCATATGAGAATATGTAACGGATTAACACTCAGTGTATGAACACCATTATTGATGCTTTAATTTCTGTGCTTCTTGCTTCGTGGAATGTGCTTCTGGAATCAGCTCCCTTTGTGCTGCTCGGCTTTTTTGTCGCCGGTATTTTGAAAGCGTTTCTTCCGGACGATTTTGTAGCCCGCCATCTCGGAGGAAGGAGCACAGCATCCATTTTCAAGGCGGCGGCAATGGGCGTCCCTATTCCCCTCTGCAGTTGCGGGGTTCTGCCTGCAGCTGCAGGCCTGAAAAAGCAGGGTGCAGGAAAAGGTGCAGTCACTTCGTTTCTCATATCGACCCCGGAGACAGGAGTGGACTCCATCGCGGTATCCTATGCTCTGCTCGATCCTCTCATGACCATTATCCGGCCTGTTGTCGCGTTTTTCACTGCTGTGGCGGCCGGTATAGCGGTGGCTTTTACTGAAAAGCTTTCAGGGTCAGGGAGTCCTGAAGCTGAACTGGATTCGGTGATTGAGCACGAGGACGCATGCTCGTCCGGATGCTGCTGCAGTCACCATGAACCTGAACCGGATGGGCTTGGCCGCAAATTCATGAAAGGGATGCGCTTCGCTTTCGGTGATCTGCTGAAAGATATCGGCGGATGGCTTTTTTTCGGCATTCTGCTTTCAGGAGTGATATCGGTGTTCCTCTCTCCTGAAATTGTGAGCCGTTACCTGTCGAACGAATATCTCTCCATGCTGCTCATGCTGGCCATTTCAGTGCCGCTCTATGTCTGCGCCACGGCATCAACGCCGATTGCAGCTGCGCTTGCCCTGAAAGGTATTTCGCCGGGAGCGGCGCTGGTGTTCCTGCTTGCAGGGCCAGCAACAAATGCTGCTGCCATAACGGTTATCGCAAAGCTGATCGGCAGGCGTGCCACCGTCGTCTATGTGGCAGTGATCATTGTAATGTCATTCCTGGCAGGCATCGGGGTCAATGCTCTTTACGCTTCACTCGGCATCAGCATCACCGGCTGGCTTTCGGCATCGGCACACGATGATGGCGGTCCATTGTCTATCGTTTCGGCAGTGGTACTGGTCGTGCTGGTGCTGAAGGCGATGCTGCCGGTAAAAGGGCATGGGCATGCCCATTAAGGTTACAAAAGAGAAGGAAAAGAGTAACGGCGTGAAGTTTGACTGGCCAATCGTTTAGACAAAAAAATCGTTATGGTGCTGACAAGGCACCGACCTCGCCGAGAATACTCATCAATGGCGTTCCTGCAAGATGATCGGAAAAAGTAAAACCTTCACGGCCAAGCTGCTCAATAATGCCATAAGCAGTTTTAATAGCTGCTTTTTCAGATCCGCAAAGAAACGGGCCTGGAGTATTATAGTCCCCGGTCGAAAAAAAGTTCGTGCAACCGCACCAGTGCATGCAATAATCATGCAACCCGCAACTGCTGCACACTTCATTGACTGCATGCTCGGCATCATGGCAGCAACTTTTCATCATAGATGGCCCTTCCAGGTTGATAGTACCCAGACAGTGCTCACCGCCGTCATCCGAACCGATAAGTCTTTCACACGGATAGACATTTCCCGAAGGAGCAAAAGCATACTCCCCTTTACCCATCCGGCATTTCTCCAAAGGCTGGTAACCTCCCCTGAGTATCACCACGATTTTGCTGTCAATAAGACTGATATGGCAGGGCACTCCAGCCTTGTAGAACTCGATGTACTTCCTGCCGATACTTTCGTAAAGCCCAGGAAGCATTGCAACATCCTCTCTGGTCCATCGAGCTGAAATATCAGGGTTAAGGTAGATGTTCCTGACGCCGAGTCCGGCAAAATAATCAATAACTTCAGGTAGAAAACGCAGCGTTTCCGGCCTGTAAACCGCATTGACAGGCATAAACGGAAAAAAACGCAGTGCTTTGATGATGTTCGCCTCAACAATCCCGGAACTACCGCTTCCATCAGCAAAAATTCTTGAAAAGTCATGTATCCGGGGTGGGCCGTCACAACTTATCCCCAAGGTGATGTTATACTGTTTCAGGGATGCCGCAATCTCATCGGAAAAGAGTGTGCCATTCGTTATCACTGAAAACAGCACTCGTTCGCTCTCATACAGCCTGTGGTCTGTTATCATTCCAACAATTGTTTTGATAAGCTCAACCTCAAGGAGAGGCTCACCACCAAAAAAGCCGATATCAATTTTCTCGCCAGGCGGAGTAGACTGAAAGATGAAATCAACAATACGCCCTGCAGTTTCAGGGCTCATATGCTTCTGACCCTTGTGAATGTAGCAATACCTGCAGGCCAGATTGCACTCCAGAGTAAGAGCAAGAGTAAATTTCATACATGAAAAATTTCAATGCAAAGGAGGCGTGGCTCCACGCCTCCCTTACTGAAGTTCACAGATGACTGATAGCGCTGATCGACTCGCCTATTTCGATAAAGTTTTCAAACCCAATAGTATTTGCTCCAGCAAGATGATTGCCGAACTCTTTCAACAGCGGGCCTGAAAACGACTGCCATTGTTTTGCATCAAGGATATACAAATCTCCTTTGTAATGCAGATGTGGAGTTCTGCGTCCTCCGCGGATATTGAGGATGTAATCGACAGTGATGGATTTATCCTTTTCAGTAGCCAGCTTTGCAGCAATCGGGTGGGCATCGACGCGCAGTGCCTCATGGGTAACTGCCGTCAACTTGTTGGCCCTAATAAATTCGCCGACCATTTTTTCCTTCAGCACCCAGAAATCGGCAGGAATACCGATTCTGATTCCCCAGTCAAGGTTGTTCGTTGGCATTGCGATCTCCGTTTTGTTATTGATCTGCTCATCATCAAAAAAAATGCCGCACCTTCATCTCACTGTTCTGTTACAACATTCCGGATAAACAACGGCGGAGATAAAACACGCCTGAAAAACGACAAAAGAGCAACAAAAATAACCCGGACTCAACGAGATAAAAATGCCCTGCATCCCAAAGAAAATATATGTAAAATATATTAAAATATAACGAAATAAATTCTCGAGCCTTTTAAAAAGGTCTTCGTGTATACTCAGATGATATGTATGGTTCTGCTCGAAAGGGTATGATTAAAAATGGAGCACAGGCTATTGTTTGCACAAATCACCCGTACCCCAAATCATGCCGCCCTTACAATTCAGCGTCTTAATGCTTCATTTTGAGAACCATGAGTCGTCGGCACTCTTCTCCCATTTGTCAACCATTTTTTCAGCTTCTTCTTGAGCAATGCCATACCGCTCCTGGATCTTGCCGCGAAAGTGCTCTCTTTTCCCTGCCACAACATCAAAATCATCATCTGTGAGCTTACCCCACTGCTCCTGCACTCTGCCTTTGAGTTGTTTCCAGTTACCTTCAATCTGATCCCAGTTAATCATCAGTATCTCCTGTTTTGTTTCATAAAAATTATCTTCACCTCTTCAAACTATTACAGCCTCACATTATTTTTGCAGTATTCAAAAAATCAACAGCTTACTTATTTGGCTTCATTGATTCAACTTAACATCTCACAAACTTAAAAAGCACGCACTGGCCGAACACGTTTGAAGTAGCTCTTAATGCTGTCACCCAAGAGGCCATTGATGAAAATCTTGTACCAGGCTACGCTTGGACTCATCTCGGAAGAGCTCCAGTAGAGGAAATCCGCATAACCACCAACAACACCTTTGCTCACATAAAGCTGTTTCAGCTCTTCCATGCTTGGCAGAAACCAATCTTTAAAGCCACCACCGCGATATGCATGTGCAACTGCCGCAGCGCTGTTTGGATAGTTGGCAGCTGGATATTTAGCCAATATCCTTTTTGTATTACCTGCTCCATCACCAATAGCTTTTCCTGTAGATCCAATTTCCTGGTAACCATAATCAGCGCTGGTCGTAATTTTACACTGGCTGGTACTCCAGACATAGGTTCCCGTATATGACTCCCCATTCCACGCATCTTTATAGGTGTTGTTAACATCAGCTTCAGCAGCAATCAGGCCATGCTGCTGGCCTGCAACGTAACCTGCGTCACCAGACTGAAAAATGTAGGCGACTTTGCCTCCTCCGTAAGTATCGCCAATCTTATACGTAACCGCATATGATCTTACTGTAACTGCAACCATAATCAGGGCAGCAAGCAGCAAAGCTGTCCATAATCGGGTAAAGTTTTTTTTTGTAAAATGTTTCATGGTGCTCCCTGTTTAGGTGGATTTATTGTAAAATCCGAAGATTTCGGGTGAAATAGATAAAATATATATATAAAATATACATAAACAACCTATTCTTGACATTAATTAGTTTCACTACACATGCTGAATGTATTTATAGCTTGGTACCCCCCGCGAATGTCATCTTGTCATCCAAAAATTCGACACTCTCCTGCTGTTTCTCATTGCTATCTCTCTTCATTCTTGCTATAATTAAAACTGTATTCATCCAACCGTAACCAGTACCCCATGCCGAACAAACCATTTCGAATTTTAGTCCTCTTTTTAGGGCTGTTGGCCGCCATCCTTCCATTGTCGGTTTCTGCCTCACCAGCACTCGATCCCCAAAACACGATATATCTCGACCTTCCGTCAGGACGTGTTGTTATCCAGATGCTTCCAGCTATTGCCCCCCGCCATGTGGCGCGCATCAAAGAGTTGACCCGCAAAGGTTTTTATGACGGACTCCCCTTCCACCGGGTTATACCGGGATTTATGGCCCAGACAGGAGATCCACTCGGCGACGGCTCCGGCGGTTCCGGCAAACAGCTTAAATCTGAATTTTCGCAAGAGCATCATATCCGGGGAACCGTCTCAATGGCACGCGCCTCTGACCCCAACAGTGCCGACAGCCAGTTTTTCATCTGCTTTGAACCATCGCCATTCCTCGATGGGCAATACACCGTATGGGGACATGTGGTATCCGGAATGGAATTTGTCGACAAGGTCAAGGCTGGCACGCAATACAACAATGGCGCTGTGTCCAATCCCACCAGAATTGTACATATGAAGGTCGCTTCGGATGTAAAACCATAAGCTTGAAAATGGATCCTTCACCTTCGGTTCAGGATGACAGGGAGGAATGTTGACTGGACGAAAAAAAAGCACCTTATACCGCGAAGTATAAGGTGCTTTTTTTCAATACGGGAAGAGCTTACTTTTTTGGAGCAACTGGTGCTGATGGTGCAGCTGAACCCTGGTATACCTTTGCAACAGGGGCTGATGCAGCCGGTGCTGAGGAAGTACAATTACAGAGTAGACCGCCTGCTGCTTTGGTGACCGGCTCAATAATTGATCCGACTGTATTGATAACTGCACCCGGCAGTTGAAGAACCTGCTGGGCAAGTGTTCCCACTGTCTGAAAAATATTGCCGAGAGCTACGGTGATTTCGTTGTTTGTCAAGTCTGCCATGATGGTGTTTGTTTTGATTATTTGATTAATGAAACTACGTAATTGAAATCCTGAAATTGTAAGGGTAGCCGGATTGATACTCACAGCCGACTGCTTCTGCTGAATAAGGAAGACGCAAATCTCATGTTAATTCCGATGACCGGAAGCAAACTTCTTGTTCCTTCAGGCGAAAAAATGAGTAATTTCCGGTCACTTATTCAATAATTATTTTTTGTATATCCTTATTTCCGGTAAATTAGCTAAAGACTTGTAAGTAAACAACAAAACCACCAATCATGATTAAAATATCAGGCGTTTTTTCCAACCGGGAAGAAACGCATGGAAGATATTGAAATCACATTCGAGGATTAAAACAAACTCGCCTGTTATAGCTTATGAGCCCCTGGAGGCAATCCTTGAGAGAATGAAAGCTGATTCCCTTTTTCGCGCAGAATTGATGGCGAAAGAGAATGTTGCTGAGCGCATGAAGCTTATTATTTCGGAAATGTTATGCTGCGCACTGGAGGAAGTGCATCAGCCCGGTTTGGATAGTGTTGAAACCGAAATGGATAAGAGTTTTGATGGCACTGCCTCATTAGGGGTAAAATGCTCTTCTCCTCAATCATGCGGTTATGCCCATCCATCGAAAGCAATTGAGAATCGCTTCGAGTAGAGTAGGTAACGTTGCCTAGGCATAGTCCATCTCCCTCACATCCGTAAAATGTTTAAAAAAAACGGACACGATCTTTCCTTTTAAGAAGACAACAGTGATTACACGAGAAACACTACTCAAAAATCAAAAAACATGCAACTGCTTTCCAAAACCCTAAATAATTGCAATCATGTCAAGCGAAACTAACAACGATCTCTCAGCTGCGCTCTCTGATTTTGTGAATATCGGAAGCACAATTGTTCATCAATCTCTGGATCTCGTAAGCAGCGGGCTCAAAGTCGCTGTACAAGTTATTGAACCAGTTGGCAAGACAGCTATCGATCTTCTTGGCAGTGCAATCAACACAATCGGTTCGGCAGTACAAAGCGTCACATCTGCTATTGCTGCACCAAAAAAGTAAGTGCATTTCCTTAAAAACAAACCCCTACCCGGCAGGAAACAGCAAGCAGGTGAAAACCTTTCAGCCATTTCAACCCTTTTGTTTAACAACAGGGTTGTCTCTTTTGAATGAGATTAAAAAAAGCACTTTATGTGGTTGTATAAAGTGCTTTTTTTACGAAAAGACCATAAGCTTGGCACGAGCTTACCTGGCCAAGCCGGAATACCATAAATTTGTTCGCAACTTGACAGTACCTTGGAAACATCACTATTTCTTGGCGTCAACATCCAATTTTTTTAACATGTGTTCAGTAGCAAGTCGATACCACTTTACCGCTTCAACATCATCTTTTTTGACACCTTGCCCCGCATGGTACATTTCCCCGATATTATTTTGAGCTTCGGTTAATCCCTGTTTAGCCGCAAGCTGAAGCAATTGCATAGCCATGCTATAGCTTTTTTCGACACCTTGACCCTCATGGTACATCCATCCGAGATTATTTTGAGCTTTTGCATCTCCCCTCTCTGCCGCAAGCCGATACCATTTTACAGCTTCTTTATCATTATGTACAACACCACGACCTATATCATACATCACACCGAGATTCCACTGACTATCTACATCTCCCTGCTCTGCCGCACGTCGATACCATTTTTCCGCCTGAACATAGTCTTGTGTGAAGCCGTCTCTTGCGTAAATATTCCCAAGCTGATGTTCAGCCCAAACATTTCCAACCTTTGCTGCAAACAAAAATGTTACTATAACTACACCCGAAAACAGAAAAAGGAATACAACAAGCTTGAGTATGATTTTAATCATCGCGGCAAAAAAAAGCTAAGGGATTGGGAGATTTTATGCTCAACGAAATATCTTGCTCCGTATAACACAATAATTTGATAGAGTACACTCCTCAGAATACAAAAAAATCGACTTTAAGCTTGTGAATAAAAAGGTACAGACTGAAAGCATTAAACAAGGTTTTTTATCGGACAGATATATTGATCCATACGCTCTTTCTTTATAAAAATTGGGCTCTACTACACTATACCATTTAATGATCTGTTAATCCACCCAAGCAAAAACTTACTGTCATCAGGGTTTTTTAGTACGATATCCCGATATCTGGCCACCTTCAATAAAGCAAAATTCAAAATAAACTTATCTGAATCAATTGAGTTTATTGCAGCAAGAGTAACCGGGCCAAAAACACCGTCAGGAGTAACTTGAACAGCGCTTTGCGCAAGCTTTATTGCGGTAATTACCAGCAAAATCAAAAATACTTCCAGCTATGAGGCGACAGTTAAAAAAACTGATATTTTTTTATGGTTAGTCCTTTATTCGTAGATAAGAAAAAAGTTTATTGCCCAAGTATCGAAAATATGGAAAGAAAAGTATCGTTGACTGGTGGATTTATAGCTGAGAAAGGGAGATCGAAGCATTCATGAGTCTCCGAGAGAATGTCACAACAACAGCAAGGTGCAGTTCTATAGTCGGAGGGGGTTTCAGCCCGGGCATAGTCCTGCCTGAACTTCATTATCCACTGTCGGAAATGGCTTCGCAGGTAACGCATACCCTTCTGTAAGCAAGCTTTCTTCACTATCACAGAAACTCAAGGTGAAGCGGAAATAAAGCCATATCGCACAGCTGATGATTCCGGTCGGTTACCGGTAGCCAGCCGGGGTGATTATTTTTATAACCTGAATCTCAGACCAATCAGTAAGCTGGTACTTGAGAAATGAGTCATATTTCCATTATCCATACGGAAATCAGCTGTCGAAAAGTAGCGACAGCGAGCATCAAACTTCATATCAGGAGTTACAGGAACTGTCACACCAACACCAACCTGGTAAGCAAATGCCGTTTCATGTTCGCTGTACCCACTTACCTGGCCCACATCCCTGAGATCATTAAATTTAACCAACACAGCACCAGCTCCCGCTGTAACATAGGGCTTGAATACTTCCCCTGTATAGATGTCGTAGTATCCATTTGCCAAAAGCGAAAACACATGAACATCACCGCGATATGCACTTGAACCAAAACTATTGATACCGCTGGTCTGATAGCCAATTTCACCCTCGAAGCGGTAATCCAGGTGCTTCTCATCAGCGCCTAGTGCTACGAGTACATTTGTCCCACTATCCAATACATAACTGGATGAACCGCCCTTAATATCATTAGTCCATGTCATACCAACATTGCCACTCACGTATTGCTCAACGGCAGATGCAGGAACCGCCCATAGACCTGTCATCAAGGCCACTGCAAGTATTGAGGAATATTTTTTCATTGTTTTAGTTTTTGTTCATAAAAACTCAAGAACATCTATCGCCTTCAGATTGTAATTACCGAAGATCCCTTTGCACAAGCAACCGCAAGTTGTTTTTAGCCTTGAAGAATCCCTTATGAGCAGAAAGACGATACCATTTCAAGGCTTCAACATCGTTTCTCAAGACCCCGGTGCCAGTAGCATACATCACTCCGAGATTATACTGAGCATTTGAATTTCCATTATCAGCAGAACGCCTATACCATCTCAAGGCTTCATCATAGTCTTTGCTGACGCCGGAACCAGTCGTGTACATTACCCCGAGATTATACTGAGCATTTGAATTTCCATGAACGGCTGCACGATGAAACCATTTGTATGCTTCATCATAGTCTTTTTCGACACCGATACCAGTCGCATACATCGCTCCCAGATTAGATTGGGCATTTGAGTGCCCATGATCAGCAGCACGGCGAAGCCATTTGATGGCTTCGTCAGAGTTTTTTTCAACACCATAACCTTTCGCATACTGCACTCCTAAATTAAACTCAGCATCAATATTTCCATTATCAGCAGCACGGCGTAACCATTTTAAGGTTTCGGGGTTGGTTTTTCTTACCACACGAGTTTGAATGTACGAAACATTGAGATCGTAAGGAGTCGTTGCATGTTCAGACCCATAGACATCAGACACTTCCTCAAAATCTCCACGGGGAACACAAACGAGATCTCTTTCTCTGATCCATCGTCCCCTTTTGTACAGCAAACTGAGATCATACTGAGCTTTTGCATTTCCATGAAAGGCAGCACGCCTAAGCCATTTCAGTGCTTCGACATCGTTTCTCCTGACCCAGAAACCTTTCTTGTACACCAGACTTAACTCATACTGAGCTTTTGGATCTCCATGTTCAGCAGCTCGTATTAACCATTTCAGTGACTCTGAATCTTCTTTCCTTACCCATCGATCGTAGGGCTGGCCGTTATAATACACATCCTCTGAACTTCCACGGGCAACACCAACAAGATCGCGTTCCCTTCCTAATGGAGAATGTATGCCAGCTTCATTGAAATCCGCCCGCGTGCGTGCCATTACATAACCAAGCGCAGAAATAGTTTTTCTCGTCGTTTCAAGAGGGCCTACTGCAAAAACCATAAACCCCAGTATGGCGCATAAAAAAATAACAAGCAGACTTTTCATTATGATTTAACCCTATATTCGATTTAAAAAATACACTAAGTTAATTCAAAATCGCCTGACATAAGTTAATCTACTACCCGGCATCAGAGCCTCAGGGTATTAATTCATTTTTATCTACTCTGTCACGAAGCAAAGCTTCGGAGACTATATCCCATAGAGACCTAATCTCTCAAAGTTAAATTCCCCGCCACTTATGGCGAAAGTTGGTAGTTCCAAAAACTGGTACCTAGCTGCTTGCAGCGAGGAGCTTCATTTGAACAACCGTAAGGAAGCTTAATTACAGTTATAAATATAGCTAAAAATAAAAATTCTTTTACTAGAACAATTTTCCGGGAAACTACCCTTCCATTGCAAAAGCTGCAACCGTCTCATGCTGGATACGCCCCAATGATTCTGCAAGCCGTATGCTGCCAACACTTTTTTTATGGCATACCTGTCCAATGCCTGAAATTGCGGCTTCCACTATTCCGTTCTACTCCCCCCATTTTTTGTGTATGGATGAATAATTCAGGCTAGCCTGTTACTTTTTTTTGCGAAAAGCACTCCAGGGTGATTTAAATCGTTTGAAGGGGGAAGAGCTGCCAATTTCTTGTATTGCTTCGGCATTGAATTTCTTATTGAGCACAACTAAAGCAAACCACTTTTGTTTTGTATTGCCTTCACTATCAAACCACTCACAAAAAGCAGAGATCTGGTTGATTCCTCCAATTTTCGGTATTCTAACTTCAGCCACAGTCATATCTGGGCTACCGCTTTTTAGGACTACAACATCGCCTTTTTTTATGTCGGGTTTAGGCATTTTTTTGATTTTTTTTCACAAAATACTTCTGCATCAACAGTGCAGTTGATTTTATTGAAGTTTCATCATGATTTTTCTTGAGAAACAGCAAATAAATCTCGAATAGTGCCAATGGAACCCAGCAGTGCTGAAGCTTCATACGGGATGTAAACAACTTTGTTGTCTTTGCCGCTCACCATCTCTTTCATTGATTCGATATACTTTACGGCAAGCAGATAGGTGGTGGGCTCTCTTCCTGACTCTTTGATGGCCTGGGTGAGCTTCCCTACTGCTAACGCTTCTGCTTCCGCAACGGTTACCATTGCTTCGGCTTCACCAGATGCTTTCAAAATAAGAGCCTGTTTTATTCCTTCTGCTTTGTTGATTTCAGACACACGCTCACCTTCTGACTGAAGAATTTTGGCCTGTTTTTGTCCTTCTGCCTCCAAAATAGTGGCACGGCGATCTCTTTCGGCACGCATCTGCTTTTCCATTGCCTCCTTAATATCAACGGGGGGGATGATATCCTGCAACTCGACCCTATTGACTTTAACGCCCCATTTATCGGTAGCTTCGTCAAGAATTGTGCGCAATTTTCGGTTGACGGTATCTCGCGAAGTCAATGTTTGATCAAGATCAAGTTCACCAATAACGTTGCGAAGAGTCGTTTGAGTAAGTTTTTCAAGGGCATCGGGCAGGTTGACAATCTCGTAAACAGATCTCTTTGGGTCAGTAATCTGGAAGTAAAGTATAGCATTAATTTCAATTGCTACATTATCGCGAGTGATGACATTTTGCTTTGGAAAGTCGTAAACAGTCTCGCGAAGATCTATTTTAGTGGTTGTATCCCTGCGGACAATATTTTTTCCGTCAATATCCGACACAATAAATTTCCATTCAATGGTTCTAATCTCATCAAGAACTGGCCAGATAATATGAACACCCGATGACAACGTTCGGTGATAACGCCCCAAGCGCTCAATAATCATTGTTTCTGACTGTTGGATGATCTTGAATCCCTTTGCGGTAAAAAATGCAATAAACAAGACCAGCATTCCAAAAGAGGCCAAAGATAGAATTTCAGGAGATACCAGCTGAAACATGTTTAACTCTTTTCATTTATGAAATCAACAACCGCAGTACAGCCTTCAACACTGATAACAATAACTTTTTGTCCAGGAACAACCTGTAAATAACTATTCTTCACAACGGCCCTCCATGTATCCCCTCCAACAGTAATGGTCAGGATACCCGTAAATGGGTCAATAGTTTCCGTGACTAGACCAGTTTTACCAATAACAAGAGCTTCAGTGTTTGTTTTGAAATTATTGCTATAAATATAGATACATTTACAAATAACAGGCTTGACACTCAAAGTCAATACGGTGGAAATAATTGAAAAAACAAGGAACTTGATCTCAAAGGATGTCTGAGTACCAGTAAAAAGAGATACCAACAAACATGCAGTTCCAAAAATTCCGCTTATAAAGAGCGGCTTGGGTGCTTTAAACAGTTCAAGAAACAAAAAAATAAAGCCAAATATTGTCCAAAAATGCGAGAGAACTGCTGTTATTATAAAACTCATTGATAAATGCTGAATAACGTAATATAAATTTGTTTTTCGAGGAATTTAAAGGTAAACTCCTCTGAAAATTACTGCACGATCTATATCCTTGCCCAACTTTCCTACATTTGTCAACGGATGGCTTCCGACGCCTTTTTCATGCACTTCGGTGGTCAAGCCACACCAATCAACACTATAGCCCTGACTGTCGATGAGCGCTTCAAGTTCCTGGTAATCATGAACAGATGCACAACTGACAGCATAGGTGCTGATAAATTTTGTGTCCTTATCAGTTTTGATATGATTTTTGTAACCTGTAAAAAAAGCAACTTATTCTTTTTACCACAATGAGCATCGGTGTCTTTCTGTCGAAGCTTGTGGGGTTTTTCTTTCAATGCTGCTGGTGTTTTACCGGCTTTTATTTCTTTGTTTTCCTCCTTTGTATTGCGTTGTCTGGGAACTTCGACAAAACTGGCATCGACGATCTGGCCTGTCTCAGCAAAGATACATTGGGCATCATGATAAAGGGAGTAATGGGGGTTATTTCATCAAAATACAAAATTTTACCTTTGTTTTATTCCGATAAACAATTCTATTTTACAGATATAGATCATTTATGAATAAATGGGGATGGCCTATAGATTTTGAAGTTATGCAATCCCCGAACTGAGGCTTTTGGTATCTGAATCTTATAGTCAAGATCTTCTGATACAGCGTTCGTTACTCAGTGTTTGAAGGAGTTGAGAGGCTCCAATTCCTGATTTCGTAACCGAAACAGCTCTTGCAACATGGACGGTCGGCATACTTGAAACGCCAGGCGAAGAGTCAAGGCCAGAGTTTCTGTTTTCGCAAGACATTTTGTTGTACAGCAGTTCAGCCGCATACCAAGAGATGACTTCAGACATCCTGACCCATCGATTATTGCGATCACTTTGACCACCAAACGGCGGAAAAAAGTTCTCGAGTGAAAGCTGATAAAACATCAGCTGATACATCAATCTGAATTTGGCAGTGTAAGATTGTTGGTTGTTTTCATGGGATCCCCTTGCAAATAACCTGTAACATATAACGCAACCATACTGTAGTAGTATCCGGTTACCATAAATTTTATTATCAAGTACTGAAAATATTGAAGGAAAAGTATCGTTAACGAGCGGAGTCAGAGCTGAGAAAAGGATATTGACGCATTCGGGCGGGCACTGAGGGTACTGTGATAAAGGAGTGGATTCTCGGAGAGGTTCCATTCAGGATGCTGCTGCAAAGTTCAAGCCCGAATGGCGTCCGGTCATACTCTGTGGCAATGAGCCTTGTTACTGAAGGAGCAGTTTTTTGCCGGGATGAGCCACTTGACCACAAGTGGCTTATATCATCCTGATTTTTTACTGGATGATTGCTTGCCGATAAACTTGTTGAGAAGCATGACAATAAAAACACCTCCA
Organism: uncultured Chlorobiaceae bacterium; assembly: GCA_903920215.1. Classification (GTDB taxonomy): domain Bacteria; phylum Bacteroidota; class Chlorobiia; order Chlorobiales; family Chlorobiaceae; genus Chlorobium. The sequence continues at coordinate 15,728 of CAIXLG010000220.1, forward strand.
ACAAAAAAAACTACAGGTGCAAACACTGTCGTGTATTTGAGTATTTCTGGCATATTTGGAGTTTATGGAACAGTCGTTTCAGGATTATTGTGATTAAGTGTGGTGCAAGTCTGTCAAGCTCTTCTTTTTTCTGATCATAAGAACTGCCATGAAGCTAAGAAATTTTTGAGAATTTCTTCTGACCATGCAGGCAATTTTTTAGGGCCAGTCAAGAATTACAATATCAAACTCATACAGGAAATTCAGTTGCTTTTTTAACTCACAGGCAGTAACTTGGGAGTTTAGGAAATTATTAAATGTGATAAGGTGGATTTTGTTATAAATTTGCTCTATTTTTTTGATTTATTTCCTAAATTTAGCCGACATAACATCAAGCATATGATGCAATGAAGGCGGCTCAACGTATCGTTAGAATTTTTGAATTTGTCTCTGTATCCCTAACTCATCCAATGCCATATTTATGCGTATTTTAACATTCACAGGTAAAGGTGGAGTAGGTAAAACAAGTGTCTCTGCGGCTACAGCTGTCCGCTTGTCTCAGCTGGGCTATCGTACTCTTGTTCTTTCAACCGACCCGGCTCACAGTCTTTCCGATTCGTTCAATCTGACTCTCGGCTCAGAGCCGACAAAGATTAAGGAAAACCTTCATGCAATTGAGGTTAACCCTTACGTTGACCTTAAAGAAAATTGGCAGTCAGTCCAGAAGTTCTATACAAAAATCTTTATGGGCCAGGGCGTTTCAGGGGTTATGGCCGATGAAATGACCATCCTTCCTGGCATGGAAGAGCTCTTTTCTCTCTTGAGAATCAAGCGCTACAAAGCATCCGGCCTCTATGATGTCCTTGTGCTTGATACCGCACCGACCGGTGAAACCTTACGCCTTCTCTCTCTTCCCGATACCCTTGCATGGGGCATGAAGGCTGTTAAAAATGTTACCAAATATATTATCAAGCCGCTCAGCAAACCTCTTTCAAAGATGGGCGATAAAATTGCATTTTATATCCCTCCTGCAGATGCAGTGGATTCAGTTGATCAGGTATTTGATGAGCTTGTTGATATCCGTGAAATCCTTACGGATAATGTTAAATCGACGGTTCGACTTGTGATGAACGCCGAGAAAATGTCGATCAAGGAGACCATGCGTGCATTGACCTACCTGAACCTTTATGGCTTCAAGGTGGACATGGTGCTGGTTAACAGGCTTCTGGATACCAAAGAGAACAGCGGGTATCTTGAAAAGTGGAAGTCTATTCAGCAGAAGTACCTTGGAGAGATCGAAGAGGGCTTCTCTCCCCTGCCGGTTAAAAAGCTCAGAATGTATGAAAAAGAGATTGTCGGTCTTCAGTCACTTGAGCAGTTTGCCAAAGATATGTACGGCGATACTGACCCATCAGACATGATGTATGACGAACCGCCAATCAAGTTTGTCCGCAACGGCAATGTCTATGAAGTACAGTTAAAGCTGATGTTTGCCAACCCTGTTGATATCGACGTCTGGGTAACCGGTGACGAACTTTATATTCATATCGGTAATCAGCGTAAAATCATCACGCTTCCAATCAGCCTGACTGGTCTTGAGCCTGGTGATGCCTTCTTCAAGGACAAATGGCTTCATATTCCTTTTGATCTGAACCAGCATGATCAGAGCCAGAATCGCAAGAATTATGACAAGGTTCTGAACTGAACTGGTTTGAAAAAATACCAAGTGTTCTTTTAGGTGAATTTGTTTCACAGTATTAAAGCTCGTTAAGCATGAAAGACCAGCAGTATTGCCTGTTTATTTCGGTTATCAATACATCATCAAACAATCCGTTGAAACTATGAGCTCATCCATGTATAGAAAAGCGTGAGTAAACCGTGATGTTGCATTTTATTTATTGATCACAACCGTTTTAAACAAAGAAGTAACGAATGAGCAACCTTGAACTTCCTCGTATTAAACCCCTCAAAATTCTCCTCATAGCCCCGAAAGGGAAAAAAGACTCCAAATCGAACCAGAAGCCATTGTTTAATATGGCTGTAGGTGTTCTTGTAAGCCTGACCCCTCCACAACATCATATTGAGATTGTCGATGAACATTTTGGCGATGCAATCAATTATGACGGGGATTACGATTTTGTCGGCATAACCTCTCGAACTATTGATGCAACAAGAGGCTATGAAATCGCTGACAAGTTCCGTAAAAATGGGAAAAAAGTCATGCTTGGAGGATTGCATGTGTCGTTTAATACTGAAGAAGCCAGACCTCATGCGGACTGTATCGTTTGCGGAGAGGCCGAAAACCTCTGGCTGACCGTGCTTGAAGATGTGGCTGATAACCGGTTAAAACCACTCTACGACTCCAAAGACTTCCCCTCTGTAACAGAGATTATTCCCATTGATTATGAACGGATTGCCAAGGCTTCCAAACGGGAAAAGGTTGATGGAACAAAATCCATACCTATCTATGTAACCCGCGGATGTCCTTTTGAATGCTCATTCTGTGTCACCCCGAATTATACAGGAAAGCTCTACAGGTCACAAAAACCCGATGAGCTTAAAAAACAAATTGAAATCGCTAAAAAGGTTTTTTTCAAGCCGACCCGAAAGTCATCGAAACCATGGTTCATGCTGACTGATGAAAACCTTGGTGTCAGTAAAAAGAAGTTATGGGAGTCTCTTGACCTGATCAAGGAGTGCAATATCAATTTCAGCGTCTTTTTCAGCATCAATTTTCTTGAAGACAAGGTGACGGTCAAGAAGCTTGTTGATGCAGGATGCATCATGGTGCTTGTCGGTTTCGAGTCCATCAATCAAAGTACACTGGAAGCGTACAATAAAGGCCATGTCAATTCAGCGGAGAAATATTCCCGATTGATTGAGGAGTGCCGTCAGGCAGGCCTGAATGTTCAGGGTAATTTTTTGATCAATCCGGCACTTGACAGTTTCGAAGACATGGATAACCTGGTGAAGTTTGTCGGCAAAAACGGTGTATTCATGCCTATTTTTCAGATTATTACCCCCTATCCGGGTACATCAATGTACTGGGAATACAAGAATAACGGCTGGATTACCAACGAGAACTGGGAAAAGTATAATGCCATGAATCTGGTAATCCGTTCTGAAAAATACGATGCAGTAGAATTCCAGCATAAATTCAGAAAGAGCTATTACAAGGTCTATTCATGGAAAAATATTGCCAACAGGGTAAGAAAAAACCCTTATAAGCTGCTTAACCTTGTCACAAGCCTTGCTTTCAGAAAAAACCTTCGTGAAGAACTGGACACTTTCGAGAGAGATAACAACATCAAAAAATGAACTGGTCGTCTGTCAATATTTACAATGCATTTTTCTTTAACTTTCTAGCCTCACCTCAATCATGAATGACCTTGAGTTACTACAGCAAAGCCACAGAGCCGATGAACTTATTTTCAAAGGACTTGTGGAATTCGGCAGTTTAAAGGCTGCGCTTGAACTGGATCTGTTTACACAGCTTGCTGGTGAGGCAAAAGATATCGAAACAATTGCGACTGCTGTCGAGGCGATTCCACAAAGACTCATCATGCTGCTTGAGGCCCTGGCTCAAATTGGAGTGACTGCCAAAGATGATGGAAAATGGAGCCTCACCCCTTTTGCCACAACATTATTTGTGCCGAATCCTGAGCTTCCGAACCTCTATATGGTTCCGGTACTGAAAGCCATGGCAAATCTTGCAGACAACTTTTATCTTCAGATTGCCGATGCTGTAAAAGGCAAGGTAAACTTCAAGGGCGAGGTACCCTATCCTCCGGTAACCCGTGCTGATAACTGGTATTTTGAGGAAATTCACCGTAGCAACGCCTATTTTACAATCAAGCTGCTGCTTGAAGAAGCCAACCTTTCAAATGCCAAAACCCTTGTGGATGTTGGCGGCGGGATCGGTGATATTTCAGCTGCCCTTCTCAAGAAGTTCACTCAGCTTCATTCCACTATTCTGAATCTGCCCGGTGCGGTTGAACTGGTCAATGAAAATGCAGCAGAAAAAGGGGTTGGCGACCGTCTGAAAGGCGCTGCTGTGGATATTTACAAGGATACTTACCCGACGGCAGATGCGGTCATGTTCTGCAGAATTCTGTATTCCGCAAATGAACAGTTGACCACAATGCTGCTCAAAAAAGCCTATGACGCTCTGCCTGCCGGTGGAAAAGTGTTGATTCTCGATATGATTATTGATGATCCTGACAATCCAAATTTCGATTACCTCAGCCACTATATCCTCGGTGCCGGTATGCCTTTTTCAGTGCTTGGCTTCAAGCAGCAGGGTGCTTATCAGGGTATTTTGGAATCTATCGGATTTGCTGATGTCCGCTCGGTTAGAAAATACGGCCACCTGTTGTGTGAAGCTGTCAAACCAGCTTAAAGTCGACTATTAAATCCCCGTTTAATCGGGGATTTTGTCTCATTTTAAAAGGGCAGATCAGTATTGTTTTTTTCTTGTAACGTTTTCTTTACACTTATTGCAGATTTCAGGGCATGCCAACCTTACCATCAGACACTCTCCTTACACCACCTGACCCCGCAGAGGAACTTCTTCATCAACTTGCAAGAGAGCAAAGATCGCGCAAAAAATGGCTGTTAATCCAGCCAGTCAGCAACACCAGCATGATGGTAGATTCCGGGACTGTCAGCATGCCTTTAAACCTGATTATGGTTGCTACCATGGTCGGAAAGCTGTTTGACGTCACCTTTATTGATGAACGGCTTGGCAATAAGGTTCCTGACGATTTTTCCGGTTTTGACGTCGTTGCCATTACATCAAGAACTCTTAATGCGTCACGGGCTTACCAGATCGGAGATGCAGCACTTGCTCAAGGAAGAATTGTAATCCTGGGAGGCGTTCATCCAACCATGCTGCATGATGAGGCCGCCGAGCACTGCACAAGCGTTGTGTATGGTGAAATTGAATCGATATGGACAGAGCTTGCAACTGGCGTTTTAACAGGAAAGATGCAGAGGGTCTACAGGGCAAAGGAGCTTAAGCCGATGGGTACGATGATTCACCCTGATTTCAGTTATGCCCTTTCATCAAAAAATGCAAAAAAATACAGCTCACTTATTCCTCTTCTTGCAACGAAAGGATGCCCTGTAGGATGCAACTTCTGCACAACGCCGACAGTCTACGGAAAAAGCTACCGCTACCGTGAGTTGGATCTGGTGCTTGATGAAATGCGTTATCATCAGGAACGGCTTGGCAAAAAAAAGATCAATTTCTCCTTCATGGACGACAATATCAGCTTTCGTCCAAAGTATTTCATGACACTCCTTGAGGAGATGGCTAAACTCGGAGTGCACTGGAATGCCAATATTTCCATGAACTTTCTTGATAAACCCGAAGTAGCCGAACTGGCGGGACGTTCAGGATGCGATTTGCTCAGTATCGGATTTGAATCCCTCAATCCCGAGACAATCAAGAGCGTGCAAAAGGGGTCAAACAGGCTCGGCAGTTATGAAACGGTGGTAAGCAATCTGCACAAGAACGGTATTGCCATCCAGGGATACTTCATGTTCGGCTTTGATAACGATACGGAGGAGAGCTTTCAGCTCACCTACGATTTTATCATGAAAAACAAGATCGAGTTTCCTGTCTTTTCGTTAGTGACACCTTTCCCGGGAACACCGTATTTCGATGAGATGAAGCCGCGCATACGCCATTTTGACTGGGACAAGTACGACACCTATCATTACATGTTTGAGCCGAATAAAATGAGCGGTGAAAAATTGCTTGAAAACTTTGTCAAGCTCCAGAAAGAGGTCTATAAAGGGCGTGCGATTATGCAGCGCATGAAGGGCAAGCCACTGAACTGGGTATGGTTTGTCAATTACATGATGAACCGCTTTACGAGCAAACTTTCCCCAAGTTATTACTACTGAGAACGCACCACTGCTGCGGAATAGGCCCTATAGGTCACCTAGGGCCTACATGACTTATAAGTCAGGGAAATTTTACTACTCTTCAGGTTCTTCTGAGTGATGGAAATCGTCCTGTATGGGTGATGGGATATTTGGCAAGAGAGTCCCAACCTGCTTGAGAACAGCATCAACAACAAAAAGCCCTGCACCGCCTACCACAATACCTGAAACCCCGTGAAGCAGAATCGGCACACCAAGAGGTGAAAACAGTAACGCTCCACCCGCAACCCCCGCAGCTTCTTTCAACATAGCATCCTCCATCAGTTAGCCTAAAAATTATCGGTTGGATATTAATTTATTTCCGAAATATAACCATCCATCAATACAGGCGCAAGTGACTTGTAATAATTAAGTGAGATACAGGGAATTCAGAATTGAACATGAGCATGAGCTGAACGGAAAGAGATGAGCGGGGTTAATCAGCTATCTCTACCCAAAAACCTGAAATAGCGTAACGCAAAAGGGAGCTTTAAATAATTACAGCTCCCTCATCGGTTTTAAAAACTAACCTTCGTTAACGATCAGGCTTATCTGCGATGACCATGATGATGGCGATGACCATAGTAATGGCCATGATGATGTCTGCGTGATGCTAAAGCATCATTACTGAAAGTGCCAAGAAGAAGAGCTACAATTCCAACAATTCCGGAAATCTGCAGAAATGCTTTTTTCATAATGATATTCTTGTTAAAAGTTATAAAGTGTAAAGGATATTTTTCTGCTATGGGGTTTACATAAAACACCTTAACTCAATATGTAAGGAATTTTTCGTTTTTAAAAAAATTGAATGAGGTGCTGTAATTTTCACAACAACTTTTCACATCTGACAAGATAAAGCATATCCTTGATATCGGGATTATACCCAAAAACGTCAATTTTATGGTACTGTATATTACGTAGCATTTCATGAAGCGGAAGATCATTCGAAAGCATTAAAGCGCGGGAAACGTATTGATGGTATATTTCTTGAAAAGAATGGAAATCCTGAAAATATTGCGTTTTATTAAAAAAATAATACTTTGATACTGTAGCGTATGATATCGGTGATGCTTCTGTACTTATTGCTTATCTGCAGGGGCTTTTCATAAGACACTTTGGAGTCATTTTTCAACCTCCCTGCTCCGAAAAATTACATCAGCAGTAATGTTGTAACTGCAGTTATTTTACTGTATTACCTATAGTTACGTCTCGATGTCAACGACATCCAGAGTATACAAAAAATTTAAATCGTACACAGCAAGGTTGATTTTTCTTAAAAACTGTTATCTCTGTTTTAATCTTTAGCAACATCAATTAAAACAAACCATTCCATCCACAATCTAAATAAGCTGCAACATGTCAAAAGCCGAATTAGTAGAAAAAATTGCCGAACAGACAAACTTGACCAAAGCAGACGCCGATCGCGCTGTTAAGGCCTTTATCAATGTTGTATCATCATCTTTAAAGAGTGGTGAAGATGTTACCCTTGTCGGATTTGGAACATTCACCACAGTTGACAGGGCAGAAAGACCGGGACGGAACCCGCTTACCGGTGAGGCTATTACCATTGCGGCAAAAAAAGTTGTCAAGTTCAAACCAGGGAAAACATTAAAGGATCAGGTAGGTGCATAGTCACTGACTTTTCCGCCAACCCGTATCGGTTAAAGTCCATCATGCAATTGTGTGTGATGGACTTTTTTTTCCATTAGTGCTTTTATCCTCTCTTCTACCCGGTCGCTTTATTTCTTGGCAGGAAGAGGCCACTTGACAGGTCCACTCGATTTTGGAGTCAAAATCACATTCTTCTTGGGTGCAGCCTTGGGCTCAGGTTCAATGTTTTCAATGCCTAAAGCCTTCTCAAATAACTGTTTCCCTTTTTTAGTCGCCCAGCTGAATATGCTTGATCCTTTTTGTTCCACCGGTTCAATAGCCATAATAATTTACTTCCATTTTGATGTTAGAGCCAAACACAAACCATACATTGCATCCATTTTGTGCAATTTTTCTTTGCCGTTCCCTACTATACACATAAATAGCACGATCCCCTATTTCAATAACATTCCCCTGCCGTACAACGTGAAAGAAAAGATTCAAAACATCGAATGTGCACCAAGCTCCTGACCTTCAAGCCCCCCTTTCAACACCCGTGAATAAAAATCCCGCAGGGTATCACTTCCGTATGATGGGGTTGCATCAGCATCGTATTGACCTGTTGCAGTGTTGAGCACAAGCATTGATTCCGAAGTATAGTAACGGCCAATCCGCGCAAACTCAGCCTTATCCTTAAGCACCGGAAAAAGCTTTGAAAGAAAAGTGAGCGCTGGAATAATCACATCAAAAATCAAGGGTGGGACTTTTTTGAACTTCGGTTCAAGACCAAGAAGTTCAAAAAGCAGTTCGCCCTGCTCTTTAGCCGAAATCGCTTTTCCCGGTCCGCCGATTGGCAGAATTTTATTCTGTCTGGAAGGATCTTCAAGGCAGTCGGCCATAAAACGCGCAAGGTCAGCCTCGCTGATAGGTTTGCAGGAGGTGAGCTCCCCATTGCCGAACATGATATAAGGCTTCCCTTTTTTTACCGACTCCACCTGTCCTGCGATAGATTTAAAAAATGCAGTTGGACGCACAATCGAGTATGTCAACCCGGATTCTGTCAGCTCATGTTCAAATTTCAGCTTTGCTCTCTGAAATTCAAGCAGAGGCTTCTGGACGCAGATAGCCGAAAGCAGCACAAACTGGCCTGCACCAGCCGCTTTAGCAGCTTCAAGAGCATTATGGGTTGCCTGATAGTCAATCATCCAGGCATCCTTCACTCCACCCGTACGGGAGGTCAAACAAGAGACAACAACATCAAAACGCTCCCCACGGATGCCCTCCTTCATCAGGGAGTTCATATCGCAGACATCGCCGAAACGTACCTCAGAACCCTGCAGTTGCTGCCGCGTAAGATCCTCTGTAGTCGCAGCATCCACGCCTGAGCGCTCACGGGCAAAACTAACCACATCATAACCCCTTGTAACCAGTTCACGAACAACAAATTTGCCGATATAACCAGTAGCGCCAACCACAAAAACCCGCTTTGGTGATGGTGAAATAAAACTCAAGTCTCAATAAATTTATACGTTTATAAGCCAGTCATATATAACACGGCAAGAGCGCAAAAAATAATGTCCATACTGTGCTGTCCTAAAAGCAGATTGACACTGAATATAATGAATAAGAAATTATTCATTATGTATTACGCTATCCATTTCCCTGTCATCCCGAATGAAATGAGTGATCCATTATTTCTTTCTTCTCATCATTACAAGAAAAAGTGTTAACCGGGCAAAATAAACGCCGAAAATCCTTAGCTTGCGGTTTTTCGGGGAATTGCTTTTGAACATGACGCTGCAGGCTGATTTGAACAGGATGAGGTACATTATAACAGGAGGGCCCGGCAGCGGAAAAAGCTCGCTTATTGAAGCACTCCGCAACAAGGGAGTCCACTGCTACAGCGAAGTTTCACGCGAACTGATCCGTCAGCAGATCATGATTTCAGACGGTGTAATGCCATGGAACAATCTGCCCGCATTTGCACGGCTTGCGTTCAATGGAATGTTGCGTCAGCATGACCAATCACTATCCACAAGTAACCTGGTCTTTTTTGACAGAGGCCTTCCTGATATCTTCGGTTATCTGCATCACGGAGGTTTTGCGATACCCCTTGATTTTCTTGAGGCACATGCAGGATGCCGTTACAATACTGAAGTATTCATTCTACCGCCATGGCCGGACATCTATATCAAAGACAGCGAACGACCGCAATCCTACGAGGAGTCGGAAGCACTCTTCCATTCCATTCACAACACCTATAATTCATTGGGTTACACACTGCATGAAGTCCCAAAAGCCTCAGTCGCTGAACGAATAAACTATCTTTTCAGCATCACAGGAACAATCTTTAATCCCTCACACCGCAGCACTCCCATCCGTCATCCCGAACTCCTGTGAGGGATCTCTCTTTCACCAATCTCATCACTTCCCTGCCCACTGCGTACAGTCTTCCTTCTTCACTCAGCGCTCAGCACTCAGCGCTCAGCACTCAGCACTATCAAGGATGAGAGAGTTTCAATCCGATGATCCCGACAACGATGAAGGTAAATGAAAGAATCCTGAAGAATGTTGCCGGGTCTTTATACAGCACTATACCTAAAACAAATGCACCGGCAGCACCGATTCCCGTCCATACGGCATAAGCCGTACCCATGGGAATTGTTTTTTGTGCCATCCAGAGGCACAACCCGCTTGCACTCATAGAAAATACTGCAAAAAGCATCCAAAGCGCCTTATGAGCTGTGGTCTGTGAGAGTTTCAGCCCCAGGGGCCATCCAATCTCAAACAGACCGGCAATTATCAGATATATCCAAGCCATAGTCACTCCTTATCGGGATATCAGTCAGCAGTCACCAGTTGGCAGTAAAAACTGAAGATTGCCGACTGCTGACTGCCAACTATTTTCTTTCTTACCTCAGCACTCAGCACTCAGCACTCAGCACTCAGCACTCAGCACTCAGCACTCTCTTTCTCCATATGGTTCACGGTCAGATAACGCTGATGCCAGCTTAAGGCTTCGTCGAGCAGATGTGGAGTGTGTTTCCCATGGGAAAGGGCAGCTGCGCGCTTCTGGTAGTCCTGGAGTGCCGGCTTGAAATGCGGGTGGGCGCAGTTTTCAATGATTACCTTGGCTCGCTGAGTCGGAGAGAGGCCGCGCAGATCAGCGAGCCCCTGCTCGGTAACCAGAATCTGAACATCATGTTCAGTATGATCGACATGTGAAGCCATGGGCACAATGCAGGAAACATGGCCGTTTTTCGCCATCGATGGTGTCATGAATATGGAAATGTAGGCATTACGCGCAAAATCTCCTGAACCGCCGATGCCGTTCATAATAGCACTGCCCATAACATGGGTTGAATTAACATTGCCGTATATATCGGCCTCAATCATCCCGTTCATGGCAATAACACCAAGGCGGCGAATGATTTCCGGATGATTGCTGATCTCCTGAGGACGTAGAATAATCTTGTCCTTATATTCATCAAGATGAGTATAAAGTGTCTCAAGCGCGGTATTGCTCAACGAGAAAGCGGTCGCTGAAGCAAAGGTCAGCTTGCCGGAGTGGATCAGTTCGAGCATCCCATCCTGCAGCACTTCGGTATAAGCCGTCAGGTTCTCAAATGGCCCATGATTCAGACCAGCCATGACTGCATTGGCAATATTGCCGACACCCGACTGCAATGGAAGCAGGTTCTTGGGAAGCCGCCCCCGCTTCACTTCATGTTCAAAAAACTCAAGAATATGGCCCGCAATCAGGCGGGAATTTTCATCAGGTTCTGAAAACCCTGAATTTCGATCGGGGCTATGGGTTTCAACAATAGCGATAACTTTATCGGGATCGCAATGCAGGTATGGTTCGCCGATCCGGTCATGTGGATGCACAAGAGGGATTGGCAGGCGATTCGGAGGCAGACTGGTGCCATAATAGATGTCATGCATCCCTTCAAGACGCGGGTCCTGACAAGAGTTTACTTCAAGGATTACCTTGTCAGCCTGATCCAGCCATGTTTTGTTGTTGCCAACCGATGTGGAAGGAATCAGGCGTCCGTCTTCGAGAATGCCGACAACTTCAATCACCGCAATATTCAGTTTTCCGAGAAATCCGAACCAGACAAACTGAGCTACATGAGAGAGGTGAATATCAATATATTCCATCTCCCCGGCATTGATACGATTGCGGCAAACAGGATCAGACTGATACGGAAGCCGCATCTCAACACCATCAACCTTGGCAAGGGCTCCATCAAGCTCCGGCGCAGTGGAAGCGCCTGTCCATACACCAATCCTGAATTTCTGGCCATTACTGTTGGCCTCCTCAATGCATCTGGCAAGAGCAGCAGGCACCTCCTTGGGATAGCCTGAACCGGTAAATCCGCTCATACCAACATTGTCACCAGACGAAATAAGTGCGGCGGCCTGATCTGCCGTCATGATTTTGCCTTGTAAGGCCTTGCAAAGGACGCGGGAAGGTGTGTTCATAATGATAACAACATTCAAGATTGACGAACGACAATACTTAAACACTTACCAGGAAATAGATTGGCTTCTTTTTTCCTTGAATCTGACAGTAAACAATATCCGGTCAAAAAACCTACTGCTTTGTCACTTTCAAGTTTTGGAAGTGATGAACATACAATATTATTTCCTGCAATAAAAAAAACACCCTATCCAAACCTGACTCCGCACCGCCCAAGCCTCACTGTCATTTCGAAACGCAGTGAGAAATCTCTCTTCCTGGCCCACTGCCAACTGTCAACTATCTTCCCTGTTGCCACTGCTCCCAGTATTTTATCAGTCCTATAGGTCCCAATCGGGTAACAGCGGCGCATTACTGCGCCACCGTCCCCTAAGAACCCAGCGTACGACTTTCACCGTACTGGGCTCAAGCCTCGCAAAAGCACATTGCTGTACCCAGTAAAGACAAAACTCTCTTTACCTCTATATTCG
>CAIXLG010000221.1 GCA_903920215.1 uncultured Chlorobiaceae bacterium
CCTAATTTCCCGAGCAAATTATAACGAGGCCATGTCCGGCACCTCAATATTGAGCTCCTTGAGAATATCCCTCTGTGCTTTGGTAAGCTCAGTGAGAATGTGTCCATACTTGCCAGTGTAGGTCACTTTGGTGAGCGTCTCCATTTCCCGCAGAAGCTCACGCACCGTGTATTTTTCAATCAGTCCAGATGTCCTCATTCTCTGACGTAGTTCGCTGATGAGAATCAGAGCGATGAACTGGATGAAAAGTCTGCCGTCGGCAGTCGATGACTTGTGCATTCGAAGTCGTTTCATGTCCAACGAGTTTTTCAAATCATCGAAGCACTTCTCCACAGCATCCTTGTCACGGTAAACCTTCATGGCTTCCAGGGGATCCTTGATTCCATTGGAAAGCAGTGCCTGGTATCCCGCATACCGGCTGATATGTTGGCTTATTGCCTCATTGTTGTACGTGACCACCAGACCGCGCTTGGGCGTTCTCTTCTGAATAAAAAAATCAGTATAGGCCTTCTTGTGCTCTGCTACTGGCTTGCCCGATTCGAGTTCCTGTTTATACTGGAGCAATTCTTCGTTAAAGGAGTCTCCATCCTTGGCATGACTACTTGCATTATAGTACAGGTGAAGATAACAGCGACGGTTCTCCTCTCCCCAAGGATAGAGTCGCGAGTGGACATACCGTATTTCGTCATCAAGCTTGCGATACCCGGCAGGCCCATGGATAGTTTCATGGATGTCGTCAATGGCGTTCTGTAACCACGTGTTATTCAAGGGTATACCAATGGTGAAGCGATCACGGTGCTGCACCAGTTCGTCAATGTTCTTTTTGCTATAGAACCCTTTATCCATAACGAAATGCATTCGCTTTAGCTCAAGCGCCTTGAAGGTCTGAACAAGGTTGTGCAGCGTTGAGACATCGTTTATACTGCCCGGAACGCGATGGTAATAGAGGGGCAACGCTGTTTTCTGTCCGAAGAGCATGGCGAGATTGAGTTGGGGAAGCTTCTCGTCATCACGGTTATAGCCATATTTAATGAATTCATTCAACTCCGAATATGAGGAAACAGAGGTTATGTCATAGCAGAGGTAATCATCTTCCAATGCTTTTTTTATCCATTGAGCCAAAAATGTCTGCTTCTCATCAATCCCGATGGAAGAGATTATCTCGCTGATTCGCTGACTACTCAGGGATGTGGCAAGACTTGGCTCATGGCTTTTCGCCCAGGATGAGCAGTGAGTGAGCGCTCCGCCCTGGGTTGCGAGATAGGAGGCCATCGCCAGTATTTCGCGGTAAGTTTTCGGAAAGCAGGTTTTCAGCAAGCTTGCCAAACCGGTACTTTTGGACAGCTCATTGAGCACAACGGCAGGTCCGACGATTTGAGCTGTTGCCGTAACTGACGGATCGCGAAGCGCAGCCTGCTGCGAGCTCAATCGTTTCGATGGAATGATCTTGCCAGTTGCAGGGTCAATCTTGCCGATACACACCTGTTTGTTACGCGACTGCTTGAGTTCCTTGTTCCAGACGGCGACGGCCTCGTAAACGTAGGTGACTCCGGTTTTTTTGTTGAGTTGACGTACTTGGTATGTCATGATTTCCTCCTTTGGGTTATAGTTACAATTATAACTATAAAAAAAACAACAAAACCAAGGCTTATTTTGTGATAAACCAAACTATTTTATGAGAATATGCTTCCCATCGTTATATATCGCTCGGGAAATTAGGTTA
>CAIXLG010000222.1 GCA_903920215.1 uncultured Chlorobiaceae bacterium
ACCTTGCTTTTTGTCTGATATGAATCGATTACAACAACGTCATGTGTAGCATCGTCGTTTTTTAGCTGTTTACAGCTACAATTATCTCAATTTCTGCCTTAATATTTCGACTTTTGTAGTCCTCGTGAATTATTCAGGATAAGCACAAAAATCATGAAAATTTCCCAGGTCAACCAGGGCTCATCAAAATTATTTTTGAGCGTAAAGAGTGTGATAATGAACGGAAGTATATAAATGAGCATGGTGTGCCAGTAGAAGACAAAATACTTTCCAAGAAAATTAGGGTTTCTGACTTTGAAAAGGACACCGATACAGAGCGCCACACCAACCAAGCGCACAGGCATATTTTCCCATCTGTTATGGAAAATAAATTTGTAAACAAAATAGAGTCCGAAATGTCCGATAGCTCCAATAAGAGAACCCGCAATTATATTGAAATGCGAAATCTGGGTTCCTTGGCGAATAGAGGATTTTATGAAATGAATCACATGCATATGGTATCCTGATTCATTTGATTTTTGGCGCTATACTGAACGAACTCCCTGACTTTTATCAGGTGATGCTTCAACAGTGAATCCATTGTCAAGGGTGTTCCAGAAGAAATGATCTTCATATCATGATAAGGGGGGCAGAAAAAAGAGTATATGATTTGTTATCAGAACATACGGAAAAAACAGTCCTCACGTATTATCCCTGGAACTCTTTTGTAATCCACTCCTTCGGATCAATAAAGTTGGTGCAGTTCGAGTCTGCGAAGTTTCGGAGCCAGTTTTGCTGTTGCGCCTACAACAGCCAGCGTCATTATTCCACCAAAAATTACTGATGGTATCAGTCCCATCAACTGAGCTGCAAAACCTGACTCAAAAGCGCCAAGTTCGTTCGATGAACCAATAAAAATGCCGTTTATGGCCGAAACGCGGCCGCGCATGGCATCGGGTGTCACTAATTGCATGATAGTTGTGCGCATAACCACCGATACCCCGTCGCAAACCCCCGAAAGCAGCAAAAGCAGGCCTGCAATCCAAATGTTCGTTGATATGGCAAACGAGATGATACAGATGCCAAAGCCAGCGACAGCAGCCAGCAGCCATTTTCCTGCATGGAGATTGATTGGGCGGCGTGAGAGAAATAATCCGGTTATCAAACCGCCAATTGCCGGAGCTGCACGAAGCACTCCAAGCCCTTCCGGACCATAATGAAAGACATCATGAATAAAGGCAGGCAACATGGAAACAGCGCCCCCGAAGAGCACCGCGAACATATCAAGTGACTGTGCCCCAAGAATAATCTGATTGCTGAACACAAAGCGTAATCCCCCTGAAATGCTGGTAAAAATCGGTGTACTTTCTGCTGATGGCGGTTCCTCTATACGTATAGAGAACAGCGCCGCTGCAGCGGCCAGGCATAGGGCAGTTGCAAGACTATAGGCAATAGTTTTTCCTGCCAATCCGACCAGGATACCCCCTAAAGCAGGCCCTGTCACCAATCCCAACTGGAATACAGAACTGCCGATTCCAGAGGCTTGGGCATATTGGTCACGTGGTAAGATCAGTGCAAACATGGCGCTGTATGATGGTCCGATAAATGCACGCGCAACTCCGCCAATAGCAATAGAACCGTAAATCCACCACGAAGGATTGCCGCTTATCCAGCCAGCCGAAACAGCAGTAAGCGTCAGGGCATTGACCACTAGCATCAGGCAGGCAAATACTCCGAACAAGCGTCGGGAATAGTGGTCTATAGCATGGCCAGCGAACAGTGCGCACGAGAAGTAGGGTATGACCTCGGCAAGTCCAATCAAACCAAGTGCAAAAGTGTCATGAGTCAGTTCGTAAATGTGCCAGCCCACAACAATCGCCATGATCTGATAGGCGAGAACAATTAAAATCCTGAAAGATAACAGCTTGAGAAAAGCGTGATTCGAAGTAACCGGCAATGGCATGAATATTTTGTCCTTTTTTAGTCGAGTGTTTTTTTGCGAAATGAGGTGTACTTTACAAAATGTCTCCCCTCATTCATCCGTTGTTACCTATAAAGATTAATATATTAAGAGCTTGCAAGTGAATATCAAAAAATACCGCGTATATGGTATCCTGATACTTAAACCTCTTGCTGGTATTGTCAAAACAACTTTGTAAAGTGAACATAGTGTTGTAAATTTGCGCCTGATCGAATGGTGAGTATGAACACCTTTGAGTTCGATGCCTGTCCTTTCCTTCTTAATATCAATGCCGGGTTTCGTCAACGTCCAACTCAACGGATATGGATTTTTTTTCCGTTCTCTACTACCGGTTTAAAAAAGTTTGGAAATCGATTCGTCTCTACCTTGTTATTGCAGGGCCTGGTCTTGTCGTGATGATTGCTGACAATGATGCAGGCGGCATTACTACCTATGCGGCAACAGGAGCAAAATATGGTTACCACCTGATATGGTTCCTGCTTCTTCTTATCCCAGTGGCATATTACGTCCAGGAAATGACGGTTCGGCTTGGTGCAGTTACCAAGCGAGGCCATGCTGAGGCTATTTTTGAAAGTTTCGGCGCATTCTGGGGATGGTTCTCGCTTATTGACCTAATGTTTGTGGACTGGCTGACGCTGGTTACTGAATTTGTCGGCATGACTGCAGCGCTGAGTATATTCGGTATTCCAGCCTGGGTAACCGTGATTCTTGTTGTGCTCCTTATGAGCATAATAGTTCTGAACGGTCGATATTGGACATGGGAAAAGATTGCTTTAGGATTTTGCCTGCTGAACCTGATTTATATTCCAGCAGCATTCATGGTTAATCCATCCATTGCCAGCATAGTTGGTCAGGGATTGATACCCAATCTGCCTGGTGGATTCAATAATGAGCTGTTTTTTTTGCTCATGGCCAATATCGGAACAACCATTGCCCCGTGGATGCTGTTTTTTCAGCAGAGTTCTGTTGTTGACAAAGGCTTGCAGGAAAAAGATATCAAAATGGGCAAACTTGATACCTTTATCGGCTCAATCATCACCGTTGCCGTTGCGATTTTCATAGTGATTGTAACCGGGACACTCCTGAACGGAGCACCAATCGATGATGCCGCAACCGCAGCAAGAATGCTGATGAAGACCAACCACTATATTGGGGCATTCATGGCTATTGGATTGTTTGATGCTGGTCTCTTGGGGGCAATCTGTATTTCACTTGCAAGTTCATGGGCTTTCGGTGAAATCTTTGGGTGGGCGCACTCGCTTAATACCAAGGTCAAGGAAGCACCCTGGTTCTATATTTCGTTTTTTATTACTCTGGCGACGGCCGGTGTTGTTCCTCTCATACCGGGAGCTCCGCTTGTGCTCATCACGCTTTTTGTTCAGGTAGTAGCGGTGACTCTGCTGCCTGCAGCACTGGTCTTTTTGATATTGCTGCTCAATGATAAAAAGACAATGGGCGAGTATGCCAATACCACGTTACAGAATATTGTCAGTACCTTGATCGTTGTCTTGATTATCATACTTTCCACGTTGTATGGCATAAGTGCGCTTTTTCCTAATCTTTTCAAGTAATTGAGGCGGTCAGATTATGAGGATGCTCAAACAGTTTATCAGCAAGATCCGCGAGATCAACCAGCGCTATGCCAAACCAAAGATTGAAATGTCAAAAGGCGTCAGTTTTTCCTTGGCGGTTCTCAGGATTTATCTTTTTGTGCTGGTGCTTTTGATGATCTACAAATTCATCACGGTTTTATAAAACCCCAACATCACATGGTTACAGTTCTTGATCGCGACTTTTACCTCAGCGAGATTGTCGGTCGCCGAATCTACCTGAAAACACGTTCAATCGGTAAGCTTAAAGATCTCGTTATACAGGAGAACGCTGGTAAAGTCCCGGAAGTTACCCACCTGCTGGTTCACCAGCCATACGGCGACCCTCGCCTTTTGATTCCATGGGATAAAATCACCCTGATCTCAAACACTGAGATTGTTGCAGAAATCACCAGCGCTGATGGATATGAACTGAACCCCCTCGACAACCACATTTTTCTGAAAGACTATATCCTTGACAAGAAGATACTTGATATGGATGGCCATGAGGTTGAAGTGGTCTATGATGTCAAGCTTCTGTTTCAGAACGACCGACTTTTTGTTACCGATGTAGATTTCAACCGTTTTCGTATTCTCCGGCGAATGGGATTTAAAAAGCTTGCGAACTATCTTGCGAAATACAAAGAGGGATCCAGTATCTCCTGGCTTTATGTGCAGCCTTTGCCCGACACTATCGGCAGCTTTGAAGGCAATGTCAAGCTCAATGTACTCAAGGAAAATATCAACGATATCCACCCTGTCGATCTGGCTGATATTCTCGAGGAGCTGGACGGCAGTCAGCGTATGGCCGTATTCAACCAGATTGAACCTGAACTCGCTTCAGATACTCTCGAAGAGGTAGAGCCGAGAGTGCAGCGTGAGCTTATCCGCTCCATGCAAAAAGAGCGGGCAGCCGAATTGATTAACGAAATGAGTCCTGCTCAGGTTGCAGATATTCTTTCAGTGCTGCCAGCTTCGGAAGCCGATGAGATAATTGAGTTTGTAGACAGTGAAAACAAACAGAGAGTGCAGCAGATTATTGATCAGAACGATGAAAACATCATGCTCTACTCAACGCAGCAGGTTATCAAGCGCCCGCTTGAGACCATAGTCCGTGATGTCATTAACAATTATCGCGACGTTGCAGGTGATATGGATGTCATCATGTATGTGTATGTTGTCAATGAAGCGAATATCCTTCAGGGAGTTGTTGATTTAAGGGAGCTTATTGCCGCTGAGCCAGAGCAGACACTTGGGGAAATTATGACAGATAACCTCATCACCCTCAGTCCGGATGAAAGCCTGCAAAATGCGGTTGACATGTTTTCCCGGTACTCCTTTCGTGCTGTGCCGATAACCGATGAGAGTGATCACTTGCTTGGTGTTGTTTCTTTCCACGATATTAAGGGTGTTAAGCCTCGCTTGGATTAATTACCCCCTGAGATATAGAGCCAGTCTTCTCCCTTCACGAAAATTTAGAGTATAGCAGGCTATAGCTTTTCTCTATAAAGATTAAAACACTGAATTTCAGGATTTTTTTCACGATATGGCCGATACTTCACGACATAAAGAACAGCCGCAATTCACAGACCAGGATCTGGTTACACAGACACTTACTGATAAAAATGCTTTTGCTGCAATCGTTCGTCGCTATGAAGCTCCTCTCTTACGATATATAACCCGATTGGGATGCCGCGATACCAATGCAGCCCAGGATTTGCTGCAGGAGATCTTCATCAAAACCTACGTTCATCTCAATGATTATGATCACTCGCTTCAGTTTTCATCGTGGATTTACAGAATCGCACATAATGAAATAATCAGCTCTTTTCGAAAGGAAAAGAATCTCCCGAGTGTATTAGAGAGAGAAGGCGATTTATTTCTTTTTGAAAAAGTTGTTGATGATTTAGAGCTGACTGACGAGGATGGTCAAAAGCATTCGGCAGCGCAAATACAGGCGGCTGTTGACCGGCTTGATCCTAAAAGTCGTGAAATCATTGTTTTAAAATTCTTTGAAGAAAAGCACTATGAAGAGATATCAGATATTTTACAGATACCTGAGGGAACAGTTGCTACAATGATTAATCGTGCCAAGAAAAAGATAAAAAGTTATTTAGAAGAGCGTTAGAAATCATGATTATGCCTAAGGACAGATCAAAATCAATTCTGGAAGAAATCGAAAAAAGACATGCAGTGCCTATTCCTCGTTGGCACTTCGTTCTTCAGCGATTCGGTTTTTGGCTGCTTGCTGCAATTTCAGTCTTGACCGGCAGTATTGCTATGGCCACTGCTATTTATGTTTTTATCGATAATGATTTCATTCAGGATCATCAATACATCGACCTGTTTTTAGCAGAACGCCCGTTAATTGCCGATATCGTAGAAAGCATACCCTATATATGGCTGGCAGCTCTTGCTCTTTTTACCATTGTCGCCTATTTCGGATTTCGGCATACGAAAACAGGCTATCGTTATGCTACAACAAAGGTTATAGCTGGAGCTCTGTTTGCAAGTCTTTTGCTGAGCATTGGATTGAATACGATTGATGTCGGCAAGTATATTCACCGTTATCTCATTGAAAATTTACATGTGTATAACAAGCTGGTCTATGCCAATGAACACCGATGGACGCACGCAGAAAAAGGTTTACTCGGAGGGAAGATTATTCAGTACCAGAAGGAAAAACATATTCTGGTTATAAGAGATTTCAACAAAAATATCTGGCAAATTGATATTAACGGTACCGAGGTTAGGCCCGGCACCCGTCTTCTTCCTGGAAGACAGGTGAAAATCACAGGCGTTGTCATTGCGACGCAGACCTTTAAAGCATATACCATACAGGGCTGGTCAAAGAGGTATCATAAGCGCCCAGTTCCAGTGCCCAAAATTGCACCAATCAAGACCGTTAAGGATACCTTGGTTCCGTGATTGCTTTCGGGGTTACAGGAGGTTCAAAATACTGTCGGCTATTATTGCTGTAGCTCCGGTTCTCTCTTTAACGAATGATTCAGCAGCCCTTCCTCTTTTCTCTCTTTCAGAGGTATTGGTAACAATCTCGTTCAGTGCAACTGACAGCATCGCCTGATCGTGAATGACGGTTGCCCCGCCTGTGCTGACAAGACCTTCTGCTTCAGGAGAGTTGTGATAGCGGGGGCCGAACACCACTGGAATGCCATAGACTGCCGGCTCTAGCGTGTTATGGACATTGACGCCGAATCCGCCTCCAACATAAGCTATCGAAGCTATTGAATAAAGCTCAACAAGATAGCCTGTCTGGTCAATGACGAGAACTTCCCGTTCAGGATCAAATTTTTCGTTCATAGCCGAAACAGTCACAAACGCGATAGAGCGGTTTTTAAGATCCAGGTAGAGACGCGCCATATTTTCAGGGTGTACTTCATGTGGCACAAGAACGAGTGATGGGCGCACTGCAAGCTCCAGCCATGCATCAAGGAGTAATGTAGTGTCCTTCTCCCACACGCTTCCGGCAACCAGAACAGTCTTGTTTTCAAAGAAAGGTTTGATATGATTAACCCTCCCCGGGTTTTTACTGCGTTGTAAAACCTGATCAAAGCGCGGGTCTCCTGCAGTTTCAGTTTGCTGGCACATGAATATCTCCCTGAAAGCAAGAGTATCCTTTGATGCTACCGTATAGATATGATCGAACAGATGGAAAATGCCTGTATAAAAACTTTTTACCACCGGCTTGAAATACGGAGCATTTTGTTGCAGTACCGCCGCAGCGAGAATCAGTTTTGTTCCATATTTTTTCGCTTCCAGAAGATGGTTTGGCCAGAAATCATAGCGCATGAGAAGCAGAACATCAGGCTTGCAGAGAGCGACCAGCTTTTTTGCATTGGCGCGCGAGTCCACAGGCAGGTAAAAAACCGCAGCGGCATCCGGGAAGTTTTTTCTTGCGTTGTATCCTGAATCAGAAAGAAAAGAGACAAAAAAGATAAGGTCCGGTCGCTTTTCCTTCAATAAAGCAATTATAGGACGTGCCTGCTCGAATTCCCCGACAGAGGCAGCATGAATCCATACCCTGAAAGCAGAAGAGGGTAAATGACTGATTTTAGTTTCAAGTTTATCTATGATCCCCTTGCGAACCTGGAAAAAAGTTCGAAGTTTAGGGGAAAGTGGGCTGAATAGTTTTGCTATGCCGTGAAAAAACGGGAAAAAAAGAGAATAGAAAAAGAGGGAGAAGCTATGCATAACAAAATGTTTCATGCTCATTACATCAGTAAATAGCATAAAGGTAATAAAAAAGTCACTTGCGGGTTCCCGTCATCATAGCTCTTTTTTTTGTTCACTCGACTTGCATCCTTTTTGTCATCCCGACCGTTTGGGAGGGATCTCTCCTTTTTCACCTCCATCGCCAGTTCCCTCACCGCATAATAAATTCGTCTTTGGTAAAAAAAAATCGTACTATGCTGACGTTTTAAATGCGTGGTGAATATGCTAAGAAAGGACGCGGGAATATATGGACTTACAGGCCTTGAGTATTTCCGGTGTTTTTGACGAAACGATGGCGCTCGGTATTCTCTGAAGTTGCCCGGATGTTTTCGGTTGATGAGAACTCTTCTTCATTTTTTTCTTTCCTGCATTGCTGCCACTCCCGCCTCATACGAGGCTTTTTTCTCAATGATTTGGAATAGAACACACAAATGAAAGAACAGCAATTATTGCCGCAGGATTTCCGCAGCCTTCAGCTCGCAGAACCAATTATGAGAGCCCTTGAAGAAGTTGGGTACGAAAATCCCACCCCGATTCAGGCTCAGACAATTCCCCTTATTTTAGAAGGACGTGACGTCCTGGGCCAGGCACAGACCGGTACAGGAAAAACCGCAGCTTTTGCCCTGCCGATACTTTCCAACATCAATATTGAACTTGCCGAACCTCAGGCTCTTATACTCGCTCCGACACGAGAACTTGCCATACAGGTTGCCGAGGCTTTTCAGCGTTATGCCGAATATCTCAAGGGTTTCCATGTCATACCTATTTATGGCGGACAGGATTACGGCATACAGCTTCGTATGCTGAAACGGGGTGTGCATGTCGTTGTCGGTACACCTGGCCGTGTGATGGATCATATGCGTCGTGGATCACTCAATCTCTCTTCATTGAAATGTCTTGTGCTTGATGAGGCAGACGAAATGCTTCGCATGGGATTTATCGACGATGTCGAATGGATCCTTGACCAGACACCAAAAGGCCGTCAGGTTGCTCTTTTCTCCGCAACAATGCCTTCGGTTATCCGCCGTATTGCACAAAAGTACCTGAACAAACCGGCAGAAGTTACCATCCAGTCAAAAACCACCACTGTTGATACCATTCGCCAGCGTTACTGGATTGTCGGCGGAAGTCACAAGATTGATATCCTGACAAGAATCCTCGAAGTCGAACCATTCGATGGCATGCTTATTTTTGTTCGTACAAAAACAATGACCCTCGAGCTTGCTGAAAAACTTCAGGCCCGTGGCTATGGTGCAGCAGCACTGAACGGAGATATGGCCCAGAATCAGCGTGAGCGCACTGTTGAACAGTTAAAAAATGGAACGCTGAGCATTGTAATTGCTACAGATGTGGCAGCACGAGGACTCGATGTCGAACGCATCAGTCATGTCATCAATTACGATATTCCTTCCGATACCGAATCATACGTGCACCGCATAGGAAGAACAGGACGAGCTGGACGTACAGGCGATGCCATTTTGTTTGTATCTCCACGTGAAAAAAATATGCTGAGTGCTATTGAAAGAGCTACACACAGTCGCATTGAATTGATGGAGCTTCCTTCAACAGAAATCATCAACAACAAGAGGGTTGCAAAGTTCAACCAGAAAATTACTGATACTATTGCTGCTGAAGATCTTGGATTTTTTACCAGTCTTATCGAGCAGTACTGTCACGAGCATGATGTTCCCACAATTGAAGCAGCTGCCGCGCTTGCCTCTATGGTTCAAGGAGAGACGCCTCTGCTTTTATCCAACAAGCCTGAAAAGCCAAGACCCCGTGAAGATAGCAGGGATAGTTTTGACAGAGATCGTGGCTCTTCTGACAGAGACCGCGGCCCGGTTAAAAGAAGAAAAAAAGACGAGACCTATGGAGAAGAAGGCAAAGAAAGGTATCGAATTGAGGTCGGCAGCAAGGATGGTGTGAAAGCCGGTAATATTCTTGGTGCTATTCTTAACGAAGTTGGTCTTGATCCCGAATCGGTCGGGCAGATTTCGATCAACGATGCATACAGTACCGTTGAACTTCCTCAGGGAATGCCGGATAACGTCTTTCATGAACTCAGAAAGGTCAGGGTCTGCGGCCGTCAGCTAAGGCTTACCAAAATGGAAGAGCAGGATCGTCAGTCGTCACCTTACGGCATAAAAAAGAGCTTTAAGAAGCCTTTTAAACCCGCAGGAAAAGAGACCGCATTCTTTACCGGCAACAAAAAGAAACGCAACGGTTAAGCGCCTTACCATCTACAGTTAGAGCGGGGAATTTCTTCCCCGCTTTTTTTTTACTCCATTTCTCTCTGCTCCTTTTTTTTAGAGGCTCACGCTTTGCTCTTCGATTCATTTTTCCTCATGAAACACAATATTTTACGGATACCGTTCTCTTTCTGAACCGGTACAAGCTCGTGCCGATAACGCAGTAAATAATTATACTGAGTACTGAGCCTGGCCCGGGAGAAGCAAATACTTCCGCACCTGGCGACATCCTGATAAAGCCGCCAAGTAGAAGGGGAGTGCCGACAGCATTGCTTATGGTATGCAGTAACAGCAGGGGCCATACCGATTGAGTCAGAAGCCGGATCTCCCCGTACACGAACGAAATTGCGATAACACCGGCAAACATCATTGGAAAAAAGGCTGCTAAACTCAGAGAAGTATACGACGCAAAAGTAGCCCGATCCAGAAAAAAGAGGTAATACGGAACATGCCAGGCGGCCCATACTACTCCAACCAGAGCGTGTCCGGCAAGATCATTAATACCCAGCGAGGTAATTCTTGGTGCGAGATAGCCGCGCCAGGCAAACTCCTCAAAAACGTTTTTTATGAGCGAAGGGAGAAGTCCCGCTAACACCGCATTCAAGAACGATCTTGCCGTCGCTGTTGAAAAATAGGGCATTATAGTTGACCTTGTAAGAAGACCGATTACAACAACGAGTGCTGCACTTACGGGGAATATAAAAAAACAGAAAGCATACCATAAGGCATTCGGTTTCGGCCCTGTTCCCAAGCCGGAATCCTCCCAGCCGTCGCCTGCAAAAGTTCTCAAAAGCACTGCCGTCAAAAGTGGCATGACAAGCCAGAGAAGCTGACCTGGCCCGAGTATATGTGATGATCCAGTGAGGTGATCCAATCCCCATCCGATCCAGCCGGCAGAGAGTGCAACGGCTGAAAAAATCAAGAGATTGCGGATCGTGGTAGTATTGGTGTGACTTTGCATGTTATTCAACCCCAAACGGGTGGGTGGGTAGATCAATCGAAGGCTGATTGTCCGGATTCCACCCGTTTACTGCTTTTTCATATTCCTTGAGCCCTACTTTCGTCCGCCACTTCTGCTCGTACTGAATTGTGTTGACAGGTCAGACTGATCAAGGAAATCGATATAGTATACTCCGGGAATTAAGACGCTGTTGAAAAATCTGACAGATATGTCTTTATAGATTCATGTTTTCCCAAACCAAGTTTTTTGTGCATCCGGTAGCGTATGCTTTCCATTCCTCTTGTTGAGATACCAACAGAGCGGGCAATTTCTACGGTGTCATAATTCAGCTTGACAAGTAAGCTTATTCTCAGCTCGCGCTGGTTCAGGTTAGGATGCTTTTTCTGCAGTTTTGACAGAAAGAAAGAATCGGTTTCTGTTAGTTCGATGTTAAGGCGCTTTTCTATTGTTTCTGTTTCTAAGAGTTTCAGGCACTCATCAGTCATTTTTCTTTTAACATCAGTATCAATGTCAAGAGCGTGTATCTGGTCAAGGAGATTTCTGAGCGCATTGGTCTTTTCTGAAATTGCCGTAGCCACTCTTGTCAGCTCCATATCCTGAGCTGCAACCCTTGCCCTTAGAGTGGTCAACTGTGCTTCAAACTCATGGATAGACTTTTTGCCAACTTCTGCTTGTGCATTCATTTTTATGATTGTTTGAGTTATTCGGGTTTCATAATCCTGTTGGAGCCGTTTTATTTCATCCTCTTTTTCTATCTCTTTTGCTTTGAAGTCAGAGCGTAATGCATCTATAGCCTGAAAAAAAGGGTAATACTGACTGTCAGGAGCAGGTATGGGGATGGGATAGTCCAGAATGTTGAGCCAGGACATCCTTGCGACAGCACCGAGAAACTGTCGTTTAAATTCAGAATGTTCACTTTCATCTTCATTTTCCCCGTTCCCAGATAAGGTATCATTTTCTTTGAATGCCAGTGCCTTTTTTACCGCATTCTGATATGTTTCTGTCTGAAGGATACAAAAATTATCAGGTGCAACTGCAGCAAAAGAGTCTACGATGATGGACATGGAAGGGCAGACATTGAAAAAACACACCAAACCCAGAAATGGCTGCCAATGAAACAGCATTTCGCTAATTGCCTTCTTATAGGCATAAGAAATATCAGTAACATGATTGAGATCAAATATGACATGAAACCTCTTGTTTACAAGGCCGGTTTCGCTGAGTACAAGCTTCAACAGATCAACATCCATGAAGTCCAGCTCTATATCATGATTGGCTTGAGCCCACGTATGAACGATGTCACCATCCAGTATTCTGGCCTGTTTGGTATAATCAGCCTCAGGATGATGGTTTCTCCAGTAAGTCTTTTCTGTTACTGTTAATTCCTGCAGCTTTGTGATTGCCATTACCGAAGGAAGAGAGTTGTTTGCTAACTACGCCTTGATTCTAATGCTTCATGATGTAATAATGCTATTTATTTTTAAAATATCATCATTTTTTCTTTAAAAGATAGCCGGTACGCCAATAAAGGGCATTGTATTACGTCGTCTGGTGAAGATATTTGCTGTAATAGAAAAAGCCCCAACTTGCGAAGGGGCTTTTTCTATGATAAAATACCGACAGCTTATCTTGAAGTACTCATCTCATCAATATCATTTGCATTACTAGCCATCAATAGCACTCTTCTAAAGAGAAGAGCTTACTTTGCTTCTGGTGCTGCTGCTTCAACTTTCTTTGCCTTTTTAGCTTTCTTGGCTTTCTTTGCAACTTTCTTTTCTGTCTTTACTTCTGGCTTTGCATCAGCTTTTGTTTCAGCTGCAGGTGCTGTTACTGCTGCAGGTGCTGTTACTGCTGCAGGAGCTTTTGCTGCTGCTTTGTCAGCTGCGAAAGAAACACCACCGAAAATTCCGGAGATAGCAAGAGACATAACAAGGCCAGCGATGAAATTCTTTTTCATTTGGGTATAAGTTTAAGTTTTATAATTCGTTGGAACCAAGGTTATCCTGCTTCCTATATACTACTACGCAGGGCGTGGCATTTTCTTTCAATAAATAGTTCTTTTTGAAAAAAATATTATAAAGGTCAGTATTGCTGAAGTTATACCTGATTCCCGCCTCCTTGTCATCCCGAATTCAACCCCCTTGTCATCCCGAACTCCTGTGAGGGATCTATCTTTTCTTCCTCCCCAACGCAGCTGACAACCACCTGTGCACTGCCCACTCAGCACTCAGAACTTCCTCCCGTGTTTTATAAGTCCGCGCCGGATTATCTCGTCGATAGTTAAACACTATGTCCAAAGCAGGAAGTAAACTTATCAAGTCAGCTAACCAGGCGCTGATTTATGTACGCGGCGAAATGAGTGACGGTTTACTGTTCATGTTCCAGAGGAGATTGACGTTAAGTCTATCCGCAAGCGTTTGGGATTGACGCAACCTGAATTTTCTTCGCGGTTTGGCTTTGATGTGCGGGCGGTATAAGATTGGGAACAAAAACGCAGTCAACCAGATCGGGCAGCACGGATCCTATTAACTGTTATTTCCCGCGAACCTGAAGCAGTCGGCAGGGCATTAGCCCATGAGCGCGGATGGATGTTATGCTCTATAACCCTGTATCGACTTAAGGGCACCTCTAAAAATTCAATTTGATAGATATTCAGATTCTTTGTAAAGCAAAATATAGTACCATGACATCGTTCTTGGACATATATTCAACGTAATAACGCATTGGTAGTGTTAAACTTGGCGCAGCTATCCCATA
>CAIXLG010000223.1 GCA_903920215.1 uncultured Chlorobiaceae bacterium
CTATTGTCAAAGTGCAATATTCTGGAAGGTACGGACACATTCTCACCGAGGTTACCAAGGTGCAGCGGGATATTCTCAAAGTGCTGGATGTTCAGCTGTCTGGTAGCTCATAGTTATAATTTGCACGGGAATTTAGGCTATATCGCTATCGGTGACTTTTTCCATGACCTGATGATGCAGGATGAAGCGGTACTGATCTTCGATAATGCAGACTCGTAATCCAAATTCAACAGGGACTCCGGCCTTGCCTTTACCGACCCACTCAGTGTGTGGCTGAAAAATAGAGAACACTTTTTCCTCATGCGGAATAATCTCTTGATTAAACAGCCGACGACGAATTTGCCCCATTTGCACTTCAGCATGAGCAATATAGTGGTTAAGTTGGCTGAGTAGCCTCGGATTGAAGCAGCCCAGTTCTGCGCCGGTACTCACTGCCCGTTGTAACTGAAAGTCGACTGCATCAAGATAATCGCGGTGTGCCAGCTTTATTTGTTGGTCTTTGAGAGCTTTCTTTTCTGGCTTTTTTGATGTTGAGCGCTTGAGCTGGTGCACAACACGAAGCTTTCTTTTGATACACCGGATGTTATAGCCAAATTGGCGCCACTGGCTTGATTTTTGTCGTTCAGATAATTTCGCGCAAACCTCAATGGCTTTGCGAATGACATCGTATAACTGGATAAAATCTGCCGGAAAGTGCACATTGGTTTCCACCACAAACGAATCACCTCGAGCCATTAAAGGTAAGAGATTATCCTGGTCATTTTTTTTTACCAGAGTATGACCTGCAAGGACAACTTCATGATTAATTCGATCAAGCAATTCCGGGGTAAGTAGCCGGACATTATCCTTTATGCTCTGGAGCTCATAAGCGGTTTTATCAGTCCAGTCGTTATGACCAAGCATCTGGCAAAGCGTGTCGTGGTGATTGACCAATTCATGAAGACGATCATAATCAGCGTTGAGGCCGTACCTCTTCAAAAATGGCAAAAATACGTTTGCGTAACTCTTCATTGGCGTAAATGCCCTGAAGTCCTCGCAAGATCTTTGGCATATCATCCCGCGATTTCGGAAAACGAAGTTTTGAGTCTGTTTCTCTGAGGGTACCCTGCAACACCTTTTCTCTGTCATAAATGCTTATAATGAGGTATTATTACGCTTTGACTCAGGGATTGACAAATAATTTCGGCCCTCAAATGGTAATATAACTTATTATTATATAATATTATAGGTAGTTTTCGCTCAGGCACTATTTAGCGTTCGGAGAGCGCAAGTTTCACCGCAAGCCCGACAAACACCGCAGCAGCTGTCCTGTTGACAACTTTCTGCGCAATCGGAGAGTTGCTGAACTTCTCCCCCACTCCTCCTGCGACAAAGCTGATGAAACCAAAAACGAAAATGGTTGCCATAATAAAAATGCCTCCAAGCTGAAAAAACTGAAGCATCATGGAACCACGCCGCGGATCGGCAAACTGCGGAAGAAAAGCCATGAAAAAGAGAGATACCTTAGGATTCGTGAGATTCATGATAATTCCCCGCTGATAGAGATTGCCCCTGGAAAAAACCTGACCCTCTTCCTTTTTCAAGGTTGCAACACCGGCCCTGAACGCCTGCCATGCGATATAAAGAAGATAGGCTGCACCTGTAAGTTTCAGGATGGTGAATGCAAGTGTCGAAGCACGGATGATGGCGGCAAGACCGAATGCAACGGCAACAGTATGACCAATAAGTCCTGTGGCAAGACCAAGGGTTACAAACAAACCTGCCATGCGACCGTTTCGGGCTGACTGCGCCATGACGAAAAGGTTATCGGGACCGGGAGAGAGCGAAAGAATGACTGATGTGGTAAAAAATGCCAGAAGAACGTTATGGTCGATCATGAAAGCATTTTATTTCTGTTACGATGAGAAAGGAAAGTACAATAAGTTTGTTGTTGTGAATGCTTCCTGAAACAAAAAAAAGGCGCACTTCCCGGCCGGGATAGATCCCGACTTTGAAAGCACGCCTTTTCCACACAACACACAACAAAAAAAGAACATCAACAACGGAGAACGTTAAAAGCCAACCTGGGTATAGAGGGATATTGAGTTTGCAGCTGCCAGACCTGCTGCAGAAGTCTCTGCAACAGCATCCCGGGAAACAGAAACGTACTCTACACCAAACTTGACATTCGGTCTGACCAAGGCACCAATACCGGGAATAACCTTGTTGATTCTGCCGTTAAGATCATCCTGCAAGTGCTCGTAACGAACAAGTCCAAAAAGCCATGGATAAACCCAGTAATCTGCCTCAAGAGAGAGTGCTGTCCGCTTGCCGTAATTAAAAGCACCTCTGGCAATATCGGAACCATCTTCAGCTGCACCAGTCAACACTACAGCATTGAGCACTTCATTAAACCGTGCATACTGGGCAACAGCGCGCAACTGACCATAATTGATCCTTACATCACCAGAGTATGCCGTTTTCGTCAAACCTGCAATCAGATCTTCTGAATTAGTGTTGGCTCCTTGACCTGAGTTGACATAGTCGACACCAAAGGTAATGGAGTTGTCCATTCCTATAGCCTGAATACCGTAAGACCCGCCTACACCGCTCATCAACCCGTTACCGCCAATCTTATAGGTTGCCCGGACAAATCTTGTATCAGCAAAATTTGCATCGGCAAGATTATTACCGGCAGCATCAGTAACACCTGCATCGGAATTCCGGCCAATACCAGCAAGAATCGAATATCCTCCAGAGGTTCCGGTATTTCCGGCTATTCTCAATTCAATTCCCCTGTTAGGATTTGGCAGACTTGCGGCATAACCATTCAAATCAGTGCCTGCACGGGTTGAAATCAAGTCAAACTGCTCCGGAAAACCAATATCTCCCCATGCAATACCGAGCCCTGGTTTGAACGTCCAGAGCAACTGCAAGCGCCCAAGAGTTGTAGCATCAGGTGCAACAGCGAAGTCACCGATATAGCTCAACTGCTGTGTTATAGTCCCGGCAAAAAAAACATCAAGCTCCGGATTAATATTCACATCCTTGTACTTTCCGGTAGTCGAGTTTTTTGTCATTGAGCCACCACTCTTCGCCAGAAAACCAAGAGAAGGCATATTGGGCAGATCGGAAGGCCAGATGGCATCAGGGAAGACATCTTTATAAGCTTCCTGACCTAACTTGACCGGTTCTTCCTTTACCATATCTTCATCTGTGCCATCAGGGAAACGATAACCGTTGTTTCGGAAAGCTTCGCCAAAACCGTTTCGGGCAGGAAAAGCTATGTGGCAGGTTGAGCACGCTGTGTGGTATTTACGAGCAAATACCGGCAAGGCAAAACTTTCCTGAGCCGATAAAACAATAAGAGATACCATACTACACAAGAGGAAAACAAAACGACACCTTTTTTTACTTTTGATGGCCGAAACAGGCCCGACTTTCTTTGTCATACTCTCTCCGTTTATGTGATTAATCAATAATTGCATACTTATAAAAAGCTATGCTCCCCCTGAAAAGAACAATGCCTCTGTGGGCTAAAAAAAAGAAGCCTCTGTAAAGAGCGTATAATGCACCTTTCAGTGAATCTGAAAAAAATATCGGTAATGACCAGGAATCTGCGCAAAAAAAGGCGTAACGGAATATTATTACCCGAAAATCGTTACATGAAATTTAGTATCGGGAATACACACGAAAGAAGAAAATACGCTTATTGCTTATGACTGCATATCACAAAAAAGCAGCAATCAAAGATAAAACGCATCACCGTCCAAGGACAATCGCCTGACAATTACGCATCTAACAAAGATAAACGTAATAAATGAATGAGATGAATTATGGAAAAATCAAAGTCGCTGTTAACAAATAAAGAACAATTTTCGTAAAAGAGGCCCAGAGATTTTACTCTGCATTACGTATAACTTTATTCCATTAACAAGAACTTAACATTTGTAAAGATATGCAGCAAATTATTTTTTTAACTATTTTTTAAGAATAGAGGGAGGAGATAAGGCCTATAGAAAACACCGTCTACCTTAAGGTTTTTGAGGTGGCTTTGCCTGAGGCTTTGGCAGGGAAGAAAGTTTGCCGCCATAATGACCAAGAAGCGTCACAACAGGAAGCATGGAAAAAAGAAAGGCAAGATACAACCAATGCTCAAGACCCTGACGGTTCATCACATCAGGAATGCCCAGCCTGATGCCGACAGCAGAAATACATAACACAAAGAGCAGGCCTGAAAGTCTTAGTTTTTTAATAAATATCGGGGCTTTTGCTCCTCGGTATTTTTTTTTCCAGTCGTATACACCTGAAAAAAAAGAGGCAGGAATAGCCAGAACGACAATGACAATAATATGTTCAACAGTATGTTCGAAATAGGTGCTTCCTGTTGAAAGGGTCAACAGAAGGTAGAGGACGGCAACCGGAATCAGTCCATTACTGAAATGAGCAGCGATAGCGTGAAACAGAAATGACTTTTTCATATCCTTGAACAATCCTGGACCTGCCATGGAATATATCTCCTATTTTCATGGTTGATTTAAAACAGAATAACAAAAGCACTGATTATTAAGTTGAGCAATTCAGGCTGTTTTTAGAGTTTAAAAAAAATCTTCAGGATATTTCAGTTTATTAAACATAAACTTGGCTGTTTTACGATACTCTGGTTCCTTTCTTTAGTTTTACATGTTATTTTCATACCGGAAATATTTCTCCAACATAAGTCAGTAAGGGTGAGTGATTTTCATTCCATTAAAGATTCTGAACGATTGAAACAGCCTCTTAACGATGAGTTCAAAACTCCATTAAGTGTCAGGAAGCTGGTGGATGCAAGAAGCATGCCTGTCGAGAACATTTCCAGACTTGCTCTCATTATACGGTTTCTAAAGCCGGTTACGTGGATTCCCGTCATGTGGAGCTTTCTCTGTGGTGCTGTGGCAAGCGGTGCTTTTGGATGGAATGAGATTTTCGGCATAAAATTCGTACTTGGAATGCTGCTGACGGGACCTCTGGCAAGCGGAACCTGCCAGATGCTTAACGACTATTTTGACCGTGATCTCGATGAAATCAATGAGCCTAACCGCCCTATACCAGGCGGAGCTATGTCGCTAAAAAACGCAACAATACTTATTGCCATCTGGTCGGTGCTATCGGTCATCACCGGATATCTGATTCATCCTCTTATCGGGTTATATGTGGTTATCGGCATTATTAATGCACACCTGTACAGCGCCAATCCAATAAAGCTGAAAAAACGACTCTGGGCCGGTAATATCATTGTTGCGATTTCATACCTGATCATACCCTGGATAGCTGGAGAAATAGCGTACAACCCAACATTTACCCTTTCATCGCTTCAGCCATCACTTATTGTTGCGGGCCTTTTTACTCTTTCGAGTACAGGTACCATGACCATCAACGATTTTAAATCAATTGAAGGTGATCGGCAAAACGGCATCAGGACACTACCGGTAGCTTTCGGAGAAACAAATGCTGCACTGATCGCAGCGGTGCTGATCAATAGCGGGCAGCTTCTGGCCTCCGGCTACATGTTCATCATCGGTCAGACCATCTATGGAGTAATTGTGGGCTTGCTGATCATTCCTCAGTTTATTCTGCAGTTTTCCCTTATCCGCTCACCAGGCACAATGGATGTGCGCTATAACGCCATTGCACAAAACTTTCTTGTAGCCGGTATGCTACTCTGTGCATTTGCCATTAAAGCTGCCAGAGTATGAGATTCAATTACCGTCCGGAAATTTCGGTGATTATGCCCACCTTTAACCGGGCCCGATATCTTGAAAATGCAGTGCAAAGCGTGATTGCGCAATCATTCGAGAACTGGGAGCTTCTTATTGTCGATGACGGCAGCTCTGACGATACGCTTGAAACACTCAACCCTTATATCGAACGATTTGCAAATATCCGCTATCTGAAACATAAGAACCGGAAACCGGCACTCTCACGCAATGCTGGTATTCAGGCCTCTTTCGGCCGGTATATCACCTTTCTTGACAGTGATGACCATTATCTGGGTAATCATCTCGAAACGAGAGTGGAAATTCTTAAAGAATACAGGGAGGTTGCACTGCTTACAGGAGGATTCGTCTGCGATGAAGATATCCGGGTCAAAGACCGCCATAATGCTGATAAGCTGGTTCACATCCGGGAGTGCACTCTTGGAGGCACTTTTTTCGGAACACGAGAGATCTTTTTGTCTCTGGAGGGGTTCAGAGACCTTGAATATGCTGAGGATGCCGACTTATGGGAAAGAGCAGAGTCGCTCTTTGCAGTGAAAAAAATAGAAGATCCGAAAACCTATGTCTACCAGCGTGCCAAGGATAGCATTACCCTTAATTATTAGCTCTCCATGATCTCATCTGTAACCGTCTACTGCAGCTCAAGCAATCTTGCACCTCTTGAGTACTTTACTGTTGCGGCCGAACTCGGGCGTGAATTGGCAAAACGAAATATCGGGCTGGTATTTGGTGGAGGCCGGGTGGGTTTGATGGGCTGTATTGCCGATGCCGTCATGGAACAGGGTGGCACAGTTAAAGGCATCATACCACGGTTTCTTGAAGAACGGGAGGTTGCCCATTACGGGCTGAGTGAACTGCATGTAGTTGAAACCATGCATGAGCGCAAAATGAAACTGGCGGAATGGGGAGATGCCTATCTTGTTCTGCCAGGAGGGTTCGGTACCATTGATGAATTGATTGAAGTTATCACCTGGAAACATCTTGGCCGCCATCATAAACCGATCATCCTGTTGAATCTGAACGGATTCTGGAATCCTCTACTGCTCTTTTTCAACCGTATTGCTGAGGAACATATGATAACGGAACACTATGGCAGCTACTACTCGATCTGCAATACCGTTCCTGATGTGCTTGAGGTGCTTCAGCCTCTCGAAGCAGTAAGGCCCGGAAAGAATTGAGCAAACAAATATGGAACCTCATGAGAGGAATCCGCGTTGCTTAAGCAAAAGATCAATTGCTTTGACTAAAGGAGATTCCACAATGAAACTCATATTTGTTTACAACGCTGACAGCGGCCCGATGAGCGGGCTCTTTGATATCGGCCATAAAATCATCAGCCCGGGCACTTATTCATGCGGTCTCTGCAAACTTACTTTCGATACATTCGCTGAAAAGCAGGCCTGGAGAGCTTTCAGGGAGAGTGCCGGGGTGGAAATGGAGTTTCTGCACCGGGATGAGTTTGAGAAAAAATACGGACTCACATTTGACTACCCAGTGATTCTTCGCAAAGAAGCGGAAATTGGGATTCTGCTTTCAAAAAAGGAGATTGACGGTTTTACTCACCTTGATGAGCTTATTGAGAAAATCAGGGAGGGCTTGCAGTAAGTCATCAACTTGCATACGCCTCATAAATAATCCCATTGGCAACGACGCCTGCAACGTTTGCAATATTCTCTGTCGATTCAGAGAAATGAGCAAGAACCTGTGCTCGGGTCTCCACTTTCAAGTCATTAATCCAGAAATCATAGCCTCCCTGATCAAGATCCCTGCCGAGAACATGGTGATAGAGAAGACTAACAAAGGTCGAATCCGTTGGGTCACCATACATAGCTTTGAACTCATTACTCCCGATAAAACCTCCTGCTATATCGGTTAATGATGCTCCATGACCCATAACGTTAAACCAATACCCTAACCCACCATAATCGGGAGCACGGTCAAACGCTGCCTTGTAGATGCGGTATGACTCAAGCAGTGTCTCGGAAGGAGCGGCGGCAATGGTAAGGGTATGGTCGGAGAACTGAAGCTTTTCGATGTTGACAACTGTATCAGTACCATCAGTGCCAACGTTATCTTTTAGAGAAAAGCCTGTTCCGGCAAGGGTAATCGTGTAATTTGACTCATGGCCGGAAAAGATAACCGTATCAACACCGGCACCCCCATTAAAAGCTTCATTTCCTGTGCTACTGTGAAACGTGTCATTCCCCGAAGTGCCTCCAAAGGAAGTGCTGGTATCAAGACTACCGTCACTATTGTAACGCGCCAAGGCAAAATCACCATTGTTTGTTCCCGACACAACAATTTTTCCGTCAGCCAGAACAGCAACTCCTGTCGCAATGTCAGTACCACCAAAGTCAGTAATTACCTTGCCTCCTATTCCAAAGGCGGTATCAAGACTTCCGTTTGTATTGTAACGAACTAAGGCAAAGTCACTGATTCCCTCTACCAAGTGAAGTGTTGTATCTCCTTCCCAACTTAATCCACCGCTTTGAGATGTTGAACCAGCAATAAGAATTTTCCCATCCAACTGAACTGTTATTGCCAACCCAATTTCATTATGACCGAGATCAGTTGTTACTATCCCTCCAATGCCAAAGCCGGCATCAAGGCTTCCTTCGGTATTGTAGCGCACAAGAACAAAGTCGCCGTTGCTTTCACCTCCAGCAAGTATCTTACCATCACCTTGCAGTGTGATCCTGGAAAATCCTTCATTATTTAAATTATTATTGATACTTGTTGTGACTATACCATCACCGGAAAAACTGTTATCGAGGCTACCGTCAACGTTATAACGAACTAAAAAGAAATTGCTGCTATTAGAGGCCCACCAGGTACCCCCTGCCACAAGGATTTTGCCATCAGTCTGTAACGCCATCCCGCCCATGACCTGCTCATCATGGCCTAAGTCTGTAGTAACTATACCGCTAGAGCCAAAGCTTGTATCAAGACTACCGTCTGCTTTATAACGAACCAGAGCAATGTTACCGTTATGGTGTGCATCGTAGCTTAATCCAACCTCAAGTATCTTGCCACCAGACAGTAAAGTCACTCCAGCACCAAGTGAATTATAGCTGCCAATAGACGTCGTGACTTTACCATCGCCTGAAAAGCTGGTATCAAGGCTGCCATCTGGATTATATCGTGCTAAAGCAAAGGCTCCATTACTTGCACCTGCTTCGAGAATCTTGCCATCGCTCTGCACTGTCACGCCGAAAACGAAATCATTACCGTTGAAAACAGTTATTACCTTACCATCACCTGAAAATGTAGTGTCAAGACTTCCATCAGTGTTGTACCGCGCTAACGCAAAATTGTTATCACTAACTCCCGCAATAAGAATTTTTCCATCGCTCTGAGCCGTCATACTGAAACCATAGTCGTTACCGCCGAAGTCAGTGATGACTTTTCCTCCACCACTTGCAAAAGTTGATGTAGAGTTTGCCATAACAAGTTGAGTTTGAATTATTGTTAAGCATCCAACTGAATTTCTTCACTTCACGGTGTTGTTCATTTTCTATCCATTTCAACCTGCATACGCCTCATAAATAATCCCATTGGCAATGACACCAGCAACGTTTGCAATGTTCTCAGTGGATTCAGAGAAATGAGCAAGAACCTGTGCTCGGGTCTCCACTTTCAAGTCATTAATCCAGAAATCGTAGCCTCCCTGATCAAGATCCCTGCCGAGAACATGGTGATAGAGAAGACTAACAAAGGTCGAATCCGTTGGGTTGTCACCATACATAGCTTTGAACTCA
>CAIXLG010000224.1 GCA_903920215.1 uncultured Chlorobiaceae bacterium
CAGTTGCAACCGGTCAAGCTGAGTGGTGGTGAGCAGCAGCGAGTTGCAATTGCTCGGGCAATTGCAGGTCATCCCGATATCCTGATCTTTGATGAACCGACCGCCTCACTTGATGGCGATACAGGAAGAAAGATCGTGGAGTTTGTCAAAACAAAAATCCTCAATGCAGAGCGATGTGTCATCATTGTAACGCATGACAGTCGGATCTATGAATATGCGGACTCAATCATGAAAATGGAAGACGGAAATATAATTGGCTTTGAACGCAATACTTTAGCTGCTCTATGAGAAATAAACTTTTAATCGGATTTGCTATTCTGGGAGTCCTGCTCGCTATCGGTAGTGCCTATATCTCAGGCATACCTGCCAAACCTCAGCCACCGGCATTCAAGCCTGCTGAGAATCCCTATGCAAAGGGAATCTATGCCAATGGCATTGTTGAAACAGCCCAGACCAGTGGCGAAAATATCAACGTCTATCCTGAAGTTCCGGGTACGGTGGTTAAAATATTGGTTACTGAAGGTCAACATGTTATTGCAGGAACGCCGTTGTTTATCCTTGAAGATTCTGTACAGCGCTCAACCACTGAATCAGCAAAAGCGCAGATTGATGTAGCAAAGGCCAATTTCAAAAGTCTCCAGGATCAGTACAGCAAACAGAAAGCTTCATGGGCGCTTGATTCACGCTCTGTCAGTAAAGATGTTCTGGATACAGCAGAAAATGCAGCCAAAGCAGCTAAGGCAACTCTGGAACTTGCTCAAAAGCAGTATCAGGCAGCCAACGCACTTTTGGGAAAGTATGTTATCAAAGCACTTTCGGACGGTACCGTTCTGTCCATCAATACTGCTATAGGTAGCTATATATCAAGCCAGGGTGTCTATGATACCTACACAGGAGTGTTTCAGCCTGTTATGGTTTTGGGTAATATGAAAGGCGATCTTGCGGTTCGCTGTTATGTTGATGAAATCCTGATTAACAGGATACCTGATCCATCCGAGATACAGGCGAGAATGACAATTCAGGGAACGAAAGTCAACATTCCGTTGAAATTTGTGAGAATACAGCCGAATGTTTCTCCAAAGATCGAACTCTCAAGCCAGAGAACAGAACGGGTTGATGTGCGGGTACTGCCGGTTATTTTCAGTTTTGAAAAACGAGAAGGTATGTTAATCTATCCAGGTCAACTTGTTGATGTCTACATTGGTAAAAAAAATAGTACTCAAAAAAAATAGCGCTTCATATCCGGGCTATCGCAGGGGCAGCGCATTCTTGGCTTCATTCGCGATGTCCCTCCTGTTTTTATCGGGCTGTACCGTTGGTCCAGACTTTGTTCGTCCTGAATCGCCAAAGGTGACTCAGTACAATCACGGAGGCGACCCTAAAGAGACTGCTGCGGGTGATGGACTTTCACAGCACTTTGGAGATGGTGTAGGCCCGGCAGCAAATTGGTGGCACCTGTTCAATTCAAGGCAGTTGGATGCCGCTGTCAGTGTAGGGCTGACTGATAATCCTGGCTTACAGGCGGCCGAGGCCAGTCTCAGGCAGAGTCAGGAAAACCTGCGGGCCGGATCAGGTATTTTTTATCCGCAACTCAGTGCAACGTTCGGCCAAACCCGTGAACGAAACTCACCGGTAACCATCGGCAGCTCTTCACCGACAAGTATTTTCAATTTGACAACGCTATCCTTATCGGTAAGCTACGCACTGGACATTTTTGGTGGACAACGTCGTACCGTTGAAGGTTTGGCCGCACAGGTTGACCAGCAAAGAGCTCTAACCCTTGGCACCTACATGATGCTCACGGGAAACATTGTTAATACCTCTATCGCCATAGCCGCATATCATGCACAAATAGACGAGACCGGACAGTTGATTGTCCTAGAAAAAGATCAGATCAGTGTTGCTGAAAAACAATACCAGGCTGGTATTACCCCCTATGCATCAATACTGACGTTACGCCTCCAGCTGAAAGCACTTGAAGCAACACTGCCTCCTCTCCGCCAAAAGTTAAGTCAGGCGGAACATCTTCTTGCGACGCTTGAGGGGAAAACACCTGCTGAATTCCAGCCACCGGCAGTTCAGTTAACGGATATTTCTCTGCCACGTCAGTTACCCTTATCCCTGCCTTCAGAACTGGTTCGCCAGCGACCCGATATTCTTGCTGCAGAGGCGCAGTTGCATGCAGCCAGTACAGGTATTGGCGTCGCTACCGCTGCACTGTTTCCGAGTGTTACCCTGAACGGGAATTATGGGCAGACCAGCAAAACAACGAGTAACCTCTTTAACAGTGCCAGTAATGTATGGGGGTTAGGGGCAAATATTACGGCTCCGATATTTAAAGGTGGCACACTGAGAGCGCAGCGTCGGGCTGCAATTGATGCTTATCAGCAGAGCTTTGCCAGCTATAAGCAAACCGTGTTAGCGGCATTTTCCCAGATCGCTGACATTGTGCGTGCTTTGGAGCACGACGCCGAACTGGTACAAACCGATGCTCAGGCATTGAAGGATGCAAAGCTTGCAATGGATCTTCTTAAGGCCAATTACCAGGCCGGAACAGCTAACTATCTGCAGGTGATGGTCACTGATATTCAGTATCATCAGGCTAAAATCGGTTACTTGCAGGCCGAGGCCCAGCAACTCCAGGATACGACAGCACTCTTCGTCGCCTTGGGTGGAGGTTGGTCGAATGACCTTACAGCGAAAGAAAAGGTTTATCTACACAACAAATGAGTAGGTTATGCATCTTCTTCGACGCGCGCATGACTGACATTCTCGCCATCCCGAGCCCTCAACGTGCGGAAAAAGAGGGCAGACAAAATGGTAATGCCGCCCATAACGATAAATGCATGATGTAAGGCATGGAGAACTGCTGTTTGATCTGATTGCGGCAAGCCATGTAAATACCACGCTGCAACCAGAGAACCGCAGGCTAGCCCGAAGCTGAGCGATATTTGCTGCAAGCTGCTGAAAATAGAACTGGCCATGCTGGAATCTTCGGAAGCGATGTCTGCATAGGCCATACTGTTCATACTTGAGAATTGCAGCGAGTTGAAAAAACCCAACGCCAGGCTGCGCAGGATAATTCCTATTTGTGACGTTTCAGGCGTTACGGAGGCAAAGCTGATAATGACCACGCCGATCATCAGCGTGTTAAAAATTAAAACTTTGCGATAGCCATATCGTTTCAACACGGGTTCAGAAATCAACTTCATGCCCATGGCCGCTGCAGCTGTCGGCATCATCAGAAGGCCGGAATGCCATGCCGGAAGTCCAAGTCCCAACTGATAAAGCAAGGGCATTAAAAACGGTAGGCCGCCGATACCGAGCCTTGTAACAAAACCGCCGACAACAGAAACACGGAATGTCCTTATCTTGAATAAGGATAGATTCAATAGAGGGTATTCCTTATGTCTGGCATGCCAGACATAAGCCCCCAGCAATCCCAGAGAAAGACCGAACAGCGCAAGAATAAGCGAACTATCGGCATGATATTCGCCAAATATCTCCAAGATCCACGAGAGCAATGCCGTGCCGGAACCAAACAGAATAATGCCGGTAACATCAAGCGGATGTTGGGTATCGCCTCGATAATTAGGCATATAGCGATAAATCAAAAACAACGCAATCAATCCTACCGGCACATTGACGAAGAAAATATCGCGCCACGATAACCAATGCA
This sequence comes from uncultured Chlorobiaceae bacterium, assembly GCA_903920215.1. Lineage (GTDB taxonomy): Bacteria > Bacteroidota > Chlorobiia > Chlorobiales > Chlorobiaceae > Chlorobium. The sequence continues at coordinate 3,680 of CAIXLG010000224.1, forward strand.
CGATAAGTCCGCCGACTGTGGGCCCAAGCAATGGCCCAATCAGGGCGGGGATAATGACGAAGTTCATTGCGTGCAGAAGCTCTGATTTTGGAAATGTCCGGATGACCGTCAGGCGACCGACAGGAACCATCATAGCTGCACCGATGCCCTGCAAGATACGCATAGCGATCGACATTGCGCATAATTCATAATAGCGCCGATCAATACCTTCATCGCTGAAAACCAATTTCTCCCATCGCTTTTTGATAAAAGCGGTGGGTGCATCCGATGGTACCTTTCGGCTGTTATCAGAGTTCAGGGTTCGGATAACCTCAATAGCATCAAGCATATCTTGTGCTGCCGGTGCTGCACGCAATTTCAGAATGCCGAGAAATGCTGGAGCATAGCGGCGCAGCATACTGTAACTCTCTCCAAGACGATGCAGGTAATCAAAATCTTCTGGCTGGGCAAGCTTTTCCGCATCCGTCACGCTTGATGCAAAAGCTTCCCAGGACATAACTGACTCAATTGCAGCAAAAGCATCCCCACCATTTTGCCTCGCAGTAAGCAGGGCTTGCCCAATCTTTCCGTAGAGCAGCACTTTGTCATTGATCGCCTTACCGGATTCCTGAAATTTTTGCTGATGCCTATTTTTCGCTGCGTTGAAGAGCTTACCGATAATACGGTCATGCAAATCGATAATTTCATCAGTTACGGTCGCCGTACCTTCCAGAGTCAGTGCAACCAGAGTCGCATAGCGCCTGAGCAACTCAAATCTGCTCAAATCAGCAGGAGTCATCTGCCCACCTTCACGAGCAATCTTGAGAAGGCGGTTTTGATGGATCTGCCGATCAATCCCCTTCGGCAGGTCTATTGCATGAAAGGTTTTTAGGCGCTCAATGTGTTCGAGCATGTGCCGTGAGTTCGGCTTGGCAGGTGACTGCCGTAACCAGGCCAGCCACGTTATCTGACTCTCTGGTTTTCGCTGAAGCAAGTCATCAAGCCGCTGACGGTGCTCATCCGAAAGTTGTTCGGTTAATGCTCTATAAATGCTCTGATTTGAACGTGTAATAGCCTCAGAACAGATACGGTCGATAACATTCAACGACGGGAGCAAAATGGATTGATGACGCAAATGCACCAGCAACTGGTGTCCCAAGACAATTCCCTTGTCAGTTTGCCAAGCTAAATCATCTAATGCATGCACAGCATCACGATAATGATGCCTCGTAAATGCCTGAAAGCCGAAAACTGATTGTAATTCAACCAGATGCTCTCTTCTCGTTTTATCACGTTGACCGTATTTACTCCAAGTGGCTTCAGTTATTTGCAGTTGATTGGCTACCAATCTCAGAAGGAGAGGGTCAGGTTTTTCCTCTGCGTTGAGCATCACTCCAGGATAGCGCATATAGCATAGTTGTACGGCAAATCCCAAGCGATTTTCAGCTCCTCTATGCTGACGGATTATTGAAAGGTCCAACTCACTAAGGGTATAGTAACGGATCAGCTCATCTTGAGTATTCGGTATAACCAGCAAACTGTCACGTTCTGATGCTGAAAAAACTGAACGGCGTGGCATTGGTACTCCTCTTAAAAACGAAGGTTTTTGAGAATACTTTTCAGGAGCAATCGACCTATCAAAAATAAACGCGTTATGCTTCTCAAAAACAGTTCTTGATATTTATTCTTAATATATTGTATTTTAAATGAGTATTGAGAACACAAAAGAGGGGAATAGACATGCTTATTGGTTATGCCAGGGTTTCAACACAGGATCAAAATCTTACTCTTCAGATTGATGCCTTAACCAAGGCTGGATGTGAAAAAATCTTTGAGGATAAAGTAAGTGGTACACGAGCCGAACGCCCCGGACTTGCCAAGGCACTGGAACTGATGCGGAAGGGAGATACGCTTGTTGTCTGGAAACTTGATCGACTTGGTCGTAGCGTCAAGCAACTGGTTGATTTGGTCGCTGGACTTCAGAAACACGGGGTCCAGTTCAAAAGTCTTACCGATGCGATTGATACCGGTACGCCATCAGGCCGTTTTTTCTTTCACGTCATGGCAAGCCTCGCTGAAATGGAACGGGAACTGACGGTTGAGCGTACCCGTGCAGGATTGGAAATTGCCCGCCAACTTGGCAGGAAGGGTGGTCGTAAGCGCTTGATGACGGACAGCAAGATTCTCTCAGCAAAAAAGCTACTGGCTAACGGAGTTCCGCCACGGGATGTAGCAAAAAATCTTGGGGTATCTGTTCCGACGCTTTACCGATGGATTCCTGCATCTAATAATCCTTAACGGGTTTTAAAATCCGTTTGCTGAAGCCCCCGTAGTTGATTTTTTGATAGTAACAAGAGGTTAACGTGCTGAGTAAAAGGTACTCAGAGAAAGAAAAACAGTTACTGCTTGTTGAGCGTGAATCTTTGTTCTTGCTGGGTTGCATCAGTCCGGGAGCTGATACTCTTTTTCACGAAACAGGCGGAGCATGGCATCAACTACTTCAGGGTCGAATAAGCTGCCACGTTGGCTCTCAATATCATTAAGGGCTGCCTCAATACCTAATGCGGCCCGGTAAGGGCGATGTGAGGCTATGGCTTCAAGCACATCGGCTACGGCAAGTATGCGGGCTTCAAGAAGTGTCTCCTCTCCTTTCAGGCCCCGCGGATAGCCACTGCCATCCATACGCTCGTGGTGCTCCCTGATGATTTCTGCAATCGGCAGAGAAAAATCGACATCCTTGAGAATTTTATAGCCTTGTTCAGCATGAGTCTTGACAAGCTCAAACTCGATTTTTGACAATCGGCCGGGCTTGGCAAGTATTTCGGCAGGTATGCTCATTTTGCCGATGTCGTGCACTAATCCGATGAACTGCAGAGTGTGACACTTCTCTTCGCTCCACCCCATTTCCCGTGCGATATCCGCCGCAATGATGCCAACACGCCGCTCATGACCTGCGGTGTAGGGATCATGTGCTTCTACTACGTTTGCCACTGCCTGGAGGGTGCTCTGCATTGCGGCTTCCAACTGAATCACTTCGAGCAGCTCGCTTTTATAGATGGGTTTGGGTATGAAACGGTCACACCCTGCTTCTCTGGCTTTTTCCCTGTCCTTTTTTGAGATAAATGCTGACTGGGCGATAACAGGTAAATCAGGCCGCTGCTGTTTGATGAGTCTTGTTGCCTCCAGACCGTTCATTACCGGCATTTTTATGTCCATGAGGACAAGGGTGATTTCAGGGTGGCATGTAACCTGTTCCACAGCTTCCTTTCCATTAACAGCATAGAGTATGGTGATGTTTTCACCTATCAGATTTTCTTGAAGCAATAATCGGCACACATCGTCATCTTCAGCTATAAGGATAGTCATGCCTGGAGAAGTTTTGGCAGGTTTCTGTATAACTGAAGAGGCTGGAGGCATTTTGGAAGAACGGGGCCAATTATTCGGCAAGGTGAAAGAAAATCTACTGCCTTGGCCTTCTCGAGATTCCACCTGGATTGTACCTCCAAGCATTTCGACATACGCCTTGGAAATACTTAAGCCGAGACCTGAGCCCTCATAGTTACGGGTTAATGAGTCATCAGCCTGCCGGAAGCGCTCAAAAATTTTCTGTTGCATAGCAGCAGGAACACCAATGCCGGTATCAAGCACATAAAACTCAAGCGAGGAGCCAATTCTTGTATAACCGAAATCAATGGTTCCCGTACTGGTGAATGTCAGGGCATTCTGGATCAGGCTAGTCAATATCCGGGTCAGCTTTCCACTATCGGTTTCAATGGTGCTCTCTTCATCAGAAAGTGCACAGGTACAGTTCAAAGAGAGTCTCTTCACTTCGCTTTCAGGCTTGAAAAAAGCATAGAGATCATGCAATAAGGCGTTGACTGGGGTGTCGGTAATCTGCAGCGTTGTTTCACCAGCATCATAAAGGGAAATATCGATCAGTTCAGTGATGAGATTGAGCATCCTGTTGCCGCTTTTCTGAATAAGGCTGATAAACTCTTCCTGTTCCTCTCCAGTAAGATGCGGGTCTTTCAGGATTTCTGAAAAGCCGAGAATGCCATTCATCGGGGTACGTATTTCATGGCTGATATTGGC
>CAIXLG010000225.1 GCA_903920215.1 uncultured Chlorobiaceae bacterium
GGGTTTACTCCTGTTTATAGTGTATTCTTTATAATACATACGTACACGTTATAAAGCAAGAAAAAAGCACGATTTTTCTGGAAATCGTGCTCATATGGCGATGTTTTTCAGGTAATGTGTGCGCTTTATCCGACTTTCAGGCTGGTATATAAAACAATACATTCGATTCAGTAAGATCTGCAATATCAACTGATTCAGTCTCAAGCGTGTCATAATTATAGAATTCCATAAGCCCCTCTATAAAGTTATAGCATTTCAACTTTATAGATCAATTACTATGCCAAACAAAAAGTTCAGACTGTAAACTTGACATACTTCAGGATCTTCATGGAGAGTCAATGAATAACTTGATAAAGATCTTCTCGTATCACCAAAAATGTTGAGCAACAAGAGGATTCAATAGAGGGGCAACAGGAGCCATACTAAAGCAATCAAAACCTGTAAAACGGAACGTCAATCGGGTAGAATAAATGTGAAATGACAAAGCCCTGAACTCCAGGGCAGAAATGCGGGGCATAATCAAGGGTGGATACCAGCCTCTATGGCTTTGAAAAAAGAGAGCAACTCTTAACTCTGAAGCAACAAAATTTGCAAAACTGACACAACCAAATGCACGAAGTACAGTAAAATGAAAAAAAGCCCCCTAGCTGAGAGCTTTATCCTATGCTTGCAGGGGATTTATGTTCTGCTGATCGTCTTGCTTAAGATTTTCCTAATACATTGAGAGTAGTAATTACTATTCAGGCATCATTTCATCCACCTGCCGCTTCAGACGGTCGAGTGTTGAATTAAGTGCAGCAAAATCAACCTTCCCTCCGGTTGTAACATTGTTGAATTGGGACTTCACCGACACAAGAAAGTTTGCGATATCTGAACCTAACGAATTATAATCATTAATTTTAGTATTGACCCCATCGCTTAATTCAAGCAACTTTCCGATGATAGGGGCGAAAGTCTGTACGTCCCTGAGCAGAGGCTGTACGTCCGGGTATACTTTCTGTAAATCAGCCATGTTAGAAATTATTTTATGGTAAGAAGTTTCTGATCTGGTGTGATAATTACTGTAGCTCTCTTTACTAACGCTCCCGTTACTGACACTGTCGATACTGACACTCTTGTTACCTCCGCTCTCGTTACCGAGACTCTTGATACTTCCGCTCTCGTTACCGAGACTCTTGATACTTCCGCTTTCGTTACTGAGACTCTTGATACTTCCACTCTCGTTACTGACGCTCTTGATACTTCCACTCTCGTTACTGACGCTCTCGTTACTGAGACTCTTGTGACCGGCGCTTTCGATACTGCTGTTCTGGTTACTGACGTTCTCGCTGAGTTGGGTTTCGCTTGAAGGGATGAGCGTTGAAGCTATAGACATTGTTTTGCTTACCCCAGATCCGGATTGACCCTTTTGCATTGGATCTGCTTTATCTAACTCCAAAACAGATGAATCATCATCCTCAGTTTGGTCCGGGTTATATACTCGAGACCCGAACGTATTCCAACCCAGACTGCCATCTGCACGGACAGCCAAAATAAAGAACACTATAACAGCAAAAACAAGTACAAAACCACCAATGAGCTCAGGAATTACTTGCATGTCCCTACCGTTTAATTGAAAAGCCAGCCATAAAACACAGCAATTTGAAGATTATTTCTATGATTAGGAACGTTCATAGCTTTTTTGTTCCTTCACTGAAATAGTCTTTTACCATCTGCATAGTCAGAGCCTCTTTGTCTGTTACAGAAAACACTATGAATAATCCATAGTCATTACAATTCTGTAAACAAGGGCCAGACCTTTACGTACTATCTGCTCGTCTCTCAAGAAATTGATACAGCACTGATAATAGACTTGCTATTTGTTCGGTATCATTTCCGCCACCTGCCGTTCCAAGCGGTCGAGAGTTGAATTGAGTGCCGCAAAATCAACCTTCCCTCCAGTTGTAACATTATTGAATTGGGACTTCACCGATACAAGGAAGTTTGCGATATCTGAACCTAACGACGTAAACTCATTGATCTTAATATTAACCCTGTTGCTTAATTCAAGCAGCGTCTCGATGATAGGAGCGAAAGCCTGTACGTCCTTGAGAAGAGGCTGTACATCCGAGAATACTTTTTGTAAATCAGCCATGTTTGTATTTATGTTACGTGGACAGGATTCTTAAATTCTATTATAATTACTAGTATGTTCCTACCGTTCGGCAACTTAAGGAATTATTTAACAAAAATCTCCAGGATCTCATAATGCAGCTCACCTTTAGGAACCGCGATCGAAACTTTCTCTCCAATCTCTTTTCCTATCAGCGCCCTTCCGACTGGAGAACGAACTGAAATTTTGCCTAAATCGGTATCAGCCTCTTCAGAAGAGACAAGGGTATATTCAATGATCTCGTTGGGATCATCAAGATTTCGGAGTTTAACAGAGGTCAGAATATAGACCTTATCGGTCTTGATATGCTTTGGGTCGAGAATTGTTGCTGCTGCAAGCTTGTTTTCAAGATCGGCAATGCGTGCTTCTGTATGTGACTGCTCCTCTCTTGCCGCGTCGTATTCAGCATTTTCGCTCAAATCACCATGGGCTCTTGCTTCAGCAATTTTTTCCAGAACTTCCCTTCTGGTTTCATGAACCAGCACATAGAGCTCCTCTTTCAGCCGGTTATATCCATCATTGGTCAGGTAAATTCTGTCAGTCATCTCTTGTACTGTTTTTGTTGAAAAAAAGAAATAGCTCAATTAGAGCAACTTGCCCGATAATCGGAGAGGATAGCATACAAAAAAAAGTAAAGTCAGCTGGCCGCTGCTGACTTTACTTCAAAGTAATGTACAACTCTTAATCCTTCAGGCAAAAAAAACTTTACACATTAAACGCTAAATAGATTTTGCTACCTTCCCTGTCAACAAGCAGGAACAAAAGGTCGCCACTTTTAACAGTGCTTACAAGGGCTCTGTATTGCGCGAACGAGGTGACACTCTCCCTGTTCACGGAAAGAATGATATCGCCACGCCTTACGCCAGCCTGGTATGCATTTGAAGATGGAGAAATAGAGGTAACGATCACTTTACCGGCACCAGGCTTCCGGTTCAGCTTCTGAGCAATCTCGGCAGTCAGCTCCTCAGCCTTAAACCCAAGCGCAGAAGTTACTTTTTCCTCACCCTTTGAGCGAGATGCGACTTCTTTGCCGGTCTGCTCTTCAAGACGAACACTGAAAAGCCTTATAACACCATCCCTCTGCACCCTGAACTTCACTGTTGTCCCTGGTGACTGGCTGGCGATGGCATTGCGAAGCGCAACGCTGCTTGTGACTTTTACTCCATTAAAATCAAGAATGATGTCACCGGTTTTTACTCCGGCTTTTGCAGCAGGACTGCCATCAACAACCGTTCCGACCAGCACGCCTTCAACCACCTTCAGATGCATTGCTTTTGCAAGATTTTCATCAATATCCTGGATGCTCACACCGAGATAGCCACGAGAAACCTTGCCAGTAGTAATGAGTGAAGTGAGAACCTTTTTGGCCATATTTGATGGAACAGCAAAACCTATCCCCTCAAATCCGCCAGTGCGGCTTGCTATAGCAGTATTGATGCCGACAAGTTCACCATTGATATTGACGAGGGCACCTCCGGAATTACCGGGATTGATAGCCGCATCGGTCTGTATGAAATCCTCATAGTCGGCAAGGCCAACATTTGCACGACCTTTGGCGCTGACGATACCCTGCGTGACGGTTCTGGCAAAATTTTCACCAAGGGGGCTTCCAATGGCGATAACCCATTCAGCAACCCTGAGCTTGTCGCTGTCGCCGATAATGATAGGCTTAAGACCTTTAGCATTCACCTTTATAACCGCAAGATCAGTTTTCGGATCCTTGCCTATAACCTTTGCATCAATTTTCCTGTTGTCAAAAGTGCGGATATAGACCACATCGGCATCATCAACAACATGATTATTGGTGAGAATATAACCGTCGTCAGTGACGATAACCCCTGACCCCAAACCTCGCTGAACCTGTGAACGACCATTGCGGGAACCACTCTCCGGTTTGTCGAAAAAATCATCGAACCCATGCCCGAAAAAACCGTCAAAAGAATGCCCAAAAAAGTCCATCGGATTAATCCCTCTTTCGGCCACTTTCTTTTCGGTAAAAATCGTCACCACTGATGGAGTTGCAGACTCAGCGATCTGCACAAAAGCGTCATTAAAGTTTTTGAGCGACTGAATGGGATAATTTTCAAACGTGTTCTTTGCTGTGGCAAAATTCGGCCTGCCGGAGATAGTCGGGCCAGTGACTGAAAGCTTGAACTCAACGTTGGAGAACACAATTGCGCCAACGGCTACTCCTGCAAAAACAAGAAGCAGGTATTTCAGTAACTTGTTATTCTTATTCATCAGATATCTAAGGATTTATTACTGTTACGATAAAGCCTCAATATTTTCAACGGCAGTTAAACCCGCCCTCATTTTATTCATCGTCTCTTCATACTCCGCCTCAGGTGTTGAATCAGCAACAATACCTCCTGCAGCCTGGAAGTAAATAGTGGCATCCTCAATAACCATAGTACGGATGGCAATAGCAGTCTTAAGATTCCCTTTGAAATCAAGAAATCCTACAGCTCCGCCATACAACCCACGTTTTTCCTTTTCCAGCTCGTAAATGATCTCCATGGCCCGCACCTTTGGAGCTCCGGTAAGTGTGCCGGCAGGAAAACAGGACCAGAAGGCATCCATAGTGCCCAGATCATCTCGAAGTTCGCCCCGCACATTGCTTACAATATGCATGACATGAGAATATTTTTCAACTATCATCATCTCATTGGTTTCAACAGTGCCGATTTTAGCTATTCTGCCGATATCATTTCTGCTTAAATCAATAAGCATGAGATGCTCGGCAAGCTCTTTTTCGTCAGTAAGCAGCTCTTGAGCAATGCGTTCATCCTCTTCAAAACTGCTGCCTCGACGGCGTGTGCCGGCAATAGGACGGGTATCGACAATCCGTCGACCGGAAGAGTCACGCTCAACTTTTACCAGCAACTCAGGGGATGAACCAACTATCTCAAATTCCTTTAAATCGAAGTAGTAGAGATAAGGGGAAGGGTTGATGGTTCTGAGCATCCGATAGACATCAAACGCACGGGTATTCAAAGGACGGCGAAGGCGCTGTGAAATCTGTACCTGAAAAATATCTCCAGCGAGAATGTGTTCTTTGGCCGTTCTGACTTTCTGCAGGTACTCCTCTTTGGGGGTATTAGACACCACCTCTTCAGAACGTTCAGGCTGAAAGACAATCTCTTCACGCCGGAGAGGCCTGAACATCTGTTCGGCAATGAGTTCTATTTTCTTTAAAGCGTCAGGCTTATCGTTTTTGTCAAGGTAATTGGTGACAATAAAGACCTTGCGGAGAATATTATCGAAGATGACCAGCGTATCACAGAAGAGAAGAAAAATGTCGGGCATCCCTGCCGGATCAGGAAGTTCCGGCTTTGGAATCCTTTCGACGAGATGCATGGAATCGTAACCGAAATAGCCAAAAACACCCGATGTAATCATCTGTGGGGCACCGTTCTTTTTCCTGGGTATCTCTTCGGTATCAAATGCTGCAAGACAGAGGTCAATTTTTAAACGCAGATTTTTTTCTTCTCCTGCAATTTTTCCAAGATCATGGAATTTTTCATCCAGAATTTCGATATCAGCCGATCCGTCAACTGTACCTCTGAGGATAGCAACCGGATCGATGGCTATATAGGAAAACCTGGCAAGAAGCTCCTCTCCCTCAACCGATTCGAGCAGGCATGAAAAAGGGCGCTTCAGTTTGAGATATACTGAAACCGGCGTCTCTGTATCAGCATGAACCTCCTTGAAAAGCGGCTTTAGAGTATAGGGCGCATGCCGTTGTTGTACTGGCATAAAAAGTGGAAACTGAATTGGTTATTGTTACAGGGTAATAAAAAAATATTTTGTATAGTAAAAAAGAGAACCGCCATCACTCTCTCTGAAACAGCCGGAAGTAATCAGTAAGCATGCCCATCTTATCCCGCAGAAAAAAATTTGTCTTACGCTGGCTTATGGCCTTTATGCTTTCGCCCGGTGTACTTTTTCCTGCCGGATATTTGTTTCTTTATCTCTCTACCAATATCTTCCTGAATGCCGGGTTCAAAACCAATCTTTCAAAATCAATCGAGAAAGCAAGCGGCAATACCTGGAAAACAAGCATCAGGTCAATCAAGTCCGGCTGGGGTTTTGACTCCATGACCCTCAATCATGTCGAACTCACAAAAGCTGCAAACCGAGGAATGAGAGCGGACAATGAGAACCGGACAATTACCATCAACACCATCGAAATCCCCTATCCCGATCTTCAAAAGCTTCTTTTCAGCAGCACCGAGCGTTTGGCCTCAACAAATGCCCTTTGCGAAATAATTCTCGCTGAGAAGGGGTTCGATCAATGAACGATCAACCCTGAACGCTGCAACCGGATTGAACTGATTTTGCTCACAAGATCGGTGAAAAGTGACAAATCAGGATTCCATGACCAGTAGACCATGAGTGCCTGACCAACAATATCTTTTTCCGGCAAAAAACCCCAGAATCGGCTGTCAAGACTGTTATCGCGATTGTCGCCCATTGCAAAATAGTAGTTAGACTGCACGGTATAACTCTGAACCGGAGATCCATCAACAAAAACCGTCCTTCCCTGCAGGCTCACATCATGCCCTTCGTCGGCAATGAGCGAACTGTAAAGAGGGTAGGTTGCGGGTGTCAATCGTACGACATCTCCTTTGCGGGGAATGCGTATAGGGCCGTAGTTATCTTTGTTATAATCTGAAAACTGAGGGAAAATCATATAATCTCCATCTCCCTGAGCCATACGGCTTCCAATAAACTGGGCATGCGGCGGCAGAGGTGATGGTTTTTTATTGATAGAGAGCTGTTGGCCATGAATTTCGAGTGTATCTCCAGGAACGGCAACACAGCGCTTGATATAGTTCAGAGAGCGATCTTTCGGGAACTTGAATACAATAATATCGCCTCGGTCAACCGTTTTAACGCCTGGCAAGCGAATATCGGTAAAGGGGATTTTCGGACCATAAACATATTTATTGACAAAAAGAAAATCGCCTGCAAGCAGAGTGCTCTCCATCGAGCCGGTGGGAATACGGTAGGATTCAACGACAAAAACACGGAGAAGGGTTGCAAAGATTGCTGCTATAATAAGAGCTTCAAACCACTCCCTCGAATGTTTTTTTTCCGGTTTCCCTTGCTTAGTATTCAATGGTGTAGACTTTTGATTCGTTTAATAAAAATTAATGCCAGCAGGGAATCACAACTGGTTCGACGTCTTTTCCGGTCAATTCCTGCGCTATTCGTCAATATTCAACAGTGCAAGGAAGGCTTCCTGCGGAACCTCTACCCTGCCAACCTGCTTCATCCTTTTTTTACCCTCTTTCTGTTTTTCAAGCAACTTGCGCTTTCTGGAAATATCGCCTCCATAGCATTTTGCAAGGACGTTTTTTCTCATTGCCGATATGGTTTCGCGCGAAATCACCTTGCTGCCGATAGCTGCCTGGATTGCGACTTCATACATCTGCTTGGGAATAATTCCCTTTAACTTCAGGCAAAGTTTTTTGCCCCAGTCATAAGCTTTCGAGTGGTGAACAACTATCGAGAGTGCATCGACCGCCTCGCCATTCAGCAGTACATCAAGTTTCACCAGATCGGATTCACGGTAGCCGATGTACTCGTAATCCATTGAGGCATAGCCTTTTGAAATGGATTTGAGCCTGTCGTGAAAATCAAAGACGATCTCTGCCAGAGGAAAATCAAAATGCATGATCACTCTTGTTGTATCGAGATAATCAGTAGTTTTGTAGTCGCCGCGACGCTCTATGCCAAGCTTCATGATATTGCCGATATAATCTGCAAGAGTAATAATCTGCATGCTGACATAGGGCTCTTCAACAAGATTTATCCTTGTTGTATTGGGCATCTTGGAAGGGTTGTCGACAATCACAACTTCAGAGTTGGTCATGACAACACGATACTCAACGTTTGGAACCGTGGTAATGATATTAACCCCGTATTCACGCTCCAAACGCTCCTGAACAATTTCCATGTGGAGAAGACCGAGAAATCCGCATCTGAACCCGAAACCGAGAGCAACTGATGTTTCAGGGGTATAGACAAGAGAGGCGTCGTTCAAGGTCAGTTTTTCAAGCGATTCGCGAAGGTCCTCAAATTCATTCGAATTAATGGGATAGAGTCCACTGAAGACCATCGGCTTGACCTCCTTGTAACCCATGAGTCGCTCTTTTGCCGGTGCGTCGACAAGCGTCACCGTATCTCCGACCTTTGCATCCTTGACATCCTTGATGGAACAGATCAGGTAGCCTACATCGCCTGATTCCAGAAGATTTTTCGGCTGCCGCTTCATTCCCATGACCCCGATTTCATCAGCAAGAAAAACCTTGTCGCTGGCAAAAAAGCGGACCTTGTCGCCCTTTTTAAGCGATCCCTCAACAATACGAAGGTAAACCACCACACCACGATAGGCATCAAAGACCGAATCAAAAATCAGGGCCCTCAGAGGCAGGTGATTATTGTCGGCAGGAGCAGGAACGCGGGCAATAATGGCCTCCATGAGTTCAGTAATCCCAAGACCGGCTTTAGCCGATACCTGAAGAATATCCTCACGTTTATTGCCGACAAGATCCATGATCTGGCGGGCAACACCCTCCACATCCGAAGATGGAAGGTCAATTTTATTGATGACCGGTAAAATTTCAAGACCGGCTTCGATAGCAAGATAAAGGTTGGCAATGGTCTGGGCCTCAACACCCTGGGTGGCATCAACGATAAGAAGCGCACCCTCGCATGCTGCCAGGGAGCGGGAGACTTCATAGCTGAAGTCAACGTGACCGGGAGTATCGATGAGGTTTAAGGTATAATCTATGCCATCAGAAGCTTTGTACTTCATCTGAATTGCATGGCTCTTGATGGTAATACCACGCTCCCGTTCGAGATCCATATCATCAAGGACCTGTGCGGAAGCCATCTGGGTGCGGTCAAGGGTGTGCGTTACTTCCAGCAGGCGGTCGGCCAGTGTGGATTTTCCATGATCAATATGTGCGATTATGCAGAAGTTCCTGAGGCGGCTGACTTCTGTACTGGACAATGCCATAAAATAAGCGTTAGATTCTATTAAAAATTCAAGGTGAGGAATATAAGCAATTAATACGATTGTGGCATGGCAGAGTCGCTATACAAAGAGCTGCTGCTGGCTGTCCTGACGAAAGCCCCGGAGAAACTCAGCTGCTTCCATGGGTTTACGGCCTTCAAGCTGAAGCGACAGCACCTCAAGCCAGCCGTCAGAACATGATGCATAAAGTTTTCCATGGTCGACGAAAACCGTTCCCGGAGAGAGTGGGGCTGCTTCAGAAAAGGGTGCGCCGGGAGAAGCCTTGAATATTTTCATGGTTTTACCGTTGAAGGTTGTCCATGCCGTTGGCTTCGTGGCAAGACCCCTGATAAAATCATTGACATTCCTGACCGGTTGCGACCACGAAATACGGGTATTATTGTGGGTAAGCTTGGGAGCTTTTGAAACGAGCGCTTCATCCTGAGTCGAGACAACCACCTGGCGGGAAGCGATCATGTGCAGGGTATCAGTAACAACACAAGCACCGAGCACTGAGAGACGAGAGGCAAGATCTGTGGCATTTTCAGCAGGATCAATGACCATGTTCTCCTGAAGGATGATGTTGCCGGTATCAACGCGCTTCTGGAGAAAGAATGTTGTCACACCGGTTTCGCGGTCTCCATTGATAATGGACCAATTAATCGGGGCAGCTCCCCGATATGCCGGAAGGAGTGATGCATGAAGGTTAAAGGCGCCAAGGGCGGCCTCTTCAAACACTGCAGGTGGCAGAATACGGAAGGCCGCCACTACAATGACATCAGCTCTCTCAGCCGCTACAATTTCAGCAAATTCCTGACTGTTGACATCATCAGTTTCATATACCGGCAGCCCAAGAGAAATCGCTGCCTGTTTTACGGGTGATGGTTCAGGCTCGGCATTTTTATTTCTGCGGGGCTTATCAGTTCCAGTAACGACCAGAATCAGTTCGAACTCATTATTTGCAGCAATAGCTTTCAAAGAGGGAACAGCAAACTCCGGCGTTCCCATAAAAATAATCCGCATGGCACTCAAGAATATTAAGCTGTAAGAGGTTCACGCGCAATCGGATACGCAGCATTTACATTGCCTGAAGAAAACGCATCAAGCTCTTTCTGGATTTTCCGACGGTCGCGCTTCTCCATCCGGTCAACAAAAAGAGTGCCGTTAAGGTGGTCTATCTCATGCTGAAGCACTCTTGCATACATGCCGGAAAACTCCCCGGTGATCTCTTCAAAATGTTCGTTACGGAATTTTAAGGTAATAGCAGCCGGACGTTCCACATCACCATGAACGCCGGGAAGGCTTAAACATCCCTCTTCCATGTCGTTGTAGCCCCTGACTGCAAGAATATGGGGGTTGATAACCACCATCGGCGCTGCATCAGCATAGCTCTTCAGACCGGAAATATCCATCACAAGGAGCCGAAGCGAATGGCCTACCTGAGGAGCGGCCAGACCGATGCCCGAAGCATTGCGCATGGTCTCAAACATAAAGGCGATAAGCTCTTCAATTCCACTGTCTATGCCTTTCAGTGGCTTGGCTTTCTTTCGAAGTATATCGTCGCTATAAATATTGATCGGTAATACCATAAATCACACTACGTTTATTTGATGTGTCTGGAACCTTTCTGACTGGCTAAAAGTTGCCCAGCCAATGCCAAGGTCTCTTCACTTGATGAGCAAATAATATGAAGCCCCGCGAAATTTCCAAAGTCTAAATAGAAAATGCTGGTAAGTCAGGAGCCACTGGAAGAGCCCGGTTTCTTTTTTTTGTACATTTTTTCAAGCAGCTTTCCAATATCATCAAACCGCAATAAAGCTTTTTTAACCGTCGACACAGGTGAATTTTCACTGATTTCATCATCTGTAGCTATCTGAACCGGGTAGACAAGAATAAAACTGTTTTTCTGGAAATACCTGTTAAGATATAGTGGCATTTTAGCCATTTTACTATGATAGGAAAGGTGGTTTTTCCTGCTCATCACAACAATGAGGTTATCGTCATTTTTCAGTTCCCTCGAAAGAACAAGAAAATCATCCCAGTCCTTGAAAACCTTGTACTCTGCATTAATAATGCTTTTGGCGTAGGCCTCCTTCAGATAAGCAAGGGTTTGTTTTGTTGCATAAAAAACCAGTGTTGATCCAGTATTTTTTATGACATTGATAATCTTCTGCATCCAGAGGACAAACCCGATTTCATTTTCAGCTCCGGCCGGAATAACCACGATCGTTCGCTTTATTGTGGCGAGGGGCTGAACCGGTCTGTAAATAAAGGTCGTGATGTTGCTCCAGCCAAGGATGTTCCCGGATGCACTGCCGAGCAGAGTGTCAGTAAGGATGCTTTTCTGATGCAATCCTAAAATAAGGTCGGTGATTTTCTGCTCTCTGATGACACCGGTTATGCCATTAACCACATCACTGTCATAACGAATCAGCCTTTTCAAATCATAGTCGATAGAGGATGCAGCAACCGCTGCTTTTTCAAGAAGTTTGCCTGCATGCTTTTCTGCAGCATCGTCACTTGTGGTGTTGTCAGCTACATGAAGGGCATAAATCCCATTTTTGTCTTTATTCGATTTTACGGTTACGCTGAGATTGACCAGCTCGTCTACTGTACTGATGTCGTTCATGGGAATCAGTATCCGTTCTTCAGCGGCTGCGACACCGCCTTCAGCTATTTCATCAACGGTATCAGCAAGCGCAATATTCTGGGCACCTTTCTCACCAACAATTGTTGCAAGCGTGCAGGTTATCAGAATAAACAGGATCGTACCGTTCAAAACGCTCTCATCAAGCAGCCTGACAGGATCACCTTTGAGAGTATAACCGGTAATAATGTTATAACCGATCAGCACCGTTGCAAGAGCGAGTGCCGCATGGGCGCTTATCAGTCCAAAGATCAGCCGGCGCTGATCAAGCGAAAACCCGAAAACTCTCTGGGTGATCCAGGCTGAAAGATATTTTGCAACCGTAGCGGCAATCGTTATAACCGCAGCAACCTTCAATGTGTTATAATCTTTGAACAATGCCCGGATATCGATAAGCATTCCGACACCGATCAGAAAAAACGGTATAAACAGTGCATTACCAACAAACTTGACTCTGTTCATGAGCGGCGAGGTTCGGGGAATCAGACGGTTCAATGCGAGGCCGCTGAAAAATGCCCCGATAATAGCCTCAACGCCTGCGGCTTCGGCAAGAAAACCGCCAAAAAATACCATAGCCAGAACAAAGAGGTACTGGAGCACACTGTCGTCGAAGCGCTTGAAAAACCATCGGGCAATCACAGGAAAAAGCAGCAGAACAATCAGACTGAACAGCGTTAACCCAATCACAAGCCTTATCCAAAATCCTGTCATCAACTCCCCTGACGAGATTCCGGCAATAACCGCCAGCACCAGCAAGGCAAGGGTATCGGTGATAATGGTACCGCCAATAGCGATAGTGACCGCCTTGTTCGTGGCAACACCAAGCTTACTGACTACGGGGTAGATTATAAGGGTATGGGAAGCAAAAATACTGCCGATAAGAATTGATGAAAAGAGCGAAAAGTCAAGGATGTAGAGACCGACAAGAATACCGAGAGTAATAGAGATGAAAAATGTATAGAGGCCGAAGAGGATACTGTTTCTGCTGTTTTTGCGGAAATCCTCAACATCAATTTCCAATCCGGCAAGAAACATGATATAGAGCAGGCCCACGGTTCCAAACAGAATGATACTGCTGTCGCGAAGCATCAAATTAAACCCATGGGGCCCAATAACCGCTCCGGCAATAATAAGACTGATCAGACTCGGAATTTTCAGACGGTTAAGCAATAGCGGCACAAAAAGAATGATGAAGAGTAGCAGTGAAAACTGTAACACCGGATTCTTCAACGGTAATGAAATATCGATCAAACTCATCAAGACCATCGCTATACAATCCAGTTGTTAATCTCTGCACCTACAGCCATTATTACTATGCCGTTACAATACCTTCTTTTAAATCAGGCGATACTGTAAAAAGGCTTAAAAAAGGAACCGGCGCCAAGGAAAAAACGAAAAAGGACGCTCATATGTTCAGCCGGAAAAATAACTTATCCGGCAATAAATATGCATATCTTTTCAGTTGAACACAAACTGCAGAATGGGTATCAATCCGGCTGGAAGGCTCCTCTGGTCAAGCAGCATGAAAATTTCCAACATGTTCACTAAACTTGCGCCAACAGTTTTTATTTTCTTTTTTTACGGGCTGAGATTTACCTTTCTTTCGTTAACGATCAGAGGAAGGCCTGCCAGGATGGCGGGGTTGCATTTCAGTCAGGAACAGGTTCACTAACGCATGAAAAATCTACAACCTATTTATAAAAAAATAGTCGTAAAAGTCGGCTCGAATGTCATTACCGGTAAAAACGGAGAGCTTGACCTTGAGATTCTCCAGAGTCTTACCGCCCAAATTGCGCAACTGCAGAAAAAAGGCATTCAGATTATTCTCGTTTCATCGGGTGCCGTCAGTGCCGGCCGATCTGTCATAAAACCTTGCGGAACCCTGACGCCGGTTGCATCGCGCCAGATTCTTGCTTCTACGGGACAGATAAAGCTTATCAGCACCTATAATGAACTTTTTCTCCGACACAATCTGATCACAGCACAGATTCTTGTCACAAAAGGCGATTTTCGGGACAGGCAGCACTATCTCAACATGCAGACATGCTTTACAGCCCTTCTGCAACAGAGCATTGTCCCCGTCGTTAATGAAAACGATGCCGTTTCAGTGACTGAGCTGATGTTTACCGACAATGATGAACTTTCAGGCCTTATTGCCTCGATGATGGATGTGGAGGGCTATATCATTCTATCGCATGTTGACGGCCTGTTTGACCTTAAAACAGGTAATGGAGCCATCATCCCGGAAATTGATCCATCAACAAAACATTTTCACCAATATATCCATCCTGGAAAATCTGAATTCGGAAGAGGGGGGATGCTGACAAAATGCCATATAGCTCAGAAACTTTCAAAACTGGGAATAACCGTGCATATCGCCAACGGGCGCACTCCTGATATTCTGCTCTCGGTTCTCGATGGAAAAAAAACCGGCACAAAATTTCTACCGCAAAAGCCAACTCATGGACCAAAACGCTGGATTGCCAACAGCGAAGGTCTGGAAAAGGGAGCTGTCACCATCAACAAGGGGGCCGAAGCTGCACTGGTCAGCGATGAACAGGCTAACAGTCTTCTCCCAATCGGGATTGAATCGGTTGAAGGGATATTCTTCAAGGGAGATATTATAAAAATCCTCTCAAAAGAGGGGCAGGCGATCGGTTACGGAATGGCACAATACAGCTCGGAAAAAACACTCTCGATCATAGGACAAAAAGGACATAAACCTTTAATCCACTACGATTATCTTTATATAACATCCTGAAACTGCCAAAGACACTATAAGAAGAACCATGCAGGAAACCATCACCGAACAGCTCAAAGCTGTACAGCAGGCAAGCCGGGAGATTGTGACGCTCAGCGATGCCGCCATAAACACTCTACTGCTTGATCTTGCCGACAGCATTCCTTCGCACCAGGAACTCATCCTCAACGCTAACAGGAAAGATCTGGATCGTATGGATCAGGCTGATCCAATGTACGACCGCCTGCTTCTGAACGCTGCGCGGCTTGAAGCCATTGCCGGGGATATCCGCAATGTCGCAACCCTTCCCTCGCCTCTTGATATTGTGCTTGAAAAGCGGACTCTGCCGAATGGACTTGGCCTGAAAAAAGTCTCCGTTCCAATAGGAGTGATCGGCATCATCTATGAAGCTCGTCCCAATGTGACCTTCGATGTCTTCGCGCTCTGCCTGAAATCCGGCAATGCCACCGTACTGAAAGGCGGGAGTGATGCCATGTATTCGAACATTGCCATTGTCGATCTCATCCATGCAGTGCTGAAGAAGCACTCCATCAATCCCGAGACACTTTACCTGCTGCCTTCTGAACGTGAGGCTGCGGCTGTCATGCTCAATGCTGTCGGGTTTATCGACATGATCATTCCCCGGGGCAGTCAGAAACTGATCGACTTTGTCCGTAATAATGCAAAGGTTCCGGTCATTGAAACCGGAGCTGGTATTGTGCACACCTATTTCGATAAAAGCGGTAACCTCGATCTTGGACAAAAGATTGTCTTCAATGCAAAAACCCGACGTCCGAGTGTCTGCAATGCGCTTGATACCCTGGTGATCCATCAGGAGCGCCTTAATGATCTTGCAGCGCTTGTTAAGCCACTGGCGGAAAAACTGGTAGTTCTCTTTGCTGATGACGCTGCTTATCAGAAACTGAAAGGCTCTTACCCTGATGCTCTGCTGCACCGGGCTGAACCGGAACATTTCGGCACTGAGTTCCTCTCTCTGAAGATGTCGGTAAAAACTGTTGCATCTCTGGAAGAAGCGCTTCGGCACATCGCCCACTACAGCTCACGCCATAGTGAGGCAATTATCACTGATGACACTGCAGCAAAGGAAATATTTTTAAAACGAGTTGATGCTGCGGTTGTTTATGCAAACACCTCAACGGCATTCACCGATGGCGCCCAGTTCGGACTTGGGGCGGAAATCGGCATCAGCACCCAGAAACTCCATGCAAGAGGTCCAATGGCCTTGAAAGAGCTCACCACCTACAAATGGATTATAGAGGGCAACGGCCAAACCAGACCTTAGTACATCATGCTCGAAGCAAAAAACATCAGTAAATCATATACACTTCCTGGCCAGAGGACCATACCAATCCTCCGTGGACTAAATCTCACGCTCGGCGAAGGCGAAATGGTTACTGTTATCGGAGCTTCGGGCAGCGGAAAAACAACACTGCTGAACATGCTCGGCACCCTCGATACCCCTGACGGAGGCGAAATCCTCTTTGACGGGGAACTGCTGTTCATGAATAAAAAATACACGCTCTCTCAGAAAGCGCTGGCAAAATTCAGAAACCGTAAAATTGGTTTTGTCTTTCAGTTCCACCATCTGCTTTCTGACTTTACCGCTATAGAAAATGTAGCCATGCCGGAGTTTATCGCCACAGGAAAGCTCCAGCCTGCAAAAAAACATGCAGGGGAACTGCTTGCCGGACTCGGGCTCAGTGAGCGGTTTGAGCACCTTCCCTCAGAACTCTCAGGTGGTGAACAGCAGCGGGTTGCCATTGCGCGCGCCCTGATGAATAACCCGAAACTTGTTCTGGCGGATGAACCGAGCGGCAACCTTGACAGCAAGAACAGCCTTATGCTCTATGAGCTTATGGCCAAACTGAGCAAGGAGCGCCGAACCTCTTTTATCATTGTCACCCACAATGAAGAGTATGCCTCAATGTCCGATCGATGCCTTCGCATGCAGGACGGTCAGTTGCAGAATTGCGGGGAGTGAAACTTGATACAAAAAAAGCAATGATGGCAAAAGAAACAGAGAGCCGCTTTATTGAGGTTAACGGGTTCAATGTTCATTACCGCCTGGCTGGCAGCGGAAAACCGCTTGTTGTGCTGCTGCATGGCAGTTTTCTGAGTCTCAGATCGTGGCGGCTTGTTTTTGATGGGCTGGCTGAAACCGCATCAGTCATTGCATTTGACCGCCCTGCTTTTGGCTTGACTTCACGCCCTCTCCCTTCTAAAACCTCGAGGGTGAGTTACACTCCTGAAGCCCAGAGTGATCTGGTTATAACACTGATACATAAACTCGGGTTCAACAAAGCAGTGCTGGTCGGAAATTCTACGGGCGGCACCATAGCGCTGCTTACTGCGTTACGACACCCGGAAAGTATTGAGAGGCTGGTGCTTGCCGACGCCATGATTTACAGCGGCTATGCCACCAGTGAGGTGCCTGAGTTTATAAAGCCCGCCTTGAAAGCCATGACTCCGCTTTTTGCCCGCGTGATGAAGTTCATGATCTCCAGGCTGTACAACCGTCTTATTCGTGCCATGTGGTACAACAAGGAGCGTCTTGGGAGTGATGTTATAACTGCATTTCGAAGTGACCTGATGAATGGTGACTGGTCGAGAGCGTTCTGGGAGCTTTTCAGCGAAACGCATCATCTCAGACTGGATGAACGGCTGAAAACCATGTCGCGGCAATCCCTCGTCATTACTGGTGAACACGATAGTATGGTAAAAAAAGAGGAGAGCATCCGCCTTGCCAGTGAGCTTCCCTGTGCGGAACTGCTGGTGATTCCCGATTGCGGGCATCTTCCACAGGAAGAACAGCCGGAAGCATTTGTAGTTGCAGTGAGGAACTTTCTAAAAACCATCGGGGATCCAGTAAATCAAATTCAAAAATAGGTTGTAACGGTGATAGCAAGTTACAAAACGTGCATTTTTGCGTTTAAAAAAGTTAGATTACGACTTAATAGTCGCACTTTCTTACTAACAATTACTTAGAACGATGGCACAAGTCCGCGTCAGAAAAAAACACCAGATAACATTACCTGTCCGTATTGCTGAATCAGCAAACATAAAGATGGATGATATGCTTGAGGTTGCTTATAACAATGGAGTTGTGACCCTCATACCGGTCTCACGCAAGAAAAGGAAGGAATCTGCCTTGACTTATGCAGGAATTGCACAAGGCGTTTGGGGAAAAAACACCCTTGAAATTGAAGCGGAAATTAAAAAAAGCCGTGACTCATGGGAACGATAGAGGACAAACTCAAAAGATTACACGGCAATAGAGTCTATCTGGACACCAACGTTTTTATCTACTTTCTGGACCGAAATCCCGACTACTTTCCGCAGGTTGCCCCTATCATTGAAGCTATCGAATCAGGATTAATCTTGGGTTGTACTGGTGAAGCTGCCATTGCCGAAATATTAGTCAAACCCTATCAATCCGGTAATCTGGAGCTTGTTGCAAATATCAAGGCATTTTTCAGGATGGAAGATTTTCTGTCGATTTGTCCTCATGATGCAGAAACATTTGACTTGGCTTCTCAATTAAGAGCAAAGTACAATCAGAAATTTATCGATGCACTGCATTATGCCACTGCTATTCGGGCTGGATGCAAGTTTATTATTACAAACGACAGCGGCATCAAGTCGAATGACTTTCTTGAAGTTATCCTCCTTTCAGCCTTACGTGACAATGAATAACCCGAACGCCTTTCAGAGAGCGGGGAATAGATTCCTCACAGGAGTTCGGAATGACAATGAGGGGAGATGCCTGACATTCAGGCAAGCAGGACTGCACAGATGCGCTCAATCTCTTCATCTTTCAGGTAGGGGTGCATGGGCAGTGCAAAGATACGGCTGCTGAGATCCTCGGAAACCGGGAATTCGCCTGCCTGATAGCCTAAAGATGCATAGGCTTTCTGGAGATGAAGAGGTATTTTGTAGTAGATCATTGATGGAATTCCCTCTTTTTGTAGTGCCTGCATGAGTTGCTCCCGCTCTTCAAATGATGCGGCAAGCACTGAGTATTGCGCCCATGCCGAGGTGTAGTGCTCCTGAATCCGGGGAACTGCAACTCTATGCTGAAGCCTGTTGCTGTAGAAATCGGCAATACGCTGACGAACTTCAAGCTCTTCGTCAAAAATGGTAAGTTTTTCGAGAAGGACAACTGCCTGGATTGAATCGAGTCGTCCGTTTATTCCGATACGGTCATTGCTGTACTTGTCGACTCCACTGCCATGAACCCGGATTGAGCGCAACACTGTGTCGAGCTCTTCATCGTCAGTAAATATCGCACCGCCATCGCCATAACAGCCAAGCGGTTTTGCCGGAAAAAATGAGGTAGCCCCTGCAAGACCAAAACCGCCTGCTTTTTGACCATTGAAACTACCTCCGAAACTCTGGGCTGCATCTTCAAGAATCCATAATTTATAGTCTTCGGCTACCGCTTCGATACGAGTGTAATCAGCCGGCTGTCCGAAAAGATCAACAGGAATAATCGCTTTGGGCTTCAATCCCCTGGCCACAGCCTCTTCAACAGCCCGTCCTATAAGTTCCGGATTGATATTGAAGGTATCGGGACAAACATCAACAAACACCGGAGTGGCTCCGGCAAGGCTGATAACTTCAGCTGTTGCAACAAAGGTAAAGGGTGTTGTAATAACGGCATCCCCCGGCCCGATGCCTTTTGCCATAAGAGGCATAAGCAGAGCGTCTGTGCCTGATGAACAGGAGACACAGTAGCGCGAGCCGACATAGGAAGCAAGACGGGACTCCAGTTCAGTAACTTCCGGGCCCATGATAAAATGGCCACTGTCCAGAATGCTTTCGATCCGATGAAGAAGTGAAGTGCGAATCCGGTCTTTCTGGGAAAGGAGATCTATAAATTGCATAAGTGTAATGGGTGAAATCTATTAAAACTGTTCTGGCTAAAATACAGATTCATTTTATTTCTTTTGCTGTATAGCTTGATTCTTTAGAGAAAAGAGAAATCGTCTTAAAGCTTTGTTTATCGCCTTTGATAGTCGAGATAAGCTGTTTTACAGTTGCCCTCTATTCAATTTTTATGTATATAAAGCCAGTATGCAACATCGTTCGTTCCGGCAATCTGAAGACAATCTCTCTCAAGATGAGTTCCATTTACTTTATCGGTATAGGCGGGACAGCAATGGCTTCGGTAGCCGTAGCCCTTTCACATGCCGGACATGCCATTACAGGATCTGACACACAGCTCTACCCTCCGATGAGCACCTATCTCGAAGAGCATAATATCCGGTACTTCAATGGTTTTTCAGCTGAAAACATCAAGCATGCTTCACCTGATGTGGTCGTTGTCGGCAATGCGATAAGCCGTGGGAATGTGGAACTTGAATATGCCCTTAATCACCATATTGAGCTCGCCTCCATGCCGGACCTGGTAAGAGAGCATCTGATCGGCAACAACACCTCGATAGTGGTAACCGGCACTCATGGCAAAACAACTACAACTTCGCTTATTGCATGGGTACTCGAACATGGCGGACTGAAACCGGGGTTTCTGGTAGGTGGTATTCCTGAAAATTTCTCCATCGGGTGCAGGGCATCAGGACGCAGCGAAGAGGGTTTTTTTGTTTCGGAAGGTGATGAATATGATACGTCATTTTTTGATAAGCGAAGCAAGTTCCTTCTCTATCGCCCCGATATCGCCATTATCAATAATATTGAATTTGACCATGCCGATATTTTCAACTCCCTTGAGGATATCAAACGCAGTTTCAGACTGTTTGTAAACCTTATTCCGGAAAATGGTGCTCTTTTTGTTAACGGGGATGATCCTGCAGCTGTTAAAATTGCTTCAAAGGCGTTCTGCAAGGTTGAACGGTTTGGACTGCAAACAGACTCGGAATGGAGTGCCCGCAACATCGCCTTAGAGGGGGATGCATCATCCTTTGATGTTTTTTATAAAAACACACTTCTCGGCACTGTTTCGGTTCCGCTTTTTGGCAACCACAATATCATGAATGCCCT
The DNA here is from genome assembly GCA_903920215.1 of uncultured Chlorobiaceae bacterium. Lineage (GTDB taxonomy): Bacteria > Bacteroidota > Chlorobiia > Chlorobiales > Chlorobiaceae > Chlorobium. The sequence continues at coordinate 20,582 of CAIXLG010000225.1, forward strand.
TGCTGCTGTGGCTGCGGCAACCCGTACCGGGCTACCTTTCGAAGCTATAAGGCAGAGTATGGCTCTCTTCAAACGTCCGAAACGCCGCATGGAAATCATCGGAACCTTTCCCGGAAACATAACCCTGATTGAAGATTTTGCTCATCACCCCACTGCTGTCAGGGTGACACTTGAAGCCATCGAACAGCTTTATGCCGGACGGAGAATTGTGACCTGTTTTGAACCGCGCTCTAACACGACTACCAGGAACATCTTCCAGCAGGAACTTTCAGAATGTTTCGGGCCTGCTGCCATTGTCGTCATAGGCAAGGTTCACCGTCCAGACCGCTATCCGCCTGATGAGTCTCTCAATATTGTACAATTAGAGGAATCACTGCAGAGACAGGGAAAAACGGTTTTTCTTGCCGGCCGTAATTCTACCGACTACCCTGATGATATTGTTGCATTTCTAAAAAGCCAACTGATTGATGATGACGTTGTTATTCTTCTGAGCAATGGCAGTTTCAGCAATCTGAAAACCCTTTTATCAGAATTTTTTCAAAAAAACTGCTGAATATTTCAAGTTTCATATTATATCTTGGAGAGCAGTTTTTTGTTTTGAAGAACAGATCTTTTTTACACAAATAGCACGAACACTAATTTCCAATACAATTCCAGGAAGACATTATGGCAAAAGTGAAAGTCGGCATTAACGGATTTGGCCGCATCGGGCGTCTGGTTTTTCGCCAGGCATTGAATAACCCGAATTATGAAATTGTTGCAATCAACGATCTTTGCGATCCAAAGACCCTCGCTCATCTTCTGAAGTACGACTCCACCCACAAAAAGTTCAAAGGTGAGGTAGGTATCGATGGCAGTAATCTCGTCGTCAACGGTAAGGTTATTACCATTACAGCACAGCGTGATCCTGCATCACTCCCATGGAAAGAGCTTGGATGTGACCTGGTTGTTGAGTCAACGGGATTGTTTACTTCAAGAGAGGCTGCTGCCAAGCACATTACCGCGGGCGCAAAAAAAGTTATCATTTCAGCTCCGGCAAAAGATAAAATTGACGCGACCATTGTTCTCGGTGTCAATGGCGACTCAATCACAGGAAAGGAAGAGATTATTTCAAACGCAAGCTGCACCACCAACTGCCTTGCCCCAATGGCAAAAGTACTTGAGGACAGCTTCGGTATTGAAAAGGGATTCATGACCACCGTTCATGCCTATACAAATGATCAGAACATCCTCGATCTTCCTCACTCTGATCTCCGCCGTGCCCGTTCAGCTGCATTATCAATCATCCCAACCAGCACTGGTGCTGCCAAAGCTATCGGCGAGGTTATTCCTGAACTGATCGGTAAACTTGACGGCCTTGCCATGAGAGTCCCGGTTCCAGACGGTTCTCTTACAGATCTGACTGTAATTCTTAAACGTCCGGCAACAAAAGCGGAAGTAAACGCAGCAATCAAAACCGCATCAGAAGGACCGATGAAGGGATTTCTCGAATACTGTGAAGATCCTATCGTTTCACAAGACATCGTCGGCAACCCGCACTCCTGTATTTTTGATTCACTGCTTACAATGAGCTCAGGCAACCTTGTCAAGGTTGTTGGCTGGTATGACAACGAGCTTGGATACTCTACGAGAGTAACCGACCTTCTTGACATTTACTCGAAGTTTGTATAAGAAGCTTTTGAATAAAGCCTATATCAAAAAAAGAGCGCTCTGTAAGAGCGCTCTTTTTTTTTGACTTTTTTACCTTATTTTATCCTTTACACTCCTATAGATCCATTCCGTCGTTTCACTGCAACCATTTTTTCTTATGACACATACCTCAGCAAATCCCATGAGAGCGATTATCCTGTTCGACAGTAAAACTACAGGGGGATCAACCGATAAACTCATCGATTCGATAGGCCTGGAGCTCGCAAAAACCGGAGCGTATGTCGAAAAAGCAAGATGCAAGACCACTGGAGATTACAGCTTTGTTAAGGATTTTGATGTTGTGATCATGGGTGCCCCTATCTACTATCTGCTTGTGTCGTCACAGCTGCTGGGAGCTTTGGTTCAAAGCAACCTTAAACAGTATCTGGCGGGGAAAAAAGTTGCCCTCTTTCTCACCTGCGGCAGTCCTGAACTGATGGCAAACCTGCTCTACCTGCCACAGCTGAAAATGAACCTGGTCAACAATACAATTCTTGCTGAAAGAATTTTTGCACCCGACCAGACTTCAGACCCGACGGTAATAGCGCAATATGTTCATGAACTGAATGCCGCCTATAAAAAATGAGATAAAAGATCACTATACCGACTATGCATGAGGGAACAATGCATAGGGAATGTCTTTCTTGAAAAAATAATTGAAAAGTATTCCGATCGTACTTAGCAATAAAAATATATATTGAATCAATTTTAATCGCATTGTCTCCCTGTAGGCTTCTCTCAGAAATCCCTCTTCAGTTTGACAATCTCATTCTATCATAACCAGCCGTTCATAAAGCATGGACGTAAAATATTTGTATGGATTATTCTAAACGATCAATTGAATTACATCAGAAAACGCGTGGTAAAATCGAAATCAGATCCAAAGTCAGCATAAAAACTGCTCTCGACTTATCTTTGGCTTATACTCCGGGCGTTGCGGCAGTTTGCACTGAAATCAGTCTTGATAAAAAGAAGTCATATACTCTAACCAATCGCGCCAATCAGGTTGCGATTGTTACTGATGGGACTGCCATTCTTGGTCTCGGTGACCTTGGGCCTGAGGCGGCAATGCCGGTCATGGAAGGCAAATCAATAATCTTCAAGGAGTTTGCTGGTATTGATGCCATTCCTCTTTGCATTAATTCTACCGATGTCGAGGATATCATTACCTTCTGCAAGCTCATTGAGCCTAGTTTTGCAGGCATAAACCTTGAAGATATTTCAGCACCAAGATGTTTTGAAATTTTTGAGCGTCTTGAAAAGGAGCTGTCAATCCCTGTTTTTCATGACGATCAGGATGGAACAGCTATTGTAACTTTGGCAGCTATCATCAATGCCTGCCGGGTAACAGGAAAAGATCTCCATGATCTGCATATTGTCATCAATGGCGCTGGCGCAGCAGGTATTGCTATTGCCAGGCTTTTACTCTATGCCAAGGTCAGAGAGGTTGTTCTGGTTGATACTCAAGGCGCAATTTACGAGGGTCGTCCGGGTATGAATCCGATCAAACAAAAAATTGCGCTGATCAGTAATAAAACAAAGCATACCGGAGATTTACAAAGCTCAATGGTAGGGGCTGATGTCTTTGTCGGCGTCTCTGTTGGCAATATCGTAACCGAAGCGATGATTAAAGGCATGAACAGCTCACCTTTTATTTTTGCCATGGCCAATCCCGAACCTGAAATCCTTCCCGATCTGGCGTACAAAGCAGGTGCCAGCATTGTCGGTACAGGACGATCAGATCTGCCAAACCAGGTTAATAATGCTTTGGTTTTCCCTGGTTTGTTCAAAGGATTGTTTAACGCCGGTGTTGGAAAAGTCACATCGGAAATCAAGATGGCTGTAGCGATTTCAATCGCCCACTCCATCAAACCGACACATGACCACTTAATGCCAACTGTATTCAATAAAGATGTTGTCCAGAATATTGTTGACATTATTGCAACAATCCAAGAAGGGACAAACCCCACTGACAGTGACGATGAAGTAGAAGAAGAGGTAAAGCTGGTTGCGAATTGGTAAGCTGAACACAGAAAAAGTCGTTAACACAGATAAACGAGAAAAGGCCGGTCATTGGAACCCGGCCTTTTCTCGTTTACAAACGTTCCTCTCTATGCTTCAAGAGAAAATATCACGTGCTTTTTCAAAAAAGCCCTTGGAATCTTTATCATTATGCGCCGTCGGTGAAATCCCGGAGGATTTCTTCAGATCCTTCAGAAGTTCCTTGTCCTGGTGCGAAAGATCTTTAGGAACATAGACATTGACTTTCACATACTGGTCGCCTCTGGACGATCCACGGAGATGGCCGATCCCGTGACCCGCAATACGGAGCATTGTTTCCGGCTGCGTTGATGGCGGGATGGTCAGCTTGACTGCTCCGTCGAGCGTAGGCACTTCGACTTTCGTACCAAGCACAAGGTCAGGAAAACTTACAGCAAGTGAATAAACCACATCGTCTCCATGACGTGAAAACAGTTCGTGAGGTATTTCCTCAATCACGACAAGCAAATCTCCCGCAGTACCACCTCTCGGACCTGCATTACCTTGACCGCGCAAGGTGAGATAATTTCCATCCTCGACGCCAGAAGGAACGGTAACCTTGACGGTCACCTCGCCAAGCTTGATACCTTCACCATAGCAAGAGGTGCAACGATCCTTGATTATCCTGCCTTCACCTCCACACGTTGGACATGCGGCAATATTGACAAACTGACCGAACATGGTTTTAGAGGCCTGGCGGACCTCTCCTGTGCCTTGGCATGTCTGACAGGTTTCTGTCGCTCCTGATTTGGAGCCACTGCCGTTACACTCCGGGCATGTAACCTGCTTTTTAATCTTCAATGTTTTTTCAACCCCTTTTGCAATCTCTTCAAGGGTTAACTTGAGGCGAATTTTCAGATCGGTTCCTGGAATGCCAGTTGATGCGCGCCCTCTTCTGCCACCACCTCCGCCAAAAGCCTCTTCGAAGCCAAAAGGAGAGCCGCCACCGCGTGTTTTACCACCGCTGAACATATCGTTGAATGCACTGAAAATATCGTTTAAATCAGAAGCACCGCCTCCATACTGCCCGCCACCGGAAGCAGCCGAAGAGCCAACACCGGCATGCCCGAACTGATCATACCGACGACGCTTGTCATCATTACTGAGAACTTCGTAAGCTTCGTTCACCTCTTTGAAATGATCTTCAGCATCCTTGTTATCAGGATTTTTATCGGGATGAAACTGCAGTGCCAGCTTCCTGTATGCTTTTTTTATTTCGTCCTTGGTGGCCGTACGGCTGACACCAAGAACCTCGTAATATTCTTTCTTCATAATACCACCAACAAATTTGCTTGTCTATTGTTCACTATTAAAAAACGTACCGCGCTATTTCGCTACAATAACCTTAGCATGCCTGATAACCTTATCTCCAAGCAGGTACCCTGTCTGGTACTCATCAATGATAGTGTCTGGTTCAGCATCTGGCTGATCGATCTGGGAAATGGCTTCATGGAAATTCACATCAAGCTTCATTCCTTTTGATTCTATGGCTTTAACCCCTTTTTGATCAAGCCACTTCTCAAGACTTTTTTTCACAAGCTCCACACCCTCAATATAGGGGCGGGCTTCCGCTGATGTTGCCGCATTAAGCGGAGCATGCTGCAGAACTCTTTTGACATCATCAACAACAGGAAGAAGTTCCCTGATAATATTCTCAAGAGCCCTGGAAGAGGCCATCATTGACTCGCGTTCCTTCTGTTTCCTGAAATTCTCAAAATCCGCAGCTTTTCGAAGTAACTCATCACGATACTTGTCGCTCTGCTCTTTATGCTTGAGTAATTCAATTTCAAGCTCAGCTATTTTCGATAGTGAAGACTCTTCTGCCCCCTGCAATGACTCTTCCTGCCCTGCTGAGGTTTCCGGAACATCCTTTTTCTCTCTATCCTTTAAATGTTCTCCACAATGCTCCTTTCCATCCAATACTTTCTTTGTCATAAATTCGATACCTGTTTAGTTAACATCCGACAGCGTTGCTGAAAGGCTGTCGGCCATATAGTTGAGAACGCGCACAGCGTACTCGTAATCCATTCTTTTCGGTCCAAAAATTCCAATTTTTCCAACCATATTTCCAACATAATAGGGGGTGGATACAATGGTCAGATCTTCCGCCTGCCGTTCGCTGTTCTCCTTGCCGATATTGATGGTTATATCCCTTCCTGACGAGCGGATGGTCTCAACAGACGATGACGCGCTATGCCCGACAAGCTTTGCCATGCTGAACTTGTCCTCAATCATGGTGATAAGGTCACGAACCCTTTCCGGTTGCTGGAACTCAGGCTGATCAACAATGTACTCGGTACCGGAAATATAGAGGCGTTCAAAAATGGGCGACTCATCAAAAAGATTTCCGGCAGAACGCACAATAAGATTTTTAAGCGCATTATCACACATGCTGTCAGAAAGGCGCCTGCTTATCGTGCGGCGAATTTCAGAAAGTGTCAATCCTGAAAGTCGCTGATTGAGAACATCAACAACCTCATCAACTGTCTGACGGGACACTGCAATATCAAGCTCCATAACAATGGTCTTGACAAATAACGACTGTATGGAGAGAATAACCATCATCCGCGTCGAGCTTAACAGAACCATGTCGAGCTTTTCAAAAATCGCATTCGACAGCGTAGGCGACAACACAACACTCAACTGCCGTGATATAGTACCTAAAACTTTTGCGGCAGAAAGCAGGACATCAGAAGAGGTACCTTTACGCTCTATACTTATTTGACCAATATTTGCCTCAATCCTCTTTTTCTCTTTATCATCGAGAGACTGGAAGGTCATAATGAGATCGACATAATATCGGTAGCCCTTATCGGTCGGGGTTCTTCCTGCCGAAGTATGGGGCTGGCTGATATAGCCTTCATCTTCCAGTATGGCCATGACATTGCGAATCGTGGCGTCAGAGAGGCCAAGATTATAATTTTTTGCGATATACCTCGAGCCTACCGGAGCAGCAGTCACAACATAGGACTGGATAATAATACCCAGTACCTGCCGTTCTCTCAAAGTCAGATCACGAGAATCCATCAACGTACACCATATCGATTGCAAAAAATTACAGGCGGAAGCAAACAGCTGAATTTAAAAAAACTAATCTTTTTCGCACCCTCTGTACTGTTATTTATAACAATAGCTTTGTAATATAGCTCTGCCAAGACGTTTTACGAAAAAAAGAGCCACGCCTTCTTACAAACAAAACCGAAGGCAAGTTAATTTCAAATCGGAAAAACTCCTGAAATTACCCTGTCAAGACCGGAATAATCCTTGTAGATTGTTATTCCTGAAAATCCCTGAGCGGTCATAAGTTCCGAGACAGATTCGCCTGCATCTGCATGCAGTTCAAGACAGAGCTTTCCACCAGGAACAAGAAGCTTTTTTGCTAGTGTGACAATTGCAACGTAGCACTCACTCCCCTGAGGCGTTGTCAGCGCAATCCTTGGCTCATACTGCTTAACCTCACGCTGAAGGCCCTCCCACTCCGCATCCGGGATATAAGGAGGATTTGAAACAATCAGATCATAGGTATTCACTGGCATCAATGATGCAAACGACTCATCAAACATATCGGCAACAAGAAATTCTATCCGGGATTCCACATTATTGTTTGCAGCATTTGTGCGTGCAACATCAAGAGCATCAAGAGAGCAATCGACAGCGGTAACCGTCAGCGACGGACAAAGCTTTGCCATTGTAACGGAAATACACCCGCTTCCTGTACCAATATCAAGAATCGTTGCACTGCTTGATCCACCACGGCCCGTCATACCAAGAGATTCAAGGACATGCTCGACCAGTAGTTCGGTTTCAGGGCGAGGAATAAGAACCCGCTCATCAACCATGAACTGCAACCCGTAAAAGTACTGTTCTCCAATAATGTACTGAACAGGACGGCCATCAACCCGCTGGCGGCACAGCCCTCTGAAACGGTCAAGCTCATCCTGATAAACCGGCCTGTTGTGATGCAGATAAAGCTGCAACCTGCTCTGGCCGAGAACATGTCCAAGGAGAAGTTCCGAGCTGATTCGTGGCTCGTCAACAGCTTTTTCCTCAAAATAACCGGTAGTAGTCTTGAGCAGTTCAACAACCTGCCACTGTTTCAGTTCCTGCATTCCACATTGGTTAGACCAAACGTTCACCTATGCACTCTCTATGGATAAGGGAGAGTGCAAAAGGAGAGCTGTACCATCCGGTATGATTTTTAAAAAAATTCCGTCATGTAACTATACAAATAGTACATTAAAAATTGACCATGATAAACCCCATTTGCAGCAAAACAGACATCCAATTTAATATTTCAAGGGCATCCTCACGATGAAAAAAGTTCTCTTTATTCTCTTCTTTCTTCTCTCTGCAATTATCGGAAGCCCTGCATCAGCAGCTTCGAAATTTACCGGCATTATGGCGATGATAATGAAAATGCCGAACGGCTCTGCTGAAATTACCTACTTCTTTGGAAACGATGTACAACGCATGGATATGGCCATGCAGATGGATAAAATCCCTGAACCTTTAAAAACAACTGTCATCACAAAAGCCTCGCAGCCAGACATGGCTTACGTCATCAACCACCAGGCTAAAAGTTACACCATTCTCAATCTCACAACTGCCGCCGAACAGGCAATGCTGCTCAATTTCGACAGCAACTACAAACTTGAAAAACTGGCAAAACAAACTATTAAAGGCTACAACTGTGAACACATCAGCCTGACCAGCAGCACCGAAAAACTTGAGCTCTGGGTCACCCGGGATCTTGGCAATTTTTCAACATTCAGGATCCTTCAGACACAAAACCCCCGGCTCTCAAACACTTCACTTTCAAAAACGCTCAGCAATGCGGGCATTGAAGGATTCCCTGTAAAAATTGTTCAATATAACGAAACCGGCAAGTACGACATGGAAATCATGCAAATCTGGCCAAAAGCACTTTCCGCATCAGTTTTCAATATTCCGGATGGATATCAGAAAGTGACCAACAATCAGAAACCACTTGGAAACAAGGAAAAAGAACACCTGAAAACCTTAATGGAAAAAATGAAAAAGTTCGAAAAGTAGGTTGTATATTTTGCCTACCTGATCTTATTTAATAACAGTTATTTACACCAAAATCGTGGCAGATAAAATCACTTCAAGAAAAGAGGACTATTCCCAGTGGTATATTGACCTTGTACGCTCCGCAAAACTTGCTGATTATGCTGATGTACGTGGTTGCATGGTTATACGCCCTAACGGTTATGCGATATGGGAAAAAATGCAGGCCGCTCTTGACCGGATGTTCAAGGAAACCGGGCATGTCAATGCCTACTTCCCACTCTTCATTCCCGAAAGCTTTATTGCAAAGGAAGCGGAACATATTGAAGGGTTTGCCCCTGAGTGTGCTGTTGTCACACACGGCGGAGGCGAGGAACTCGCTGAAAAACTCTATATACGCCCTACCTCTGAAACCATCATCTGGTCTTCCTTTAAAAAGTGGATACAGTCTTACCGGGACCTGCCGATTCTGATCAACCAGTGGGCTAATGTCGTACGCTGGGAGATGCGCACCCGCCTCTTTTTAAGAACAACCGAGTTTTTATGGCAGGAAGGTCATACTGCCCATGAAACTCCTGAAGAGTCGCAGGAAGAAGTGCTTCGCATGATCAACGTCTATAAGACATTTGCTGAAGAGTATATGGCAATGCCGGTTATTATGGGCAGAAAAACAGACAGTGAGAAATTTGCAGGTGCAGTGGAAACATACTGCATTGAAGCGATGATGCAGGATACCAAAGCCCTCCAGGCAGGAACATCCCATAATCTCGGACAGAACTTCGCCAAGGCATTTGACTGTCAATTTCAGACCAAAGAGGGAAAACTCGACTATGTCTGGGCTACAAGCTGGGGCGTTTCTACAAGACTGATCGGTGCCTTGATCATGGCACATTCGGACGACCGCGGTCTGGTTCTTCCTCCAAAACTTGCTTCACGTCAGGTAGTCATTATCCCTATTCTCAGGGGCGATAAAGCTGCTGTAATCGCACGTGCAGAAGAAATTGCCGACTCTTTGAAAAAAAGCGGAATACCTGCTTTTGTTGACAGCAGCGAACAGAACTCACCCGGTTGGAAATTTGCAGAATATGAGCTGCAGGGCATCCCGATCCGCATCGAACTGGGACCAAGAGATATCGAGAAGAACATCTGTATTGCAGCCCGAAGAGATACACTCGAAAAAACCGAACTGACGCTTGATGAGACACTTCCAGTCACTGTTCAGGAAATCCTGAACGCCATTCAGCAGAGCATGTTCGAAAAGGCACTGCAGTTCCGCAATGAGAACACCTTTGAAGTCAAGAGTTATGAGGAGTTCAAGATAGCTGTTGAAAAAGGATTTGTTATCGCCCACTGGGACGGAACAGCAGAAACAGAGGCAAAAATCAAGGAAGAAACAAAAGCAACCATCAGGGTATTGCCTGAAGAGGCTGAATATATTGCCCGATATGGAATTGATGAACCGGGTACCTGTATCTATTCAGGAAAACCCGCTCTGAGAAAAGCTGTCTTTGCGAAAGCCTACTGATACCTCAAAAAACAAATCCCCCGCTTTCAATGAAAAAACGGGGGATTTGTGATCAGACAACAAAAAAAAGAGCTTAGTTTTCCTTGAAAAACTCTTTCAGACCTTCATCCGTCGGCTTCATAGTCTTATCGCCCTTATTCCAGTTTGCAGGGCAGACTTCACCGTACTGCTCGGTAAACTGAAGAGCATCAACCAGACGGAGAACCTCATCCACATTGCGGCCCAGCGGAAGATCATTGACCACCTGATGGCGTACAACTCCCTCTTTATCTATAAGGAACAAACCTCTCAACGCAATCCCCGCACCCTCAAGAAGCACATCATAATCAGCCGATACCGTTTTATTAATATCAGAAAGAAGCGTATAGGTAACGCCCTCTATGCCACCACGGTTTCTCGGAGTGGTGAGCCATGCAAAATGAGAAAATTTGGAATCGACCGAACAGCCCAGCAATTCGACATTCCTTTTACTGAACTCCGCAAGCTTATCCTGAAATGCATGCAGTTCGGTCGGGCAGACAAAGGTAAAATCAAGAGGATAAAAAAACAGAACAACATACTTGCCCTTAAAATCAGACAGCTTTACTGAATCAACAAACTGCGATCCGTTAACCACTGCTGCCACATCAAAATCCGGTGCCTTCCGGCCAACTAGAACACTCATTGTAATTGCTCCCTTATAAGAATTGGTTTAAAAAAAAGATAGATGTAGGATTAATTTTATCCAATATAAACGAATGATCGATTTCTTACAATAAAAAAATCATGACGGCACCAAAAGCCCTATATCAAAACACTCTTTGCTTTCGCGTAGAACTTCTTGCGCTCTTCCATGCCATTATAGCCTCCATTGATGGTGATGCTGATAAACTCAACTGGTGAGACGTTGATAATGTTCCCTTTGTATTTTTTCTTCAGAATATCGCCGTCGGCATGGTTAGCTGCATCGTTGAGACCACGTGTTTTCCAATACTCGCAAGCACTCCAGACAGCATTTTCTGGCTGCTCCAGAAGCGTCGGGGTATTGATAAAGAGATCCCTGCGCCCTTTTTTGATACCCAGCTGCAGGTAGTTAGTACGCCCTGTTGTCTGAAAAATTCCCCGTCCTTTGAACTTGACTCCATCACTAGGCTGGGTGTTTCCTAAATCAGTTCTGCCCTCGTATGCTTTGCCGGAAGCGTACTCACACAACGTCTTGAAATGATCGGTTTCATGACAGGCCTGTGCGAGAAAATGAGCGTACTCCTGCGATGTATCGATATCGTAAAGCGGGCAGGTTTTGTTCATCCATTCAACAAGACTCGGAAACAAAGGGGTTGCTTTGCCAGCAATAGCTGTGAGGTGTTCAACGGTAATGATATATGCCATTTTTTGCTCCAGGAAAAAGTGATAGAGTTGCTTATAACAAAAAATATGTAGAACAAAAAGACTCTTATTTCCGTCAATGCATTGGCTGACGGACTATGGTTTTCCATTTTGAAGGGTGAGATCTACGAATATCACTCATATAAATTTCATGATGCTTTCCACGGTGTTGGCTGATGGTATCAATAAACTGATGCACCTTCAGGATTGTGGGGCCCTCTTCAGAGAATGGACCTATATGCATAATTTGTGCGCACCTGCCCTCCGAAAAGGATTCAAAACGCACGCTGGAAAGAGATGACGGATTTTTTTTCTTTTTCACTTCAACGATAGCATCTTCAATAATTTCGTGAGTTACAAACGAGGGTTGCATGATCATCACGGTCCATTTCCAGTTGGACTTGTCTTCCTGAGAGAATTTCGTCATATCATCAGCCCACCAAAGGCCTTCCAATGGCATAACCCCATAGTCAATTGCCAAATTCCCCTTTTTGACCATGAACTTCACCGTATAGGCGACAGAAAACAATGCCTCGATTGCATCGGAGAAAGGCTGTGAAGCATTCGGATCACCCTCACCATCGACCATAAGAAAATTCATAGCCGGGACATCAACCACAACAACCTCTTTTGCTGATGGCTGATAAAGCGGTTTCATCTCCTTCTTGAAATCAATTACCTCCATTCTAATGCTCTCAAGGTTAAGGATAATCAGAGCAAAACAAAAAAATCAATCCCTATTGACATTCTGCCCTCAAACAAATTAATAATAAAGGTACGGATAATTACAAAAAAACAGAGTCATGATGCATTCGCCGCAAAATCTCACCTGCCACTTGGCAAAGCAAAAACGGCCGCAATTGAAATACGTTTATCAGCCACTCTTTGGCAAACTGTGTTTCGTATTCCAGCAAGCGGATTTAAAAGTTTTTTGTTTTAACGATCATCACTTCTATATTTTATAACGCAGAGTTTGTTATGATCCTCATTCATGGCTTTCGAAGGCATAAGCCGGGTGCGACCTGATGAGTTTGCCTGAACGAAACACAAAACACATGGATGCTTCGAACGATCACTATGACAGCCCGTGGAAAAGGGCCATTGAGCACTATTTTCAAGAGTTTATGGCGTTCTATTTCCCGTGTGCCCATGCTGAAATTGATTGGTCAAAGGGTCATGTGTTTCTGGATCAGGAGCTGAGGTCCGTAGTCCAGGATGCCGAGTTGGGAACGCGTTTTGTTGACCGACTGGTCAGGGTGAATGTGCTGAATGGTGATGAAAACTGGATATACATCCACGTTGAAGTGCAAGGCACAAAGCAAGCTGAATTTGCCGAACGGATGCTTGTTTATAACTACAGGGTTTACGATCGATACAAAAGACCTGTGGCAAGTTTGGCTGTGCTGGCCGATGAACATAAGCAGTGGAAACCGACCTCTTTTGGTTTTACAGTGCTGGGCTGCAAGCTTACCCTGGAGTTTCCTGTTGCCAAACTGACCGATTACGAAGACAAAATCGATGAACTGCTGGCATCGGATAACGCTTTCGGATGGATTACCGCGGGACATATCCTGACTCAGCAAACCCGAAAGCAGCATCAGGAACGCTACGAAGCGAAACTCCGTTTGGTACGAATACTTTATGAACGCCACTGGGATAAACAACGCGTCATTGACTTATTCTGTGTTGTGGATTGGTTAATGCAGCTGCCGGAATGGTTGAACAACCAGATCTGGCAAGAACTTGAAACAATTGAGGAGAAAGAAAAAGTGCAATACATCACCAGCGTAGAACGAATAGGCATTGCCAAGGGAATTGCCAAAGGGCGTGTTGAGGGCGAATCCAGATTACTGAGAAGGCTGCTTGAACGACGCTTTGGCGTATTGCCTCAGTGGGCATCAGAGCTGTTAGAGAGTGCCAAAGAAGATGAACTGGAAGTTTGGGGCGAAGCTGTGCTCACTGCCCCGACTCTGGAAGCTGTTTTCAAGCAAACAGACTTGTCGTAATCAGCCCTGGCCTATTATTTGAAGGTAATTTTTTTTATCCGGGCATTTGGTTTGGCCAGCTTCAGTGCATTTTCCCTTTACTACGCCCTGATCTTCAATGTCGTTCATAGATCGGCGCCAAGTCTCTTTGCCGCTTTTGAAACTAAGCCTTGCTCGCTTCCGCCAGCCTCCTCAACCCTTTTCCATATTGCGCTTCGCCGTTTTCTCGCTTTATATGTATCTTAAGGTTATGAAGCCTGTTACTACTACTCATGAAGCTCATGCAATCCTACTTTAACTTTGAAAAGCATGGCACCAGTTATAGGCAGGAGACACTTGCCGGCATAACTACTTTTTTTACCCTTTCGTACATCATCATAGTCAATCCGGCCATTCTTGCTGCGGCTGGCATTCCCAAAGATGCCTCAATGACGGCGACCATTCTCACGTCGATCTTCGGCACCCTCTTGATGGGAGTCTATGCCAAGCGCCCTTTCGCCGTTGCTCCGTACATGGGCGAAAATGCGTTTATTGCCTATACGGTTGTTCACACCCTCGGCTATTCATGGCAGACAGCCATGGCGGCCATA
>CAIXLG010000226.1 GCA_903920215.1 uncultured Chlorobiaceae bacterium
CTTGCCGAAAGTGCGGGAACAAATCCTCACTACATCGGAGTGGAAGAGGCCATCAGGGAACCGCATACTGATATTCGCATTTTTGGAAAACCAACGACCCGTCCATATCGGCGAATGGCTGTGACGCTCGCTTTCGATCAATTGGGCTGCGACATTCAGGCAGTTAAAGAAAAAGCGACTGCCAATGCCGCGAAGGTTAAGGTGATCAGTGAGTGATGCCGGGTGTTCAGGAAATGGATAGAATTTCCTCTTCGAGTAACTGCTGGTTGTAGAGTTCTGCATAAATATGCTGTTGTTGCAACAGCTCTTCGTGTGTGCCACTTTCAGCAATGGTGCCATCCTTGAGCACAATGATGCGGTCACAGTTTTTAACGGTTGAAATTCTGTGGCTGATCAGGATGATGGTCGTGTCGGGCAGTTTCTGCAAGAGGGCGTCAAAGAGACGGGCTTCTGTGTCGGTATCAACTGCTGACAAGGCATCGTCGAGTACAAGGATTCGGGGTTTCCATGCAATTGCTCTCGCTATGCAAGCCCTCTGTTTCTGCCCTCCTGACAGGTTGATGCCCTTTTCTCCAAGCATGGTCTGAAACCCATCAGGGAACTCCTCAACATCATCGTAAAGCATTGCAATTCTGCTTGCCTCAATTACTTCATCAGCATCATTGTCCCGACTGCCCCAGTTGATGTTGTTTTCAATGGTGTCAGAAAAAAGAAAGTTAACCTGAGGCACAAACCCGATAAGTTCTCTCAGTGTTTTCAGCGACAGGCTTGTAATGCTCCGGTTATCAATAACGACAGAGCCTTCAACAGGTTCATAGAGTCGCGGAATCAGATTGACAAGGGTGGTTTTTCCCGAACCTGTTGCTCCGACTATCGCAACTTTTGACCCGGCTGCAATGTCCAAGGTTATGTTCTTGAGTATCAGATTATTCTCATGACCAGGGTAGTGAAATTGAACATTGCGAAATGATACTGCTCCATGAAAGCTTTCCGTAGAGGCAATCCCATCATCCTGCACTGTAGTGTCTGGTTTGATATTGAAAATTTCATTCAGTCTGATCTGAGCGGAAGCTGCTCTCTGTATAATACTGGTGACCCATCCAATCGATATAATCGGCCAGCTCAGCATCGACACATAGACGATAAATTGGGCAATACCACCGACAGTCATTTTTCCCTCTATGACGCTAAGCCCGCCGACCCATACCACAGGAAGCAGGGAGACTGCTGTGAGAGAGGTAAGAAATGCAAAAAAAAGTGCCTGAAGTTTTCCGAGAGAAAGGTTTTTACGGAAGTACTCCTTGTTGAGTGTTTCAAATCGTTTGATTTCAAAAGGCTCGCGGGTAAAGCTTTTGACAACCCTGATTCCGGAAAGGTTTTCCTGTACCAGATTGGTTATGGCAGCATAGCTTTCCTGAATGCTTTTTGAGCGCTTTTGCATGGAACTGCCGATTTTATACACAGAATAACTTAAGAGCGGGGCAGGCAGGAGTGCAAAAAAGGTCAGTTTAGGTGAAAGGGCAACCATTGCGATCAGGGCAAAAAAAAGCCTGAAGAAGGTGTTGAGCGAGTACATGATGCCGGGCCCGAGAAACTCTCTGATGGCGTTAAGGTCGTTGGTGCCTCTTGAGATGAGTTCACCGGTACTCGTGGTATTGTAAAACTTGCGGGGCAGTTTTTGGAGATGGTTGTAATAGTCGTTTTTCAGGTCGAACTCAATATGCCGCGAAGCGACGATAATGTTCTGGCGTACAAGAAAGAGAAAAAAGCCACTCAGCAGCGCATAAAGAAAATAAAGTCCTGCATCCAGAAGAACATCCCGGAGTTCGAAATGTTTGTTCATCGTATCGATAGCTCGTCCAATATAAGTCGGGCCGATTACAGCGAACAGGTTTGTCAGAATAATGTAAACAAACCCTGCGATGAGATTTTTTTTATACCTGAGCAGGTAGGGTTTCAGGCTGAGTAAATTTTTCATCAGTCATATTTTTTTCAAGTGCCGCTATAATGTATAATAGAAATAGAGAAAACAAAATCTCACCCTTATCTCTCTTTTATGGCATTTGATTCAATAAAAAACTATTACTCCATCGGCGAGGTCAGTAAAATCGTTGGTATTCCCGCCTACCTCTTGAGGTACTGGGAAACATTTTTTAATGAACTTGCTCCAGCCCGTGATACAAAAGGGAACAGACGGTATACCAACCGCGATATTGCCATGGTGCTCAACATCAAGGAGCTGGTGCATGAAAAAGGTTACAAGCTTGGAAAGGCCAGTGAAATTGTCAAAGGAGTACTGAAAGACACCGAAGGTGATCATAAAACCACGGAAATTTTAAAACTGCAGAAACAGATAGGTAAGGAGAAGAATCGGCATTCAGTAGTTGATGAAAGGCGGATTGTGCTTTTGCAGGAGATAAAAGAGGAGATCGAAGATATTCTTCACTTGTTGGGGTAGCGGATAGAAACAAAAAAACCGGCGGAAAGCCGGTTTTTTTGTATAAAAAGAGAGAGAGTGCTTACTGAGCGTACAGAACTTCGAACTGTCCTGTGCCGCCTTTGCATACATGTTCAACCCAGCGGGCATATGCTCCACCGCTCCAGCGATATTCCTCAAGGTTCTGTGAACGGTACTGAGGTGCTGCATAACGGACTTTGTATCCTTTAGGAAGAACAATCTTGAGCTGGGTATCAACAGTAAAGTCGTTGAACTTGCCAACCATACCGTGGTGTACCAGCGGAATGAGAGGATGGTTCAGGATTCTGCGCAGACCACCGCCAGCATCAACTGAAACGCCAGGGAAATCGCCGTCAACCTTAACTTCAATACCCTGTGAATCGGAACGGAAGCCAGCTTCTACTGAAGCAGGTCTGGTGAGTTTGTCAGCAGGGAAAAGTTCAGCCCAGCGTGCGATGGAATCAACAATACCGGATCCACCATGTGAGAAACGCCATCTTGTTACACCGACAGGGCCTTTCTCGCCGCTCTGGGTGCCGATGCTGTTCACTTCGATTTTTGAAATTCTCTGGCCGCCTTCGTTCAGTGCTGTAAATGCTGGACCGATAAACCAGAACTCGCGAATCCAGTCGTTGAATGCGCCGGTTGTCTGGAGAGCCTTCAGTGTGCCTTCCCATGTGTCGATAACATCAGGATTGTCAAGAGGCACTTTCATGATGATATCATGGAACTGGCGTCCCTGCATGTAAATCGGATTCGGAACATTTCTGCGGACTGCGTCTGAGCGGTAGTAGAAGAGGTTTACAACGGAGCCTTCAAAGGAGAAACTGTGTGAGAAATCGCCGACGGTAACAGTGCCTTCACCAACACAAATTCTTCTTTCTTTGGTTTCATTGGCAATGTCCGCTTCAACAACCAGTTTGTTTTTTGTACTGTCAACAATTGACTCAATAACAGCTGAAAACCTTACGAAGCCTTTTGCCGGATCGAGCGGCTTCACATTGATTTTGATGTTACAGTCAGCTGGAAGCAAGGGAAGCGCAGGTGGTACATTAACCTTCGCCCGGCATTTTACTTTGCCCCATGAGCTGGAACCACCCTCGAGAATGATTTCATAATCCGAGTGTGCGGTGGTTGCGTCTTTAGTGCCGAAAAGAGCCATAGTGAGTTCTCCTTTTTCTGATGGCGTTGAAATTGGAAATTTTCAGGAAAGTACTTGGAGCTTATTCCTGTTAAATAACAGATTAGAATAAATTTAAAGAATAAAAATCAATAAATAAAGTAAAATATGTTTGAAGACGATTATCTGTATTCCATAAATATCTTATACTTCCGGCAGCTTCAGATTTCCAGATGACTTTTTTTTATTTCTTTTTCTCGATCTTTATCTTTTTTCTCGTCAGATGACCTCTTTATCACGGATAATAAATCAGCTTGGTCATTCCCGTTATGCGGGTTCCGTTTTGACCGGAGTCCTTCTGGGAGTATCGTTTCCGTCCTATCCGTTTATCCGCCTTGAACTGCTTGCCTGGCTTGCACTTGTGCCATTGCTTCTTTCCCTTCGTAACGTGGAGAATGTGGGAGAGCTGTTTCGTCGGGTCTATATATCCATGCTGCTTTTTTGCCTGATCAGCCTCTGGTGGGTCAGTCTTGCCACCTTGCCGGGCGGGGCTCTTACCATTCTTGCTCAGGCATTTTTTCTGACCATGCCTTTATTGTTTTTTTATGTGATTAAAAAAATGGCAGGCTTCCATTTTGCACTTTTTTCGCTTCCATTTTTGTGGGTTGCCTGGGAATGGGCTTATATGCAGCAGGATCTTTCGCTTGGCTGGCTTACTCTTGGGAACTCCCAGGCTAATTTGAACCTCATGATTCAGTATGCCGACCTTACCGGTGTCTGGGGTGTAAGTTTCTGGCTGGTATGGTTTAACGTGCTGATTGTTCTGGCCCTGACCGGCAGCCGCAAAGATGCTTTTCGTTCAGTGGCGATCATGGCCCTTATGATTCTGGCGCCCTTGCTCTACGCTTCATCTGTAATGCCTCAGGATGGCTTGTCGGCTGCAGAAAATTGCAAGCTGCGGGTGACTCTTGTTCAGCCGGATATCGACCCACATGAAAAATGGCAGCGCAATAACAGTGCTGATATAATGGAGAGGTATTACAGTATGACCAGCAGGGCCGTTCGTGATAATCGGCCTGATCTTGTGATCTGGCCTGAAACAGCCATTCCGTTTTATATTCTCGATCATGCCTATGCCGATGATCTGCAAACCCTTCGCTCATCACTCCGGGGGTGGAATGCGGCTCTCCTGACCGGGTTTTCAGATATTATCTACTATCCCGCAGCCGCTCAACCTGAGCCTGAACATTCAGGGAATAATGATCAGCCGAGGAACCGTTTTTTTGACACATATAATGCCTCTATGCTGCTTGAACCCGGCAATGGCACTCCCCAGATCTATCGGAAAATGCGCCTGGTTCCATTTGCTGAGCGGGTTCCCTATGTTGATTATTTCCCCTGGCTCGGTAATTTAACCTTTTCCCTTGTTGGGCTCAACGGGTGGGGGAAAGGCAGTGATACAACCATCATGCAGCTTCATTCTCAAAGGTATGGAAAGGTGAACATCGCTAATATTATCTGTTATGAATCTATCTTTCCCGGTCTTGTAACTGAGTTTGTCCGTAAAGGAGCACAGGTTCTGACCCTTGTCACAAACGATGGGTGGTATGCAACCTCTTATGGCCCATACCAGCATTTGGCTATCGGCACGTTGCGGTGTATTGAGAACCGAAGGGCAATGGCTAGGTGTGCCAATACAGGACTTACGGTTGTCATCAACAAATATGGCAGGATCATCGCTGAAATTCCATGGTGGCAGGAGCGAACATTGACCGCAGAAGTGCCCCTTGAGAGCACCCTGACCTTTTATACAAGCAATCCCGATCTTCTGCCAAAAGCCGCCGCCGCCGTCTCAGGCGTACTTTTTCTTATCGCATTCCTCAAAAAAAAGTTGTCATCCCGAATGCAATGAGGGATCTATTGTATCTTCATTCTTAGTACTGCCAACTGCCAACTGCCAACTGCCAACTGCCAACTGATCCCTCTTCGCTCAGCACTCGGCACTCATCCCTCAGCACTTTTTTAAAGTCCGTAACTCTTAATCTTCCTGTAAAGAGTTCGTTCAGTAATACCAAGTGCTTTGGCGGTTTTTCGTTTGTTTCCATTGCATATTTTAAGTGCATCAGCAATGGATTTTTTCTCTATGTCATCTAGGGAGAGTAAAACCTCGGCCTCATTTGAAAGGTTCTTTTCTTCTGATACAGAACCCAGGCCTGTATTGACTACTGGCCCAGAGATTACTGACGTATCAGGCAGAAGAAGCGGGACGTGAGGCCTTGTTTGAATGAGATGCTGCAGAAGCTGTCGGATATCACTTACTTCCTGGCGAAGCTGAATGATACTGCTGTATATGACCTGAAGTTCGTTCTTTTCTGATTTCGAAGGATCATGGACAAGGCTTTTATAGCGGTTTCGCTGTACCAGATGTTTTTCAAGAATCTCCGGGGTGATGTATTTTCCTTTTTCCAGGACCAGAAGCGATTCTATCAGATTTCTCAGTTCTCTTACATTTCCCGGCCACGCATAGCGCATCAGCATTTCGCCAGCTTCAGGGCTGAAACCTTCAAAGACGATTGTATGCTTGCGCTCAAATTCATGCACAAACTTTTCAGCAAGCAGGAGAATGTCCTGGCCTCTTTCCCTGAGTGGAGGAATCTGCAGCTCAACACTCCGAAGGCGGTAAAAAAGGTCTTCCCTGAAATTTTTTTCAGCGACAGCCTGGTACATATTTTTGTTTGTAGCGGCAATAATGCGCGCATCGGAGTATATGGTTTCCGATGATCCGACCCTTTGGAACTCTCCGGTTTCAATAACCCTGAGAAATTTTACCTGGGTTTCAAGAGGCATTTCACCGATCTCATCCAGAAAAATCGTCCCTCTGTCGGCAGATTCAAAGTACCCTTTTCTGCTTTGAACAGCTCCGGTAAATGCCCCTTTTTCATGGCCGAAAAGTTCTGATTCCAGAATGCCGGCAGGAATGGCACCACAATTGACAGGAATGAAGCTTTTATCTGCACGCAGGCTGTTGGCATGAATATAGCGAGCCAGCACTTCCTTGCCGGAGCCTGTTTCTCCAATGATCAGAACAGTAATATCGGTTTCTGCAACCTGGAGAGCCAGTTGTTTGAGCTGGGATATCAGGACGGATTGTCCAATAATATTAGTCTCTCGTTTCATCAGGGTTTTCTGCCTTACATTCAAAGCTTACAGCAGTTATATGGATGGAACTACAATTGCCTTGACCGGCAGTTTTTTTGCTGCACCAGCAGCCTCCTCTTTTGACGCAAAGTGCGTTTTCAGTCGCACTTTATACATCTGGCCTTTTCGGACGATTTCTACAGAAGCATACGGAGAAGTTTTTTTTGCAAGAACTTCCGCATTCTGGCGGCTTTCAAAACTTCCGAACTGCAATGTTGATGTTGTTGGGCCGTCAATAACATTCTGCTCTTTCGATGTCGCCGTTAGAGTAGCGGGAGAACTCGGTTGTGGTTTTGAGAAGTGCTTCGTTGTATCCTCTTTAAGCACAGCAGGATGCGGTACACTTGAGCCAGGCCTGGTTGAATGTTTCGTAGAGTCATCAGTTACAACGGAGGGTTGTTGTTGACCCGAAGGCAGATGAGCATGCAACTGGGGTTTGACGGACTGTAGTGATGTGTCCGCCCTGATAACAATCTGTTGAGGTTTTGTTGCAGATAACGGAATGGAACTCTTCTGTATAGCTGACGCACCGTTAAGAGCAAGATTGTAGGCTGCTATTCGTGACGTGCTGAGTTTATCCACCGCCGGATCAGGATATTCCCTCAACTGTTTCTGGAACAGCATAACTGCCTGTGGGCCGTCTTCACAAAGCAGAGCTTCCAGAATTGTTTTTTCAGAAGGAATGGTAACTTTTTGCCGAATACTTTCTAACAAATAAACCTTGTCATCAGCGACATCCTGCTGTATCTCTTGTGCATAGGAGTGTTCTTCGGCAGCATCTAGAACCTGAGGGTAAAAAAGTCCTATAGAAAGTGCCGCAGAGAGCAGTGCGCTGTTTTTGCGAATTAAGAAGATCGATTTGTCAGAAAACATGGGCTTGCGGAGTATGTGAATTATCTGCGGTTATGCTTATTTTAGCCAAACTGCTTTTAAAAAAAGAAGCCTCTATCAAAATACGATATGCTTTCAAGAGTTCCGTCACTATTGTCCATTGAGTTTTTAACTAATAGAGCATTGTCTTCTGATTGAGAGCAAAACAGTTTTTCCTGTAGGGATGGGTATGTCGCTGCGTTAATTTCCGGATTTTTAAGCCTTTTTTAAGTTTTAATTAACTTTCGTTTAAGCTTTAATGTGCTAAAATAATCATTGTTAATCGCACTGCCCAGGAGTTGTTTACCCACAGGTCGCGTTCTAACGGATTTTGCTTCAGATTTTTGGTTGTGTTGTGTGGAAGAGGCATGTTTTTAATCCTGGGAAAATTTTCCCCCCAGGTGAGAAGACATGCCTCTTTTTTTTATTCTGAGAAGATGGTGCCGTAAGAGTTAGTGAGTCCCTCCCTGAAAATCAGACGTAAAGTCGTATCTTCCATTCTTGATTTCAAGTTCATGCTTTCCGTTGATGACCGTTGCCAGCTATAGGCGTTTACTCTTTTTGTTCCTTATTCGTTTGTGAGCAAGCCAAAATTATCTCTATAAAATTAATTGCATTCTATGCCTTCTTTGTCAGTTAAATCTTTTGCAAAGATCAATCTCGGACTTCTTATCACCGGTAAACGGGGTGATGGGTACCATACTCTTGAGACTATTTTTGCTCCAATCAACTGGTATGATGTAATCGAATTTGCCGACGCCGGGGTTATTTCGATGAGTTGTTCCAATGTAACCCTGCCGATTGACGACAACAATCTCTGTATCAGGGCGGCTAAAGCTCTGCAGCAGTTTGCCGGCATCAGCCGTGGGGTGACTATGAGGCTCCATAAAAAGGTTCCTTTTGGTGCAGGGCTTGGAGGTGGAAGCAGTGATGCAGCAACAGTGCTGAGGGTTCTCAACGATCTCTGGCAAATCAATGCCTCTTCATCCGATCTGCATGGACTTGCTGTGGCCCTTGGCGCAGATGTTCCCTATTTTCTTGAAATCAAGGGTCTGGCTTATGCCAAAGGTATAGGCGATGATCTTGATGATCTGGGTTTTACCCTCCCGTATTATGTGGTAACGGTTTTTCCAGAAGAACACATTTCCACGGTATGGGCGTACAAAAATTTTTACCCGCATTTTGATCGGCAGCTTCCTGATCTGAAAGCAAGTGCATCAGCGCTTTGTCTTTCCGGACAAAAAGATGTTTTACCGGTTTTTGAGAATGACTTTGAGCCCGCTGTTTTCGATCACTTTCCTGCTGTGCGCCAGGTCAAGTTGACCCTCCTTGATGCCGGATCTCTTTTCGCCTCTCTTTCCGGCAGTGGGTCTGCTGTTTTCGGGCTGTTTGAGAGTGAGAGTGAGGCGTTAGCGGCAATGAAGCTTTTGCCCGAAGCCTACAGAATGAGCCTGACCCCTCCCGGTTTTTCGATGGAGCAATAGCCGGCTTATTGGTTATGATTGTCTGGGTTGTTTGATGATGTCTTTCAGTTCTGCCCCGATGAGGCGGAGATCTTCGTCAAGAAAATGTGAAGAGTGCAGACGGGCACGTTTGACTTCCGCAAAATCAATGACGGTATCCAGAGTATGCGGTTGGAAAAGGGGAGCAGCAGAGAAAAGTGTGCCATCAGGCCCGGTAAGTGATGAGTTGCCCCAATAGGTGAAACTGTCTTCATTGCCAACACGGTTTACACAGGCGACATAACTGCTGAACAAAAATGCATAGGTGGTGGCAATCGTCTGCCACTGGGTTACAATTGCCGGATTTCCGTTGCCGGGTGACATGCGCAGAGGGCTCGACATGAGCACGAAGAGCAGTTTCGCTCCTTGGTGTGCCAGCAGGTACGGTACTGATACATGCCAGAAATCCTCACAGATTGCCACACCGATACGACCAAGCTTTTTTGAATTTACCGCCTTGATCTGCTGGCCGGCTGAAAAATATCGCAGTTCTTCAAACATCCCATAGGTCGGCAGGTAGATTTTACGATGGATACTGCGTCCAATCCCTTCTTCAAACATGAATGCTGCGTTATAGACCCCATAATCGTCGCTCAATTCAATGCCCCCGCAGATAATGCAGATGTTCCGACTCAGCTCCCGGAGTGGATCAAGCCTGGAATCTTCGATATGCATGGCAATATCCTGTGCTGCATCCTGAACATTATATCCCGTCAGGGAGAGTTCGGGGAAAGCTATGGCATCAGCGCCCTCCTTTATAGCCTCTTCGATAAGGGCGCAGTGCTGTGCAAGATTTTCATCGAAATTGGCAAGAGTGCAATCGATCTGGGCTATACGCAGTTTCGCGGTCAGCATCCTTTTTCCGTTTTAATGATAGGGATAGAAAAGATAAAAGGTAAATGAAAGAACAGCAAGTATCCACATCCCGGAGCGCACCTCTCTGACTCTTCCGGTAAAGAGTTTCAGAACAACATAGGCAATAAATCCTGCAGTAATACCGACCCCTATATTGAAGGTGAAGATCATGAGAACAATAGTAAGAAAAGCCGGGAGAAGCTCACTGTAGTCATCGAAATTGAATTTTGTTACCGACTGCAACATGAACATGCCGACAACAACCAGAGCAGGGCCGTAGGCATAGGGAGGAACAATGGTAAGAATCGGGGCAAAAAACAGGGCGAGAGCAAACAGGGCGGCAACGACAAGCGCTGTAAATCCTGTTTTTCCGCCTTGTTCAATACCGGCTGCCGATTCAATATAGACGCCTGCTGTCGTGGTTCCGAACAGTGATGCGGCAATGGTTGAAAGCGCATCGACCAGCATCGGTTTTTCTATTTCCGGCAGGTTATCCTCATCATCAAGCAGATTAGCCCGTGACGACAAACCAAAAAGAGTCCCCATGGTATCAACAAAATCCATCACCAGCACACTGGTTATGACGCCGGCAAAGCCCCATGTCAATGCTCCCTGAACATTGATTTTCATAAAGATCGGCTCAAGAGACGGCGGCATACTGAACACCCTTGCAGGAAGTGGAACGAGGCCGGTCAGAAGAAAGGCGGCCGTTGTTACGGCCATCCCTGCCAGAATAGCACCTGTAACCCTCTGGATGAGAAGTACGGCGGTTATGAGAAGTCCACCGAGGCTCAGGAGAACCGGGAGTTTTGCAATATTGGCAAGTTGGACTGGCGCCCCTGGAACACCGAGAGTGACAAGTCCCATGTCGTTGAGGCCGAGAAAAGCGAGAAAAAGCCCGATTCCCACTGAAAAGCTGTGCTTAAGGGTTCCGGGAATTGCTTTGGCCAGCCATTGGCGAAGCCCGCCAAGAGTGATAAAGGTGAACACAATGCCGCTGATAAATATGGCCGCCATGGCTGTCTGCCATGAATAGCCGAGGGTGTGAACAACCGTATAGGCAATAAACGCATTTTCGCCCATGTACGGAGCAACGGCGAAAGGGCGCTTGGCATAGACTCCCATCAAGAGGGTGCCGAAGATCGA
>CAIXLG010000227.1 GCA_903920215.1 uncultured Chlorobiaceae bacterium
GCTTTCCCCTGTCAACGCTTCCCCATGCCTTTGCAGGTCATCGAGGCATGACTCGGGGCCATGATGGGTGGCTATGCCTTTCATGTAAGAAATTTTCATTCTCTACTCTTTGCCGGTTTTAATCGGCGCTTACTGAACGTCAACCAACGCTTTTGCTCCAGAATTTGCAAGGTCGGAGTAAGCCCCCTTTACATAAAGCCACGAATAGAAATAGTGTCCGATCTCAGCTTTGAAGTTGTTAAGTTGAAGATCACGATCATGATTTACTGCTACACCGGCAAGAAAATCGTTGTAGACGCCCTGTATATCGCCACCATAGACAAGGGTCTCGCCTGCATATCCACCTGTAAAACCTTTTATTGGAGTTATACCGGTTGCTGTATTTTTTACAGCTCTATTGTGATCAGAGTATGAAAACCCGCCACCTAAGGTAATCTGGTTGTCAAGACCGGTATAGGGGTTCCCGAACTCACCATTGGCACCGGTCAGCAAGCCTGCTCCAAACAACTTCCCCTTGCCTCTTGTATAGTTCAACTCAGCATAGGTTCCTGGTGCAGGAAGCACACCGGAGACGTTAACGACACCGCCAACTGATACACCGTTCCATGATGCATTGCTGAAGTTGTTACCGAGGCAAAGTTGAAGCCTGGATTGAACTCCCAGACAACTCGTACATTGGCATTGATTGCCGGACTATCAACTGAAACACTTTTTCCAGCTAAATCATCGTCGGTATCAAAAGTTGAGTTTCCGCCGAATCCATTGACTTCAACAAAAACCGTCAACTGATCGCCGATGGAACCACCAAAAAACAGCGCTACAGCTCCAGGAACATTATAATTAAACGTCACTGCTGTTGCTTGAGCACCTGTAGAGGTTTATGTAGGTGCAGTATAGGTGATAAGATTACCCGTGAGAACGACGCTCAAGGGGTCGAATTGGGGAAATGAACTGTTTATCGGGGCTTTAACCGTTTTTTTCCATTCCTCATTACCCATCTTGATCTGCTGCTGACGGGTAAATGCAGCTTCGGCACCAGCCGGCATACGATAGCCGTTGTTCTTGAAGACTTCACCTATGGCATTCCTTTGCGGCATACCAGAGTGACACATGAGGCAGGATACTTCATACTTTCGTGCCCATGACGGTAAAGCCTGACTTTCTGTACTCCAGAACAGAATAGGCACCATACAATGCGAAATAAGCGACGCGAATGTGATTTTCCTCATAATAACTTGCTCTCCGTGTTTGTTGTTATTGTTTGTTAACCGGCAGACTTTATCTAGCTTATAGGACTAGGGATTGTAATCTTTGAGGGTTAATCCCTCAAAGTCTGGCTTCGAGCAAAGAATTGATAAAACGTACTCAATACCCCATAACTCTGCTTCGAGAATTCTTTATTTGTTGATTTATTAACCGCTTGGCAGCAAACGATCTTTAGCGGTTTAAAACAATTATGGATAATTGAAAAAAAAATCAAGTGTTATTAAGCTGGTCATATGCTTTATAAAGAAGTTATACCGGCTTATTGCATTATATTGAAGCATAGCACTTAACGATTGTTACAATATTAAAAATATACCATTAAGAAGTAACTAAAACACTCATAAAAGGTGCCTAATAATTGTTTAAAAAATCCTAAAGAAGAGCACCTCACAGTTTCACTTATAATGACATCCCATTTAAGAATTGTTTTAAAATACCCCCATAAAAATGCATTACAGGATCAAAGATTTACATCAAAAAATTCCGTCTGACATCATCACCCACAACAACGGATCTATATATTTCATGCATTCAATACGCAAGTAATTACCAAACCATAAATATTTAAAAAAAAGAAATACATTACTGACCATCACCACACTTATTCAGATAAGCGATAATAATAAAAGCAGTTAACAACGACAACAATTATAATAACTTATTGTTATAAAAAAATTTTTAGTGCTTAATTAAGACTTTCTTCAGGCAGATTTAATATTTCGAAAGTCATATTGAATATATTTACAGCTGACAATAAAAATTAAAAACATATCAGATATTAAACGCTCTTCCTCTTATAAGAGACATGAAGCTGCCAGTAAGCTGGAAAGATTTTAAAAAAAATCGTTATCCATTGTCACAATATTCATCGTACCAATGGATAACGATTTAAACTTTTTAGTCCGCTAATAATTTTATTAATTTATTATTATCAACGAGCTTTTTAGTAATTAATTAGGACTTTCTTTAGACTGATTTAACATTTCAAGCAGCATACTGCAATATATTCACAGCTGATATGACGATTAAAAGCATATCAGACATTAAACACTCTCCTTTTATGAAAAATATGAAGCTGCTGGTCATTGATGACGAACCGGGAATAACAAGCTTTCTCAAAGAAGGGCTCGAAGAGGCTGGCTATTCCGTTGATGTAGCCAGTGATGGCAAAAGTGGACTTGACCTTGCTTTGAGCAATAACTATAACTTGATCATCCTGGACTGGATGATTCCTGTTATGAGTGGCATTGTGGTATGCAATCAGATTCGAAAAACAGGAAGTGTAGTGCCGATAATATTCCTTACGGCAAAAAAAAATCTGGACGATCTTGTTCTCGGCTTCGAAGCCGGCGCAAATGACTATATAAAAAAACCTTTTGAATTTGAAGAACTCCTGGTTCGCATTAACGCGCAACTCAAAGAAAACGTCCCTGGCAACAATACTCTCAGGGCTGGAAAACTTACCATTAATCCTCTAAGTCATCAGGTATTTTTCGATTCGAAAGAAATCACCTTTACGCCCAAGGAATTTGCATTGCTCGAATACCTGGTCCACAATATGGACAGCGTGTGTACCAGAAATCGTATTCTTCAGAAAGTCTGGGATATTTCGTTGGAATCTGACACTTCAGTGGTCGATGTTTTCATAACATTTTTACGCAGAAAACTAGAGAAGGCCAGTGGAAGATAAATTATACAAACCATCTATGGAGTTGGCTACATCGTACGTGAACGAGACCTGCTATGAATAACAACCCAACGGGCCAGTTATTTATCCTGAATAAAATGCCCCGAATGAGTTTGCGTAATCGTATTGCGATATACTATACCACTGCAACATCATTGTTGATCGCAGTCATTTTCAGCGGAATTTTATTCCTCGTTGATAGAGCTGTTTCAAGTCATAACGATGATGCGTTGATGTATGAAGCGACCGAAACAATTGCAAATTTAAAACTGAAAGACCAATCTTTTCAAGATCTTGCGCACGCAAATAAATTTGATGATGACAGCGAGGATTATAAAAAAAAAATAAAACAACGGAATTTTGATATAAATCTTGAATTTATTCAGCTCGTCGACCATCAAGGAAAAGTTCTTAATAAATCAGAAAATCTTTCTACAAGGACATTACTGTTTAAAGCAGGCAACTCAGATACCATATACTTTAACGGCCGGGTTGATGGATCGATGTTACGCCAC
Source organism: uncultured Chlorobiaceae bacterium (assembly GCA_903920215.1). Classification (GTDB taxonomy): domain Bacteria; phylum Bacteroidota; class Chlorobiia; order Chlorobiales; family Chlorobiaceae; genus Chlorobium. The sequence continues at coordinate 3,469 of CAIXLG010000227.1, forward strand.
GTTCAGGTACCCCTTGCAGGTTCTGATGGCATTACGAAAGGGTATCTTATTGTCGCTCATTCTCTTATGAATGCGTTAGCATTTGTACGGGAACTGCAGATCATATTTCTTTTATCATTTCCTCTTATTGTTGTAATACTTTTTGTGCTGACCCGCTTTATTGCAGGAGAAAGCATAAAGCCGATTGATGATGTTATCAAGACTGCTGAAAAAATCACCAAGACTAATCTTAACAAGCGTATACCTCTACCCCGCCATCAGGACGAATTACATCGTTTATCAGCAACAATCAATGATTTGCTTGACCGTTTGCAGGACGCTTTTCAGCGAGAACAGCAGTTTACGGCTGATGCATCACACGAACTAAGCACCCCGCTGGCGTCAGTGAAAGGAACACTGGAAGTTCTGATACGCAAACCAAGAGAGATAGAGCATTATGAGGCAAGAGTCCGGCACTGCCTTCAGGAATTAAACCGGATGAGCCGAATAATTGATAAACTTCTCGTGCTTGCTCTCTATGAGGGAGACAAAATCAGTCCAAATATTGAGGAGATACTACTTCCTCAACTTATTGGCGATGTTGCATCAAGAATGCTGCCAGTTGCTGAAGAAAAAGAAATTTCCATTGCAATTGGGTGTTCAGACAATGAACAAGTTGCTGCGGATCATGCGATGCTTGAAATGATGTTTGAGAATATTCTATCAAATGCCATCAAATATTCTCCGGCCAGCTCAGCAATAACAATAGCCATTGAGCATAATGGTCAAGATATTATCTGTTCAATTACTGATCAGGGTATCGGAATACCGGGGAAAAATATACCGAAGATTTTTGACAGGTTTTATCGCGTCGATGAGTCGAGAAACTCTCAAACCGGAGGCGTTGGCGTCGGACTCTCTATTGTAAAAAAACTTGCCGATCTTCAGCAGATAACTTTAACCGTTGAAAGCAAACCGAACATTGGAACAAAATTTATGCTGACTTTTTTGTCAGCTTGATCATGAATAATCAACAAGAAGCGTTGAAATCAGACGTTGCAGAGAGAAGACACTCAAAAAACTTGCGTCAACAAGCGAAGAGCTCTGTTCAGCTGAGGCTGCTCTGCTGAATAATTTTAAGCAATATTTAAGGCCATCTTAATTACCCTTTAAGGTGCTTTTGTGTATAGTAGCAATTATGAATCCTGATTTAGCTCTTGCGATTCAAGTGCCGTTTTACTTTTTCTTCAACAATCATAAAAACAAGGTGACTAATGAAAAACTCTTTTCGCTTTCTTTTTATTGCGATACTTGCTTTGATGCTTGCAAATAATGCAGCATTTGCAGAAACCAGTGCCAAAAGCCTTTACTCAAGTGGTGAGGCTAAGTTAAAAGCAAAGGAGTACAATGGAGCCATTACGGACTTCACAAAGGCCCTGGAACTTAATCCAAAATTTGCCGAAGCTTTTCTTAACCGAGGGTTTGCAAAGCGTTCCGCAGGCGATATTGAAGGAGCCAAGGTTGACTTTAAATCATCAATAGAGGTTGATCCAACCCCTAAAGATGCAGCAGCTTACTATCATAGGGCACAGGCAAAATCTGCTCTTGGCGATAACCAGGGGGCCTTGTCAGACTATAAAAGAGCTGCAGCTCATGGAGATACCAAAGCACAGGCATGGTTAAAAGATAATGGATATAAGCAATAAGGAACGATCATAGTAGCACTCAATCATCTCTTGAGAACACTTCAATACAATTACTCATCGGCTTCGTTGTTCCCTTCAACGAAGCCTTTTTTTTGCCTTGTAACCCCCTCGCATCAAAGTTCATTTCACTGGAATTACAACTATTGATCTTAATCGATTTTTAAGGTGGTCTTAGGGCCGCTATAGTTAGCCTCAGTTATCTTATACCCTGTTGATATGAATGCGTTATGAAACTGAACCATGTGGAAATCTGTTCTTATACAACGTGCCGTACCGCTAACTGTATACTATCTGCTGCTTATTGTTGCGGCAATATCGCGTTACAACCTTTAATACAGGAATAATTTGACCGTCAAAACTTTGGAGAAATGGAGAACCATCCATATGCAGAACATCACATTCTTTTTGAACTGGAGGTAATCCATTGAAAGTACTACTGTTTATTTTTATAGCAGCAACCATAATTCTGGCTGCTCTTGCAGTTGCGTTTCCTGAGCTCCTTCTTAACCCCGGCCCGCTGATGAAAGGCCATCAGTCGTTTAAAAAAGAGTGTCTGAGTTGTCACAAACCTTTTGCGGGTGTTACCACAGTTCAGTGTATCAGCTGTCATAAACAGAGTGATATCAGCGTCAGGAATGTGGCAGGCCGTTTGCTGCCAACAGATACCACCAAGGTACTGTTTCACAGAGGGGTCGACACAAACTCCTGCATAGACTGCCATACCGATCACCGGGGTATTGATGCGGCAAAAGCACTCAAGCCCTTTAAGCACAGCTCGCTTTCGATTGTAAAACAGAAAGAGTGCATAACATGCCACAGGAATAAAAAGCCTCAGGATGTTCTTCATCGTTATGCAGCCGGCAATTGCTCAGAATGCCACGGGACAACCCAATGGAAGCCTGCAACCTTCAATCACAGCAAGCTTACGGCATCATCTGCGCAGCAGTGCATATCCTGCCACAAAGCTGACCAGCCGAAAGATAAACTGCATCTGAACATAACTGCGAGTTGTGTGGAATGCCATGGAACAAAAAAATGGAAACCGGCAACATTCAACCACAACAAGCTGACGGCATTATCAGCTAAGCAATGCATTACGTGCCACAAAGCTGACCAGCCGAAAGATAAACTGCACCTGAAACATAACTGCGAGTTGTGTGGAATGCCATGGAACAAAAAAATGGAAACCGGCAACATTCAATCACAACAAGCTGACGGCATTATCAGCTAAGCAATGCATTACGTGCCACAAAGCTGACCAGCCAAAGGATACTCTACACCATACTTCGCAGGCAAACTGTGGCGTTTGCCATAAAACGACAGCCTGGAAACCAGCAACATTTGATCATAACAGGTATTTCAGGCTTGACGGTGATCACAGAGCCAGCTGCGTTACCTGCCATACTGAGGGTAATTATAAAAAATATACCTGCTACAACTGCCATGAGCATTCACCTGCCCGCATTATCCGGAAACATGAAAAAGAAGAAATATTCAACTATCAAAACTGCATGAAATGCCATCGCGATGGAGGCAAGGAAGGCGGGAAAAAGGAGGGGCACGACTAAAGAAAATATTCACCAAGCTCTTGTACAGCAGTAATCAACTACCCCGCAGCAAAGCTTCGGGGTATGAATTCATTTATATCGATTCTGTCTCGAAGCAAAGCTTCGGGGAATATATCCCATAGAGATTCAAATCTCTTGCATATATTTGCATTTACGCTCATTTCCCCTATAACTTGAATGCCTTTTACTTCGCTGCTTCCGCTAAACAATATCTAATGAACGAAGTCACTCATAACAAAATTGTATCATTTATCTGGGGTATCGCCGACGATGTTCTCCGTGACCTCTTCAAGCGGGGCAAATACCCCGACGTCATTCTTCCCATGTGTGTCATCCGTCGCATGGACGCAGTGCTCGAACCGACCAAAAAAGCTGTGCTTATCACCAAAAAACTGCTCGACGATGCACAAATCACCGAACAGCGTTCCGCACTCTGCGAAGCCTCAAGGCAGGCATTCTACAACACCTCACAGTTTACACTGCGCGACCTCAAATCGCGCGGGAGTCAGCAGCATTTGCTTGCCGATTTCGAAGACTATCTTAACGGCTACTCACTAAACGTCCAGGACATTCTCGAAAACTTCAAGTTCCGCAACCAGCTCTCCACACTCTCCAAAGCTGATGCTCTCGGCACACTGATCAACAAGTTCCTCGACCCTGAAATCGACCTCACTCCCTCAGGAATCGATAACCACGCAATGGGCACAGTCTTCGAAGAACTCGTCCGCAAATTCAACGAAGATAATAATGAAGAGGCTGGTGAGCACTGGACACCACGAGATGCCGTGCGCCTGATGACCAACCTTGTCTTCCTTCCGATTGAGGATAAACTCAAGTCAGGCACCTACCTGCTTTATGATTGTGCCTGCGGTACAGGGGGCATGCTTACTGTTGCCGAAGAGACTGTTTTATCCATAGCAGCAAAGCATAAACAGGATATACAATGCCTTCTCTACGGGCAGGAAATCAATCCCGAAACTTACGCAATCTGTAAGGCCGACATGCTGCTCAAAGGCGAAGGAGAAAACGCCGATCATATTATTGGTGGCGCAGAATGGTCCACGCTCTCACACGATGCATTTCCATCCCGCGATTTCGACTTCATGCTTGCCAATCCACCCTATGGAAAAAGCTGGAAAAAAGACCTCGAAACCATGGGCGGTAAAGAGGATATGCGCGACCCCCGTTTCAGGGTGATGCACCAGGGCGAAGAGCTCTCACTTGTCACACGCTCCAGCGACGGCCAGTTGCTCTTTTTGGCCAATCTGGCCTCCAAAATGAACCAGACATCATCGCTCGGCAGCCGTATCGCTGAAGTCCATAACGGCAGTTCGCTCTTTACTGGCGACGCCGGACAGGGCGAAAGCAACATCCGCCGCTGGCTCATCGAAAACGACTGGGTCGAAGCCATCGTTGCCCTCCCGCTCAACCTCTTTTACAACACCGGTATCGCCACCTATATCTGGGTGCTCACCAACCGCAAGCCAGCACACCGCCAGGGCCATCTTCAACTTATCAACGCCACAGAGTGGTTCAAGCCCCTTCGCAAAAACCTTGGCAAAAAGAATTGCGAACTCTCCGAGGAAGATATTGACCGAATTCTCAACACCTTTCTTGACTTTGAAGAAATCCCTGAATCCCGAATTTTCCTCAATGAAGAGTTCGGCTACTGGAAAGTAACTGTTGAGCGCCCGCTTCGGCTCCACAGCCAGCTCACCGTTAAAGCCATAGAAAGCATGCGTTTTGCCTCCGGTGATGAAGATATCCGTTCCTCGCTCTACGAAGAGTTTGGCGACGACCTCTTCACCCGCTTCAGCAGGATTGCACCAGAGATCGAAAAGCGCCTTGCCGATTGGGGCAATGATGACGAAGCGAGTGATGATGAAGAGAGTGGCAGCAAAAAAGGTTTGCCCGAAAAAAAGAAAAAAAAGCTGCTCGACCCAAAGACATGGGAACGTGACGGCAGGCTTGTTGAAAACGCTTATACCCTGCGAACAATACTTGGTGAAAAGCTTTTTGAAGACCACAATATCTTCCGCCAGAACATTTACGCAGCACTCATGCAGGCAAACATCAAATTACCAGCTGCCGACCTGAACAAAATTCTTAAAGCAGTAAGCTGGCGAGTGGAAACCGCTCCACCAGTCATTGCCAGAATGCACACGCCATGCAAAATCAAAGCCGAACCGCTTTACGGCCTTTACGATGCAACGACCCCCACAGGAAAGCCAGTCATCGCCGAGTACGAGCCTGACCCTGAACTGCGCGACACCGAACAGGTGCCACTCCTCGAAGAGGGAGGTATTGAAGCATTCATTCGTCGCGAAGTGCTCCCCTACACTCCTGATGCCTGGATCAAGAACAGCGCCACTAAAATCGGTTACGAAGTCAGCTTCACCCGCCACTTCTACAAACCACAGCCTCTGCGTACACTCGAAGAGATCACAGCCGACATTTTCGCCATTGAGCAGGAAGCCGAAGGGCTGCTTGATGGACTGCTGAAGGGAGGTGTGCGATGAGCGACATTTCGCAGCTGGGAGGTCAGCCATGATTGCTGACCTCAAACAATATCCGGAATACAGGGACTCCGGTCTGCCGTGGCTCGGGAAGGTCCCGGAGCATTGGGTCGTGGTGCGAATCAAGACTGTACTTCGGGAATCTGATAGCCGATCCATAGATGGAACAGGGATACTCTTGTCTTTGACACGAAATCGTGGGTTGATTCCTCATAGAGAGATGACCGACAAACAGCATAGCGCAAAAACGCTTATTGGTTACAAATGCTATAAATCCGGACAAATTGTTATGAATCGAATGCAAGCCTGGAGTGGTATGTTTGGTTCTGGAGCAGTTTGCGGCCTTGTCAGTCCCGACTATGCAGTTTTCGATATTCTTGGAGGTCAATTCGAAAAGTTTATTCTTGAGCGCCTTAAAACACAGGATATTGTTGGTCAGTTTGCCCTTGAATCAAAAGGGATTGGTTCAGGATTCAATAGACTTTACACTGATAGATTTGGTACGATTCCGATCTCTCTTCCACCACCTGACGAGCAGGCGGCGATTGAACGTTTTCTGAACTGGTCGAACGGGCAACTGGAAAAAGCCATCCGCGCAAAGCGCAAAGTGATCACGCTGCTCAACGAACAGAAGCAGGTTATCATCCACCGCGCAGTCACCCATGGCCTCGACCCTTCCGTATCCCTTAAGCATTCCGGCATTCCCTGGCTCGGTGATATTCCTGAGCATTGGGATGTACGCCCGATCAAAACTCTTTTACGAGAAACCGATAGGCGATCTTCAGATGGTGCTGATACATTGTTATCGTTGACAAGGAATCGAGGTTTGATTCCGCATAGTGAAATGACCGACAAGATGCATAGTGCGAATACCCTTGTTGGTTACAAACAGTATAAGCCGGGCCAGATTGTCATGAATCGAATGCAGGCATGGAGCGGTATGTTTGGCTCAGGAGCAGTTTTCGGACTTGTCAGTCCTGATTATGCTGTCTTTGATATTCTTGGAGGACACGAGGTTAAGTTTGTTCTGGCAAGGCTTAAAGCAAAAGATCTTGTTGGGCAATTTGCTATCGCATCAAAGGGTATTGGGTCTGGTTTTAATCGATTGTATACGCATAGGTTTGGGCCTATTCGAATAACAATCCCTCCAATTAACGAGCAGTATTCTATTGTAGCATATATTGATAGAGAAACAAACGGCCTCAATAGTGCAATCTCCCGCTTCGAACGTGAAATCGAACTTCTCCGCGAGTATCGTACACGCCTTGTTGCTGATGTGGTTACCGGCAAGCTTGATGTGCGTGAAGCTACGGCAAAACTGCCTGACGAAACCATGTCTGATCTGTCAGATAATGATAGTGTTGAAGCTCTTGAGGACGAACCCTTTGAGGAGGAGGTGCTTGTATGACAACCGATACCACTGAAAAAGGGCTTGAAACCCTCATCATGCGCCACATGACCGGTGTGGACGGCCTTGTTTCAGCCACTGGCCATCTCGAACAACCTTCAGAGAGTTATGAGAGTTATGGTGGAACCGGATATATTGCCGGCACTCCAAAAGAGTACGACCGTTCTTATGCGCTCGATCTCTCGCAGCTCTTTTCATTCCTTCGGGCCTCGCAGCCGGAACCATTCGGGAAGCTTACTATAGCAGAGGCGAATGGACCGGGGGATATCAATCGCCTCAAGTTTCTTGCCCGCCTCTCGAACGAAATCGGCAAGCGTGGTGTGATTGATGTGCTGCGTAAGGGCATTGAGCACGGGGCCCTTCACTTCGACCTCTTTTACGGAACACCTTCGGAGGGCAACGCCAAGGCTTCCGGACTGCATGGGCTCAACCGATTCTCCATCACACGCCAGCTTGCCTACAGCCCTGATGAGACCCGCCGTGCGCTCGATCTCTGCATGTTCATCAACGGTCTTCCCATTGCCACATTCGAGCTGAAAAACAGCCTCACCAAACAGACCGTGGCCGATGCGGTTGAGCAGTACAGGCGCGACCGCGACCGGCGCGAGCGGCTCTTTGAGTTTGGCCGTTGCGTGGTACACTTTGCCTTAGACGACAGCGAGGTGCAGATGTGCACGGAGTTGTGCGGCAAGGGCTCCTGGTTTCTCCCCTTCAACAAGGGCTATCATGATGGTGCCGGTAATCCACCAAACCCGAATGGCATCAAGAGCGACTATCTCTGGAAAGAGTTGCTTACCCCCGCAGGGTTGACCAACATCATTGAGAACTACGCGCAAATTATTGAGGAGAAAGATGGGCGTACCGGCAAGAAGAGACGCCGTCAGGTCTGGCCCCGTTATCATCAGCTCGGCGTGGTGCATCAGGTACTGACGGATGTGCAGCAGAATGGTGCAGGGAAGCGTTACCTCATCCAGCACTCCGCCGGGAGCGGCAAATCAAACTCCATTGCCTGGCTTGCACACCAGCTTATTGGTCTGAAGCGGGAGCAGAGGGATGTGTTCGACTCCGTGATTGTCGTCACCGACCGACGAATCCTCGACGATCAGCTCCAGAAAACCATTCGTCAGTTCATGCAGGTTGGCGCCACGGTAGGTCATGCCCGGCAATCCGGTGACCTGCGCCGTTTTATTCAGGAGGGAAAGAAAATCATTGTTTCAACGGTGCAGAAGTTCCCTTTTATTCTCGACGAAATCGCCATGGAGGCAGGCAGAACGTTTGCTATTGTAATCGACGAAGCGCACTCAAGCCAGGGAGGAAAGACATCAGCAGCAATGAGTCAGGCACTTGCCAGCAAGAATACCTGCGACAATGATGCGCCTGATCCTGAAGATACGGTGAACGAAGCACTCGAAAAACGCATGGCTGCCCGCAAAATGCTGACCAATGCCAGCTACTTCGCCTTTACGGCAACACCAAAGAACAAGACTCTTGAAATGTTCGGAGAAGCGCTGCCACCTGACGCCGAAGGCAAGGTGAAGCACCGCCCCTTCCACAGCTACACTATGAAGCAGGCGGTCGATGAGGGGTTCATTCTCGATGTGCTCAAGAGCTACACCCCTGTAGAGAGCTACTACAAACTGATAAAGAAGATCGAAGACGATCCGGAATTCGACACAAAAAAAGCAAAAAAGAAACTGCACCGGTACGTCGAAAGCCACGACCACGCCATCCGGCTCAAGGCTGAAATCATGGTAGATCACTTTCACGAGCAGGTGTTGGCCCCAAACAAAATAGGGGGTCAGGCGCGTGCCATGGTAATTACGGGCAGCATCGAACGGGCAATTCAATATTTCCACGCCTTCCAGAACTATCTCACGGAACGTAAAAGCCCATACAAGGCGATAGTGGCATTTTCAGGAGTGCACGATTACGACGGTACTCAGGTCAGTGAGGCATCACTTAACGGTTTTCCAAGCGGCGACATCGCAGACAAAATCAAAAATGACCCCTACCGCTTTTTGATTTGTGCCGACAAGTTCCAGACCGGCTACGACGAGCCGCTGATGCATACCATGTATATCGATAAACTGCTTTCAGGCATCAAGGCTGTGCAAGCCCTCTCGCGACTCAATCGCTCACATCCGCTGAAGTATGACTGCTTTGTTCTCGACTTCCAGAACAACAGAGAAACCATTGAATACGCTTTTCAGGACTATTACCGCACCACGCTGCTTGCTGAAGAGACCGATCCGAACAAATTGAACGACCTCAAGTCGGCGCTCGACAATGCGCAACTCTATACACCTGAAGAGGTGCACAAGCTTGTTTCGCTCTTTCTTGATGGTGCAGATCGTGACCAGCTTGACCCGATTCTCGACAACTGTGTGGCACGCTATATTAGCTCGCTCGACGAGGATGGGCAGGTGAAATTCAAGGGCAATGCCAAGGCCTTTTGTCGCGCATATAGTTTTCTCTCTTCAATTTTGCCCAATAACAAAGCCGAATGGGAAAAACTCTCGATCTTCCTGAATCTGCTTATCCCAAAACTTCCTGCTCCGGTGGAAGAGGATCTCTCGAAAGGTATCCTCGACGCTATCGACATGGACAGCTATCGGGTCGAAAAGAAAGCGATGCAGAAAATTTTGCTTCAGGATAACGACGCCGAAATAGAGCCGATTCCGATGGAAGGTGGCGGTCACAAACCAGAACCGGAGCTCGATCGTTTGAGTAATATCCTCAAGAGCTTCAACGATCGCTGGGGAGGGCAACTGCAGGATCCAGAACGCCAGACAAAACGAATTATAGACGACATTGCGCCGAAAGTGGCTGAGAATACAGCCTACCGCAACGCCAGGGAAAATACCCCGCACACCGCACGCATGGTGCACGACGAAGCGCTCGGCAAGGTTATGCAACTCATCCTGAAAGACGATACCCAGTTCTACAAACTCTTCGTCGAAAACGAATCATTCCGCCGCGAACTTGGCGATGTGGTCTACGCAATGACTAACGGTTAACCCCATGAAAACCTATTTCACAACCGTAAAATACGCGCCGAATCCTGACCGAGAGGAGTTCTTTGGCATCGGATTAATTATGGTGAACCCTGAGAGTGGTGCTGTGAAAGTACGTTTCTCCGAGGAGCGTGTGGCTCGAATTAATCGTGCACTTGGTGTTGACAAATCCTCACTTCTTGAGAGCGCAATAAAACAGGCTGAAGGTCTCGCAAAGAACCATGAGGCTGTTGACGTGAAACACCTTGAATACCTTTCCGTATACGAAAACGGCGTAATTCGCTACGCAGCTCCACAGACGCTGGTCATTGCTCATGACAACCCTGAAGAATCTGCTGATGTTTTACTTGAGCAGCGTTTTGACAGGTTGTATTATAAGTTGATAGCTGACAAACAAGAGAGTAGAGCAACCGCATCAAGAAGTAATAACGCTTTTGCTGCGACTTTTCGAAAACAAGCCAAAAAAGATGAGCAATTTAAACGTCATTTTGACATTGGTTATAGCCTCGATGCAATAGAACAGCAAACAGAAACGCTTTTTCCGGTTATTTCTATGGATTTTATCGGGGGCAATGGTTCTATTTATTGCGGCAATTTCATTGACCTTGAAGTACAAGAAAAAACTTTGCAAAAGAACATCGCTGAGACATTTCTTGTACGGAATTTTTTGACTTCACTGTATCACAGTGATTCGTCACAGTGTAAAATTATACTCGACAAACAACAAGCAAAAAGCAATTCTGCCAGAAAAGCATTGCATTCAATCGAGTTGGCTTTAGAAAAAGAACCGGATAATCTTCTTATCGTTTCTGACACTCAGGAACTCATTGAAAAGGTATTGCATGAGGTTGACGAGAAGGGGGTAATACCATTTTCACGCTGGATCCGGAGCCATCCACTAAATACTTCTTATTCTTCTCTGTAAAGCTTAACCTACAAAAGTATGGTAAAGGGAACCTAAACTGCCCCGGTATCTCAGGGGCTACTCAGGTAAATATTGAAGGTGAATTTTACCGCCTTTCAATGACATCACTCCCTTCAACGGAAGTTCCAGATCAAATTTCCGTTAACGCATTATTATGGCGTGTATTATCGGAAAAGACGGCGTAATTTGTAGTCACTAAAATATTTTGATTATCAAGAATAATTATTTATATTTAATGATACTTGATAATTCTTGATATAGTCACAATGTATCTCGATACCAGCAAGACCACACTCAAC
>CAIXLG010000228.1 GCA_903920215.1 uncultured Chlorobiaceae bacterium
GCTGGATATATGTCTCGATCATGGTATCAAAGGATTCAAGCGCTACGTCGCCCTTGCGGTGTTGGCTCGCAACATTCATCGTTTCGGAGCGCTCTTGTTCCAAAAGGATGCAAAGCGACATCGAGGGCCGTACAAAAAAGCAGCCTGATCAGGCTCCGAAACAAGGTATTTGCACCAATTCGCAGGGATGAATACGTCCGTGATGAAGCTTTTGGACGTACAATTCAGTCGTTTGCTCTTGGGAAATCCTGATAAACGCAAAAACATCTCTGCCGGGCCAAAAACAAACAGCTTTTGATCTTGATGGGGTTGTAAGATTTTCAAAAAACAAAGGTTTTCTGTCAGGCACTATATAACAAGACGCTGGCGACTCATTGCGGCAATCTTAACACGAATTCCCGGGATACTTTATAGCAGAATGTAAAGGCTTTGGTGCCACTATACTCTCGCTGATATCTCGAATCAGAACTTACATGCTGATACAGACAAATCTCCCTCACTGCACTCTTCGCTCATGGAAAATGGAAGACAAGGCAGCCTTGATTTACAATGCAAACAACCGCCATATATGGCGAAACCTCACTGATGTATTTCCACATCCATACACTGAGGCCGACGCCGAGTTCTGGATAACCTTTGCTAACAACGCTGCACCAAGTATTCATCTCGCCATTGCTCTTGACGGGATCGCCGTTGGAGGAATCGGAATTATTGCAGGTGAAGGCATCACTCGCCATACCGGCAAGTTCGGTTACTGGCTTTGTGAAACTCACTGGGACAAGGGCATAGCAACCGCTGCTGCTCGCTCAATGGCCGCTCACGTCTTCTCGGGTTCCTTGTTCGAAAGACTCGAGGCACAGGTGTTAGCCTGGAATCCATCGTCGATGCGTGTCCTTGAAAAAGTTGGTAGCTGAAATCAGCTGGAGCGATGGAAAGGATGGATCGGCATTATAATCATTGATCCCAAGATCAACCTGCAGGGCTACCTGGTCTATACTGCCGTGCGGCAGGAGATTTTTGTATTCATGCGCCTTTTAGTGGAAAAAAGCTGCATTTGTTACAGTTTAATTAAATAAATGCATTTCTGTTTGCTTTTGTTGAAAGGATTAATATGTTTTATATAACTCCCATAAACGAAACAGGTTGGAGTGTATATTGATTTTTTATTAATCATAACAGGAGATGAGTCGATGAAAATTACAGTAAACGGTATGGTCATACTGGCCTTGATGATGACCGCAGGATGTTCATCAAAGAGTGTTGTTAAGTCTACGGATGTTAAATCTACGGATGGCAATGGAAGTCAATACTCCTCTACTCCAATATCTTCTTCGCAGGAAGTGCTCCGTACAGGTTATGGATTTGACAAATGGCAAAACGGTCCGCTGGGTGATGTATTTTTTGATTTTGACAGCGCTAATCTCAGTAACGACGCACAGGAGCAGCTGAAGCAGAACTCTGCATGGCTGGGCAGTAATCCCACCAAGAAGGCTCTTATTGAAGGCCATTGCGATTCGCGAGGAACCTCCGAGTACAATCTTGCTCTCGGTGAACGCAGAGCGGCAAGCGCAAAGAAATTTCTGGTCACGCTCGGTGTTAAACCAAACCGTATCGAATCAGTAAGTTTTGGTTCAGAGAAGCCGTTTGATCTCGGTCAGAATGACGAAGCATGGGCAAAAAACCGTCGGGATCACTTTATCGTAAAATAAAGATTACCACTGCGAGACCGGTGAGTAAAGAAAAGGTATAACCCCAAAAACGGCTTATGATACAGATACCATTGAGGTTTAACAGTAAAAAGATCAAACCTTTTCTTTTCTTGCCGGTAGTTGTTTTATCCGCCTGCGCTTCAAAACAGGATCTCGTTTCCGTCGAATATGACGTGCACAAACTGAGAACAGAATCTGACAGTATCAGAACGCAGTTTGCGGGTTCATATTCAGATGTCCAGAATGTTAACGATCAGATTTCGAGCATACATGGCAGAATAGCAGAGGCTTCCCATAAGAACAGCCAAGCGTTCAGCACTCTTGCTATGGATGATTCATTGCTGGTACACAAGCTGGACGAACTGGAATCGAGGCTTCAAAGAGTAGAACGCTTCCTTTCAGATGGCAAAAAGGCAGAACCATCTTCAGTAACTTCCCCCCAACACCTTGATTCCGTAGAGACTGACAAGCCAAAAGTGCCAGTATTGAGCGATACGGCACTGCTTCATGATGGGCTGGTGAAGCTTGGCAAAAAGAGTTATCCCGCTGCAAGGGAGAGTTTCAGTACACTGTTGAAGAGCTATCCTCATTCACCTCTTGCCGATAAGGCACAGTTCGATCTTGCCGAAACCTACTTCGGCGAAAAATTCTATGAAAAAGCCATACTTGAATATCAGGTTGTGATCGCTCAATATACCAAGAGCAGCAAGCGTCCTGCCGCACTCTACAAACAGGCAATTTCCTTTGAAAAGACAGGCGACTACGTAAGCGGAAAAGCGAGGCTCAAGGAACTGATCAAGCGGTACCCAACGGCACCGGAAACCTCTTTAGCCCGCAAGAAAAAAAGTTAGCCCTTTCTCCTGCAACCGCAAACAGGCATCTCAGCGTACATAATATCCAAAAACTGAGACTGTCATGGAGGTGGTTATCATCACACTTTGCTGTTTCTTTACTTGTAAAGAAACAGTGCCCATACCAGAATAAAAAACGGAAGCAAAATCGGTAGCGAATATTTAAAGATATACTCTACAAAATCAGGCACAGCAACATCTGCCTGAGCTGCAATGTTTTTAACCATAAAATTCGGGGCATTGCCAATGTAGGATATCGCCCCAAAAAAAACTGAAGCCAGGGAAATTGCCATCAGATACACATCAGATGACGCACCACCTTGAGGAGATACTATTCCTCTGGCAAAAAGCCTGATACTATCCGGAGAGTCGATATCAAGTCCGAATTTACCTAATGCAGCAGCCAGGAAATTCATATACGTAGGCGCATTGTCCAACATCCCGGAAAGAGCGCCGGTCATCCAATAGAAACTTGATACCGCAAGATCAGATGCGTGAGTTGCAGCATAAGCCTCAATAAGAGCAAGAGCAGGTATCATGGTTGCAAAAATACCAATAAAGAGAAAGGCAACCTCCCTTATTGGTTCAAAGTTAAATTCATTACACTTCATTGCCCCATCATCAGCGGTTTTATACGCAGCAAAAGCGACAACACCCATGATCAGCTCACGAATGCCGAACGGTACATGAAGCATGTTCTGCAGACTCGGAACCCCTTCAATAACAGCAGGGTCAAGAAACACCGCGCCTATGATAACTGCAAGATAGAAAAGGTTTTTAGCCCCGGTAATAGTGACCCCTCCCTTTATTTCAGGCTCTTTTATCGTTCCATTCCCGACTTTTGAATCAAGAACTATAAAAATCAGAAGAAGGCCACTTACCGTAATTACCCATGGCAGCAACACTTTCGTGAAAACCCAGAAAAAAGGCACTCCCTTTAAAAAACCAAGAAACAAGGGAGGATCTCCGATAGGAGTCAATCCGCCACCAATGTTGCTGACGATGAAAATGAAGAAGACAATATGAAATGCCTTTAACCGACCTTGATTGATACGCATATATGGCCGTATAAGCAGCATGGATGCACCGGTTGTTCCGATTACATTGGCAATCACGGCTCCAAACAAAAGCACTGAAGCGTTAATCCAGGGCTTCCCTCGTCGTTCGATCTTGATAAGAATTCCGCCAGTGACGACAAAGAGTGAACTGATCAACGCAATGAAGGAGAGGTACTCTTCAAGCGTATGCTCCAGCACCAAAGTTCCGTTCTTCATGAAAAGCCCGTAGTACCCTGCCACCACCAAGCCAAGAGCAGATGCCACTTTCGCATAGTGTTCCTCCCAGAACCGGTGATAGAAGAGAGGGCCGGTAGCAATCATCAGGAGAAGCAATAGAAAGGGGGCAACAAGCCAGACTGGAGGGAGATATTCAGAAGGTTGAGCAGTATGTCCAATCGTTCCAGTAACAACATCACCAGCTTCCGCCGCAAACAGTGGCCCGCCAGAGCCTGTGAGAGTAACCGCAACGAGAAAAAAAGCTGATATAGAGCAATAATATCGGGTATGTTTCATAACCAATGCTGTTCAGCTCATTGTAACAAGGAGTGTAGTGTCAACCTACCACATGATCAAATTCAATATTGCGACCATAAGTATACCTTTTTTCCAGATGAGCTCAATTAGAGAGTTTTCTTACTGTTGAGGGTATCTCACACATGGAAGGTAACCTTCACTCTTTTGGTTTAAGAGTGAAAAGGAATAGCTACTGTACATACAATATCTTCAGGTTTCAATAAAGTAGAAAAATCTTTTAGCACCCACAGTTCACCCTCAGAGGGTGGTTTCGATATTGATGGTTGATGTGCTGTTTTTCAATTGAAACACACGGGTAGTATTGCTGATGAAGGCGCAGATCTTTTCATCGACACACAAAGAGATCGGTGGTGCTGAACTATCACCCCCTCGTACCGTGAGTGAGTCATGCGTCAGCCGAAGAGTAAGTGAATGCCCCCTGTAGCGGACTCGCATTTCAAGCCGATCTATTGCCTGGGGTAATTCAGGATGCAGTCGAAGAACATTGCCTCTTGCTTCAATACCTGTTGAAACTCGCTGAACAAAATCAATGGTACCAGCCATAGCTCCAAGATGTACACCCTCAGCTGTTGTTCCATGCTGAATATCACCGACGTCGCTCTGCAGTGCCTCATCGAAAAAATGTATTGCACGCGGCCTGTCAGAACGTGCCAATACCCAAGCAGACACAACACGGGAAAGTGTTGACCCCTGACTCGAACGATCTACATAGTACGCGATGTTTCGCGGAATGGTTTCGAATTCAAAAGGATAACCCAGACGTTTAAATAATTCACCGATCTCCTCAGCCGAAAAGAGGTAGAATAACATCAGCACGTCTGGCTGTTTGGATAGTTTGTAGCGGTTGGCAGAATCGTTCTCCTGCTCAAGAATGAGGTCGAGACGCTGAATATTTCCGTATCGGGTTCGGTAGTCGTCGAGGTCAATCTCACGCAGTTTTTCGTAGCCCTCAAACTGACTGATGATGCAATTATCCAGGAATGGCACATACATTCTCCGGCTGATATGCTCCCAGCGCTCGATCTCTTTTGCTCCTAAGCCAAGCCGAGTCGTGAGTTCAGCACGACGGACATCGGAGAGCAGATCAAGCACTTCAAGAGCCCTGCACAATACCCATACTGCCATGATATTGGTATACGCATTGTTGTTGAGGCCTGGTGTTACTGAATCAGGATAGGCATCGTGAAACTCGTCAGGACCCATGACGCCATGGATTTCGTAGCGCTCTCTTTCGTTATTGAAGGTAGCTATGCTCGACCAGAAAACGGCGATATCGAGAATCAGCTCTGCACCATATGAATAGAGAAACTCGATATCATTTGTAACCTGGTAGTAGTGCCAGACATTATGAACTATAGCACTGCCAACGTGGCGCTGCAAAAAAGAGTTGTCGGGAATCCAGCGTTGTGAGAGTGGATTGAGGTTCAACTTCTGTGTCTCTTCCTGACCATCACTGCCACTTTGCCACGGGAACATCGCACCTTTATATCCAGCCTCCCTGGCAGCAGCGCGAGCCTCTTTCAGGCGACGATAGCGATACATCAAAAGCGAACGGGTAATTTCGGGCATACGATAATTGAAAACAGGGAAGATGAAGATTTCGTCCCAGAATATATGGCCCTGATAGGCTTCCCCTGTCCAGCCGCGGGCTGGTATACCTATATCGAGCCCGATGGAGTTGGGTGATACGGCTTGCAGCAGGTGAAACATGTTCAATCGAAGCAGCATCGGGATGTTTAAGGTTAGGGTGTGGGTTGTCCTGATATGAAGGTCAAAACGACGCCACAGATAGCTCCATGTGAAGAGATGGTCCGCCAGGATGGACTCGAAGCGACCAGTATGAGCGATCAACTTGAGTGCATCAACTCCGCACTCTGAAATGGCAAGGTCCCGGGAGGTATAGAGTGAGGTAATTTTTTCTAAAATAAGTGTTTCGCCTTGTCTGAGCTCGACATCAAGTTCCCGGCCGATGTATCCAGGCTCTTCAATATGACGGCACTCCACATTAAGAATCTTTCCATTAAGGAATGCTTGTGTTCTTGTCACCACTGCGACATGAATTTCCGATTGGTTGGTACGAACCTGCATGTACACACTATCTTCACCAATACAGGAGCTGGTCACTGTTTCAAGGTGCTTTTTATTGAACTTCCTGTAAAGCTTTGCACCCGCGTTGATTATGTCGCCATCGATACCCGATTGTACAGTGACTCCAGCCGACCAGTTTTCGGCGGTTAATGACAGTTCCAAGGCACCCAGATGCATATTGCTCATAGAGACAAGAGAGCGCTCTTTGAGCGTTGTGCGTCGACCCTCTGCATCCTCGAAGCTGATGCTTCGTAACAACATTCCCTCTCTCAGATTGAGTTCCTGGTGGTACGACAGAAGTTTTGTGCTTCCGGGGTCGAACCACTCCTCTCCGTCAACACGAAACCGGAGCATAAGCCAGTTGGGAAAATTCACAATATCCTCATTCTCAACCACACGACCTGCAATATCAGTGAGCAAACGGTTGTAGGCTCCGGCGAAATATGTACCCGGATAGTGAATGCCATCGGCCACAGAACCAAGGGAAGCACCGCGAATGGTGACATAACCATTTCCAAGAGAACACAAAGCTTCACGGATACCCTCCTGAGCAGGATCAAAACCATCAAACCCGAGAGACCAGGATGATGAGGCTTCATCTGTAACCTTGACTTGAGCAAGGTCGGACACCACTACATCAGCACCGGCATCCCGGAGAGCGTGAGCGTGCCCGCTACGATCAACACCAATGACACAGCCGAATAAACCGTCACGTCCGGCCTCAACGCCGGCAAGAGCATCCTCTATGACCACGGTACGCGCAGGTTCCACCCCGACAAGTCTTGCTGCTTCAAGAAAACCATCAGGTGCCGGCTTACCCTTGATTTTGAGACGAGTGATGTCGAGGCCATCAATATGGGCGTCAAAAAGCTGAGAAAGACCAGCAGCATCAAGCACTTCTCTGCAATTATTACTGGAGGATGTGACAGCCGTCTTAATCTTGAGTGAGCGAAGTTTCTGCACCAAGGCTATCGATGATTCATAAGCCTCGACACCATCATTCTTCAATTGCAACATGAAATAATGGTCTTTCAGATTGCCCAGAGCACAGATACTCTGCACATCCGGCCCATCTTCCGCTGTTCCCCACGGGATAACTATCCTGCGTGAACTGAGAAAAGCGGATGCGCCATCGTAACGCGGCTTACCATCAACGTATCGCAGATAATCGGTATGAATATCAAAAGGGATGAAAAGCGATCCTGTTTTTGTGGCGTGCTGCTTGAGAAAATTGTCAAACAACTTTTTCCATGCTGAGGCATGCAGTTCAGCTGTTTTTGTCAGTACGCCATCAAGATCAAACAGAACTGCTCCATAGTCCTGTGGGGAGAGTGTGATGGCAACCTTCATCCGGCCACCTTTTTAATGCCCCATGTGTAACTTCCGCAATACATATTTTGATTAGTCTGTGTGATGCGGTTTTCGCAATGAGTCACTGCGATGCAAGCAGTCTTCAACTGATCAACTTCGCTCTTGGTGCGCGAAGAGTAAAATTAATCATCAGGTTGACAATTAACTATTTTCAGTGATGCCATATTTCTTTAATCTTTCAGCAAGCCAAACGAAGCCAGTTTCAAGTTTGTGGAGTGGTAATCCATATGGAGAATGCTCTGGATTCCTAAACCTTCAGCAATCTGGGTAAACATCAGGGTATTGTCGATGAAAATGACTTGTTTTGCCGGTGCTTGACTGATGTCCAGCGCAAGCCGAAATATCTCTGCATCCGGCTTTCTGAGATGGACAAAACATGAAGAGATAAAAGCATCTACAAATGCATAGAGCTTGAATTTTCGAATCCGATAGACATTCATTTCACGCCCTTCGTTGCTTACGACGATCACCTTGAGTCCATATTTGGCCTTGAGAGATATAATCAGTTCGATCATTTCGGGAAAAGGCTTCGATTGCAAGAACATGAACCGACGAAACTCAGCATGGGTGAACGGTCGCTTTTGATAAAAGACTATCCGGTCCAGATATTCTTTCAGCGTTAACTTTCCCTCCTCATAGATCGCGAAGTTAAGCTGATGCCGCTCTTCCATCTCGCTCCACTCTAACTTGAAATCTGCAGCAGCCTGTTTGCGGGAAAGATGATCCCAGCCGTTGGTAAGAAGGATACCTCCGATATCGACAAACAAGGTGGTAATAGGAATGTTCATCATACTACCCCCTTTTCACCGTCATATTTGCCTCGCCGTGCGTCACGGTTGCATTTGGCACGATGATACAATGCTTGCTGGGCAGCCGATACGTTTGCCTCCCTGCCTTGCCAGATATCCAATGCCGGTTGCTGGATAGCACGGCCAAATGAAAATGATAATGCCCATGGCGCTCGTGACTTGAATCGTATATTCATGGCATTTAACCGATCGGATGCCAATGAGGCAGATTGTCCTCCAGACAAAAACGTGATTGCGGGAACGGCTGCAGGAACTGTTTGCAAGAGGCATTGCAGCGTGGCATCTGCCACATCATTCACTGTTTCCTGTTTTGGACAGGTCAATCCCGGAAGCACCATATTGGTTTTGAGAATCATACCCTCAAGCATCACTCGCTGGATGTAGAGTTGATCGAAAACCGTTCGGAGAACTTTTGCC
Organism: uncultured Chlorobiaceae bacterium; assembly: GCA_903920215.1. Classification (GTDB taxonomy): domain Bacteria; phylum Bacteroidota; class Chlorobiia; order Chlorobiales; family Chlorobiaceae; genus Chlorobium. The sequence continues at coordinate 8,838 of CAIXLG010000228.1, forward strand.
GTTACTTCACCGCATTGCTCGATGGCATGCACTCCTTTCATAAGCACTTCGGGTTCAACAACGGGTACCAGTCCAGCCTCCTGACATAGTGCAGCATAGCGAGCCAGTGCGTGTGCGTTGGCATTGATGCACCCCCAACTGGGAATGCCATCATCCATGGCAATCACTGCGCGCCATTTTGCGAAACGGACACCCATTTGAGCGTATTCAGCCAGACGGGCGCGCAAGCCGTCGAGGCCTTCGGTTATTTTTTCTCCAGGATGACCTGCCATCTCCTTTGCGCCGATGTCCACTTTGATTCCAGGAATGATACCCGAATCAATAATGATTGTAATGAAGGGAGTTCCATCTTTTTTCGTTTGGCGGATTGTTTCGTCGAAGAGGATGGCTCCACTAATGGACTCACTGAGACCGGAGGTGGTGACAATTAATTCCCGCCAGGCCCGTCGGAATTCCTCGGTCTGTGGAATTCCATATTTTGCAAATCGCTTGTTGCATGTTGAAATACTTTCATCCAACGCAAGCAGACCCTTGTCGCCAGCAACCAGTGTTTTTGCTGTATTAATCAGCTTTTGCACATTCGTGCCAGAATCATTTTGCATGAGAACACCTTTCTTTTGAAGCTTATATTTTTAACAATGTGTTTTTAAAAGAGTTCACTAACTCAACACTTGAGGCAAGTACCTTTGTTTCAGTTTTTCCATTTCCAATCCCGAATCTCCGGAGCATCCTGCCCATGTTCACCAATGTAATGTGTATGCTCAATGAGCTTGATTTTCATTTGCTGCTTTAAGTAGTCGCCTTTGGAGCCTAAATCCGGAATGCGATCAATGACGTCCTGCACCAGATGGAAACGGTCCAAGTCATTAAGCACACACATGTCAAAGGTTGTTGTGATGGTGCCTTCTTCCTTGTAACCAAGGACATGCAGGTTGCGGTTAGTACGGCGGTAGGTAAGCCGGTGAACTAACCAGGGATAACCATGAAAGCCAAAGATGATGGGTTTGTTTTTAGTAAAGAGTGAATCGTAATCCGTTTCGCTCAGTCCATGCGGGTGTTCGGTTTTTGGCTGTAACTTCATTAGGTCAACCACATTGATCACCCGGATTTTCAGGTCGGGCAGCTGCTGACGCAGAATGGAAACTGCAGCAAGAACTTCCAGAGTTGGGGTATCGCCACAGCAGGCCATAACCACGTCAGGCTCGCTTTCCTGGTCATTGCTGGCCCATTGCCAGATGCCAATTCCCTCTGTACAATGTACAACAGCTTCTTCAATGGTCAGCCATTGCGGAAGGGGATGTTTGCCGGCCACCACAACGTTGACGTAATGCCGGGTGCGTAAGCAATGATCAAATACCGACAGCAGACAATTTGCATCAGGCGGCAAATAGACGCGGACAATATCAGCCTTTTTGTTGATGACATGGTCGAGAAAACCTGGGTCTTGATGGGTAAAACCGTTGTGAGTCTGCTGCCAGACGTGGGAAGTAAGCAGATAGTTCAGTGATGCGATTTTCCGACGCCATGGCAGTTCCGACGCAAGTTTAAGCCACTTGGCATGCTGGGTGAACATTGAGTCTATGATACGAATAAAACCTTCATAACTATGGAAGAGTCCATGCCGTCCGGTAAGAAGATAACCTTCCAGCCAACCTTCACACTGGTGTTCGCTCAACATGGAGTCCAATACACGTCCTGAGGGTGCCAGAAATTCATCATTCTTGATGGTGGAGGCGTCCCATTGACGGTTTGTGACTTCAAAAACTGCTCCGAGCAAATTCGAAATCATCTCATCGGGACCGAAAATACGGAAGTTTCGCTGATCTTGATTGAACATGGCTACATCGCGCAAAAACTTGCCAAGCACTTGGGTATCCTGCTCTTTAACAGCCCCGGGCGATGTCACCTTGACCGCATGGACGCGGAAGTCCGGCATCCGTAGGTCGCGGAGTAAGAGGCCGCCGTTGGCATGTGGATTTGCACCCATCCGCCGGTTCCCTTTTGGGGCCAGCTCAGCCAACTCCGCGAGGAGTGTGCCATTATTATCGAACAATTCCTCTGGCTTGTAACTTTTCATCCAGCTTTCCAGAAGAGGCAGATGCTCGGGATGTTCGGGATCAACCAGAATCGGTACTTGGTGCGCTCGAAAGGTGCCCTCGATTGGCAGGCCGTCCGCGAATTTCGGACCCGTCCAGCCTTTGGGCGACTTGAGAACGATCATTGGCCAACGTGGACGCGTTGTATCCTTTTTGTCCCGTGCATTTTTTTGGATTTGTCGGATTTCCTCAATGGATTTTTCCATGGTGGCAGCCATGAGTTCATGCATCTTATCCGGTTCGTCTCCTTCAACAAAGTAGGGCATCCACCCGCAGCCGCGGAGAAATTGCTCCAATTCAATTGGATCAATGCGGGCAAGGAGGGTGGGATTGCTGATTTTGTAGCCATTGAGATGTAAAATTGGCAGCACTGCTCCGTCGGTAATCGGATCGAGAAATTTGTTGGACTGCCAGGATGCTGCAAACGGACCGGTTTCTGCTTCGCCGTCGCCAATGACACAGGCGACAATCAGATCGGGATTATCAAATGCTGCTCCGATGGCATGACTGAGCGAATAGCCAAGCTCTCCACCTTCGTGAATAGAGCCAGGCGTGGTCGGAGCTACATGACTGGAAATTCCGCCAGGAAACGAGAATTGTTTGAAAAGCTTTTTCAACCCGGCTTCATCCCTAGTTACATCGGGATAAATTTCAGTCCAGGTGCCTTCAAGGTATACATTCCCGACAATTGCGGGTCCACCGTGACCAGGTCCGGCAATGTAGAACATATTCAGGTCATATTTTTTGATGACCCTGTTCAGATGTACATAGATGAAGTTCTGGCCTGGCGTTGTGCCCCAATGTCCGATGACGAGCGGCTTCACGTCCGAGAATCTCAACGGCCGCTTGAGCAAAGGATTGTCATAGAGATAAATTTGCCCTACCGAAAGGTAGTTCGCCGCACGCCAGTATGCGTCAATCTTGTGAAGCAGATCTGGTGTTAATGTTTTTGTGGTTGTAGTCATTTTTCGCTTTTACATCAGACCCGTGTTTCTTTCATTGAAAATGCTTTGCAGGAACCTCTTCATCGACCCAGTAACCCTTGCGATTGTAATGCCTGTGCAGTCCGGTCTCGTAATCCCGGGTGAGCAGGGTGTCCTCTGTATATTCCGGTGACTTTTTAATGGTCTCGCAGTGAAGATTGACGAAGACCTTTGACTCCGCCCAGCTGACCCTCTCAATCCATTGCGGTGATAGCAGTACCTTTTTTCCCGGCCACCAATTCCGGGTATCGATGATGAGATAACGAATCGCCCAAGTTTCGTCATCAATGATAAAATCCTCAACATGGCCAATTTCGCCGTCAATGGCCTGGATATAATAGTTGGTCACCTGCTGAGTACTGCGCAAATGAGGATCCCATGCATTTTCAACTGCAGACAAGTTTTCCAATTTTTCACCGTCGCGCTGTATGTAGGGATAACATCCCCACATATAGGGGGCACCCCAGTATATCGGCCATCCATAGTACCCGTAGTAATCTGTCTCGAATTGTTGGGAAACAGGCTTGTCACTGTTCAATGATGGACTCTTTTCAATCTCATTTTTTGTTAAATCGACGGTAATGAGTTTTTCTTTGCTCTTCACTGCCCCCAAAGCGTAAGGAGAGAGGAGAACCTGCCGGCCAGGAAGCCAGGTTCCTGTGTCTGCGACCAAATAACGAATAACCCAATGATGGTCATCGAAGTAAAATTCTTCAACTTTCCCGATTTCACCATCAAGGCTGTCCAGTTTATAGCCTTTGAGTGTTTTTGCTTTGGTTAAAATCATCCCGGTCTTTATTGGTTTCAGTGAAAAAAAACAAATCTCTCATGGAATCGGATTCTATCGGTTCAGTCTTTAACATCATGAACATCAATATCCTGACCACTTGCTGCATGAAGAATTTCTCTTGCGTTTTCCGCATTTTCTTCGGTACCGTGGACAATGACGAGGAACTTATTTGCTTTGACCGCCTTTTCGTATTTCACAATGCTGTCATTCGGAATGCCTACACTGAAAAGGGCTGCTCCAAAAGCACTTAATCCACCTGTGACAAGAGCGCTCTCAAGAGCCGCTATAATCCAGCCAACCAAAGGCCCAAAGACCAGAACCTGGCCAATACCCGGTATTACCAGAAACGCTGAGCCAAATAACAAGCCAAACAAGCCACCCCAGAATGCACCCAGCTTGCCCCAGAATTTGACCCGATCACCGGTGTTGTAATAACCGACAACCTGCTCTTCAGTGTTATAATCCTTACCAATAATAGAGAGCTGCTGCATATCGAAATGAGACCTTTGCAGCTCCTTTATCGCAGTTTCCGCCTGTTCATGCGTCTCAAATACCCCAACTGTTACATTCTTTGCCATGAATCCCCCTTTTTTTTGAACGTATCATTTTAGAACTGCCTACACCGTTAATGCATATCCTTATAATACATAAAAAACATATATAATACAGTAATTAAGACTCTCTTTTTGTTGTCAAGCCAACATAATTACTATATATTTGATAAATAAATAAATTTTTCACAAACTCAACAGAGGAGTCAAATATGTCACAGGAACAGGCAAGAGAGCTTATTTCCAGGATGAAATCTGATGCCGCTTTTATGAGTCGCATACTGGCAATCAAGGATATTGATGAGCGAATAACGTTCATCAATGACGCAGGGTTTAATTGTACTCGCTTAGAGATTGAACAAGAGCAAAAGGATTTACTGGAAGATCAAGTAGAAGGGGCTGCTGGAGGTAATTTATTGTGGTGTAGTGAGTTAGGTTTATGTGCTCACCATAAGGCAACGATGTGTCAGGTGCCATGAATTCATACAAGCTGTTGTTTTCAGCAATTATGTATTTGTTTTTTCTGGTGAAATTATCCGGAAACCTTTGTTGTTTTGCTTTGTAGCACTGTGACTAAGCAGTGCCGTGCAGATCTCACTGCTTCTGAAGGAATCGATGTATGCCTCAAGGTAGGCAATGAGGTTCTCTTTGTAGGGCGAGCAAAACTCAGGTACCTCTTCTCTTGAGTTTTTTCTCTTCAGCCGTTTGCTGGCACAACCCCCTCCGCAGATTGGCAGTACTGAACACTCCCTGCAGTTCAAGTCATTGTAGGGATCAATACCGATTGAATAGAGCGCTTGTAATTCAGGATTGGTAACTGGGTTTTCCTGGAAAATCGATCCAATAATCATAGTTGCATTGCCTACGTCCTCCCAGCACTTGTAAAGTTCACCTTTGGGGCCTACCACAAAGCCGAGGTGAGTTGTGGCTATACAGAGACTGTCGAAGTTTCCCGAAGGGTAAAAGCCACCTGTATGGTGACCGCTTATAAGATGCTTGTCCAATGCGAAATCTTTCCACTCCTGCATATCCATTGTACAGGTATGGTCATATGAGTTTCCTTTCGCAGTGTTGACATGTCCGGTATAAACCGAAAGTTTTTTCCCCTTGAATTGCTCCAGTATGGCTGTACGCAACTCAATATATCGTGCAGAATTATGCTTGTCGATATTGACTCGAATCGTACAAACGCCTTTGTAATTTGAATTCATAAGAGCATCAACGTTATTCATGATGCGTCGGAAAGTCGGGCCGCCTCCGACGAGAACGCGGCGTGTGTCGTGAACGTCCTCAGGGCCATCGAGAGTGATCTGAATCGAATTGATCTTGAGTTCATTGAGCTGAGCAATTTTTTCGGAATCAAGCAGGTAGCCATTGGTAATAATGCCGGCACCCTCAAACTCAATATCAAGAGAGTTGATTTTTTCCGTTATGTCACGAATGACGTCAAAAGCAAGGAGCGGCTCTCCTCCATACCATGCGAGCGAGAGATGACGGATATCCTTGTAACTCTTTATAAAATGGAGCACCCTTTCTACGGTATCTGGCGTCATGACAGCAGAGTCGCTTTGGCTATGTTCAAAGCAATAGGGACATCGAAAGTTGCACTGAAGAGTAGGAGTGATGGTCAAAACAAGTCTGGATGAGTCAAAAATCCTTGTATGACGACGATATTGTCGAGAAAGAAGCAATGGATCTTCCTCGCCTTCCTCAAGCAAAATTTTGTTGTCGAAAAGCAGTGCGATAAAATCGTTGTCGGCACATTCCCCGGGAACAAGCTCATAATTCCTGAATGCTTCAAGGGTATCATAATAACCCTCATCCAGCTCTATAAGGGTATTGGATAGGGCATTATAGAGAAAATGACCAAATTGCCGTGAATAAAAGAGAGTATTAAAACGTGACCACAGCATAAATAATCATTGGTAATATTTGATTATGATACTCTCAATCATGTAAAGGAAGTTTAAACCACAGTCGTAGCTCAGATATTTTTTCCCTCGTGTTGATCCGAACCGTAAAGATTGAGCTGCTTGCGGTAATAGGCAAAAGCCTCCTCCTGGCGGACAACGCCGAGCAGCTTATTGCTTTTGTCATCAAGAACCGGCAGCATATTGAAATCGGTAATCTCAAAAAGCTTGAGCGCCTCGTCAAGTTTAGTGGTGTCAAACAATACCGGCACATCTTTTTTAACAATGTCTTCAGCGATTAAACCAGCCAATGAATCTTCCTTAAGAAGGAGTCGCATCTCATCGAGGCTGATGATGCCGGAAAATCGTCCATCATTATCTGTAACCAGAAAACTGGATTCAGGTGTATTGAAAAAAGTGTCGATCATGCTTGCAGCACTTTCCGAAATATTGAATGTCACATAATCAGTTTTCATGACATCGGCGATGCTGATATGCTCTGCAACGGTAAGGGCAATACCAAACCCTACTTTAACCCCTTCTTTTTCGAGGACATAGGTTTCCATTGAGTGGCGATAGGTAAGGCGTGCAATAAGGGAAGAAGTTACAGCTGCAAACATGATCGGCAGCACAATCTCATAGTTGCCGGTGACTTCGAAGAGAATAAGAATAACTGTCAGGGGAGCTCTCATGATGCCTGCAGTCAAAGCACCCATCCCGACAAGAGCGTATGCACCAGAGGTAGCTGTGATTTTTGGAAAAAACATGTGGACGATTTTTCCGAACATCCCGCCAAGCATGGCTCCCATTTTCATGGCAGGAGCGAACATACCTCCTGACCCTCCAGAACCTACAGTGAGAGCCGTTACAACAGGCTTAAGAAAATAAATGCCAACCATGTTGTGCCAGTCTTCATTACCACGTACAGCATTATTGATGGCCTCGTATGAAAAGCCATAGAGTTCAGGCAGCCACATGCAGATCAAGCCGCTCATTAATCCACCTATAGCAGGCATGGCCCATACGGGAATTTTCCATCGTTTTTCCATTCTCTGGAACCACTCTTCAATGGAATAGTATGTTTTTATGAACATCACCGCTGAAAGCCCTGCAAGAATGCCAAGAATACAATAGAAAAGCAGCTCCGTATTCGACACAAGAGAGTATTCAGGAACTTTAAAGGTAGGTGAACTGCCGAGATAACTTCTTGAAAGCACGGTTCCGATAACAGCCGCAACCACAATGGGACTGAATGTTTTAACACTGAAATCGCCAAGGAGAACCTCAATGGCAAACATCACGCCACCGATCGGGGCATTAAACACGGCGGCAAGTCCTGCTGCCGCTCCGCATCCGAGCAACGTTCTTGTTCGAGTAGCCGAAAATCGTAATAATTGTGCAACGGTAGACCCTATTGCCGCACCAACCTGGACAATCGGCGCCTCACGTCCACCTCCGCCCCCAGTGCCGATACTCAACACTGAGGTTAAACTTTTATGAAACCATAATTTCTTCTCGATAACACCTTCATTCTGTGCAACAGCCTTGATTACGGATGCAAGACCATGTCCGGGACGGACCTTGACGACAAAAGCATTGTAGAGACCGACAAGCAAGCCACCCACAGCGGGAATCAATGGGAGAATAAACAACCAGTATTTGTCTATAATCTTAACTTTTCCAATAGAGTGAAGGCCAGTAAAACAGTATGAACTGAGCATCATGATGGCATCATGAAACACCACCGCCACATAGCCAGTCATAAGCCCGACAATGACTGCCACAAAAAGGAAAGGAATGTCCTGATTGAGATTGAGCTGAACAAGCAGATAATCGAGCGTCAGGCTATAGAGCTGTCGGGCATTTCCTTTAAAATACCTGCTACGCTTCGAAACAGCGTAGTAGTAGGCCTGTATTCTTCGGCTGAGACGTCTTTTTTTACGCGGCAATAGGTTCATGGGGGCACTAAATCAGAAAAAAATCTTAATCAGGTGAGAAATATTCGGGAATGTTATGGTGTCATAGCAGGGTTGATCAAAAATATAACCTTGTCCAGTCACTTAAGACGACTTCCGATTCGTGAGCATTCTTTACGTGGTCAATTTTGTGAAGTGGCATATCCCGTTTATGGTATTTTTCTGACCATCGCTGTATTGAAACAGCCTGAAAATTAAGAATACCGGTTTTCACTCCCTTGATTTTAAGATATTTACCAGGAATAATAGAGGTACCCGGCTGTACGTCAGCAATGCTGGTATCAATATGCCATAACCTGTTCTTAAAGCCTTTTACAATAAGTATTGACCTGTTTTTATCATACAGGATGACTTTGCAACCAAGGAGTCCTCTGTCTGCATGAGACCATCGAAGTTCGTTTGAGTAGACCAGCGAGTGATACACTGGTACGTTTTCAAAAAGGAATCGATGGACCTGCTTTCCAACATCAACTGTGTTCAGGCTGACACTGAGCAAGAGGCTTGAAAGCAAAGAGCCTGCAAGTACCTTTGTCGTTGTATATCGGTAACCCCGGTTAGTGTGCCGAAACCCGAGAGATGCCATCAGAGTGAGCAGGGCAAGAACTGTTAACCATAAATAGGGTATACAGGAAATGATGTCAGCAATGAATGGCTGTGCTGATAAATAGCGGTTTATGTTCTCTTGATCTACGATAAAATCCTGATCAATGAAAACATAGATTGCCACTGCCATGGAAATACTGCCGGTTATGACCGAAAGGAGAGCGAGTAGCCAAAATCCAATCCGCTTTATAAGGAAGTTGCTCCTGGGAATAGGGTCAACTTTTCTTTTTTCAAGCTCTTCAAGGATGGATTCAGATAGTTCTTTTGGCATAATTTTGTACTTGTATTCAATTATTTCTCAATGTACACCGATAATCAGCCTATGCCGTAGGTTATGTATAATCATGAGTATGAGCAGCAAGCTACAGTAAAGAAAAACCTGATCAAGATTTCAACAATCAAACGCTCATCTCTGATAGTGAAAACCAGATGAAGTCATGAATGGTGATTACTATGCCGGAAAGAATTAGCATCAGGTATAACTCCTTTATCTCTCAATCTTTACCTGACGAACCTATAGACGTCCTATGAACATCCCGCCTCTTGAGTTCCTACTACATTGCATTCACAATAGTAATGTATAAATTTTCGATATGTATTATGCTTGAAATTGCTGTACGATGTTCAAGTTTTTGTTATTAGATGTTATACTTAAGTGCAAACCTTGCCTTTCAGTCAGTACCCTGTATCCAGTATGCACTTGTAAGCCACTATTATGCCCATCCAGTATGTAAGAAGTCTTTCGGGGCGTAAACGCTCAAAAGAGTCGAACCGTCACCTTGGATTTACCCTCGCCTTCATTGCTGGGGCAACAAACGCAGGGGCTTATCTTGCAGTAAAGCTCTACACGTCGCACATGACCGGGATGGTCTCCTCAATGGCAGACAATGTCGTTCTCGGTAACTCCGATCTTGCTCTCAGCTCATTTGGAGGTATTATCTCTTTCCTTTCCGGCGCTGCTACAACAGCCATCATGGTCAACCTCGCCAGAAGGCGACACATGCACAGCGAATTTGCCTTCCCTCTTTTGCTTGAGGCACTTCTCATGCTCTGTTTTGGTTTGCTCGGCACGCAACTATCCAAAATTGAAGGTATGTTTGTTCCTGTTACGGTTATGTTGCTCTGCTTTATGATGGGTCTGCAAAATGCAGTCATCACGAAGCTATCAAACGCTGTAATTAGAACAACCCACTTGACCGGCATTATTACCGACCTTGGTATTGAAATTGGCAAACTGCTCTACTGGAATCGCCATACGTTAGATGTAGAACCAGAGGTCATTGCAGATCGAGATCGCTTGAGGGTGCTTACGATTCTGATCCTCTCTTTCTTTGGAGGAGGAGTCTTTGGGGCTCTTGGCTTTAAATACATCGGGTATGGCCTGACTATACCTCTTGCACTTCTTCTTACACTTTTAGCTGCAGTACCTGCAATCGACGATTTTCATGTATTCTGGCGCAGGTTAAAAGACAATAGAGGTCATAGCCAGAATCAAAATAAATAGATGTTGGAGTATCACCTGACCTTTTGCACTCAACTCAGAAAGCATCCATCGATCAAAACTGAACGCGCTATGATCGACGGGTAAGTGTGGCTCACCGTAATCAGTGTCCGATTTTTTTTAACATCTGCATCAGCCATGATCCGGTGTTTTGTTTCAGATTACTTTTGACTGGAAGGCCTTCCTTTTCCCAGCGAACAATCCCCTGCTGCATATTGACAGCCTTGCTGTATCCATTGTTCATAAGAAAACGGGTAGCCATCAAACCACGATTTCCAATGTGACAGGCAATAATCACCTTACGGTCAACGGGTATTTCCTGAAACCGGTTTTTTAACTCGCCTACAGGAATCAGTATGATATCGGAAACATCAAATGATTTTCTTGCAACTTCTTTCGGTTGACGAACATCAACAAGCAATGCCCCTTTTTTAATCATTGCAAGGGCTTTCGTGGGACTGACTTCCTGAGGAGTGCTCATTATTATATTTTACTTATCTGATTTATTACAATTTCTCATCATCATGCTCTGGTCTATGACCCTTGCATTATTATATATTTTTTTGGCCAATATACCAATAGGGGGTATAGGTATTTCCCTGTTGCAGATAATTATTATGGTTACAACCGGGGATTCCAGGGCTGAAAAGGGCAGGAGAACTTACATAAGTGATAACCTGAAATATGCATAACCCGATCTTGCGTGAAAATCATTAATCAATTTTATGCATGGATATGACAATTGAAGAGATGAAAGAATGGTACTGTACTCTACCTGATGAAGCTCTGGAGGCTCTTTCAAATCAGTTCAAGCTCTTGTCTGAGCCGATGAGAATGAAAATTTTGCTTCTTCTGGCAGTACGGGAGCAAACCATTCAAGAGATAGTTAAAACCGTTGATGCCAAACAAACAAATATTTCAAATCATCTCGCACTTTTACTTGAAGGTAACATTGTGGGCAAGCGAAGAAATGGGTCAAAAATCTATTATTCTCTTGCTGATAAAAGCTTTTAGTATACCTCTTTTATAAGTTCAAAAAGTATTAGCAAGAACCTTAAGGATAAGCTCCAATGGGCTCAGAATATGAATCCCAACCTGTCCAGCTGACTCTTGCTTCTCAATGCGAATTTTTTGGTTGTTTACGGAATAACTAAACCGATTTGCCTGCGCTCTATCTTTTCCATTAGCGGAAGGGTAGTACCTTTTGAATGCCGGAAGAGTATACATTGCAATTACGTCAAATAAAAATATTCACTTAAACCACAAATAAATTGAAACAATTCCCATGAAAACGGCAAAGGCTTTCCGGAGTGTATCATTTGGCATATGCGTTGCAATTTTCGCTCCGAAATAAACTCCAGCAAAAAGTCCTGCGGCAATGATAAGTCCAATCAATATGTTTTCCATAGAAATTTTCCCTGAACGATAATACTCGATCACGCCAAGCAGACCAACAGGGAGAAGAAGGGCTATAAGTGACGTGCCTCCGGCGCTCTGTTGCGTCATACCGAAAAACAGCACCAACGCCGGAACAATAACCAGACCTCCGCCAACTCCGAACATGCCTGACAGGATGCCGGCAATAGTGCCGAGACTGAATAAACCGATAAATTGCATGGACTCTGATTCCAATAGTAATGTTATTAAGATACGACAGCCATGTTTGTTGGTTCGGGAAGGGGCTTTGCCAACTGATTCAGAAAGCGAAAGAAAAAGCTAATTTGAACGTCAATAAGCATAAGCCGAATCACAATCTGGTTTGCCCTTTTCGACCTTTTGATACTATTCTTTGGCTGAGTCGATTGCTGAATGAATTTAAGAAACAGGAATAATTGTATGGCACGAACTCATTTGAAAACACCGGAGAAGAGGATTGATCTGAAGCTTGAGGGAGATGTTTCCATTCATATCTTGTCAGTATCGGCCTCCATGGTTGGCGTCTGTCTGACAGTCATCGGCATAATTCGTATTGTGGTTGCCATTCGCAAGCTCCAGACGTTGGCGGATCAACTGCTATCATTGGACGCATTATTATTTCTGACGTCATGCATATTTGCTTATTTCTCACTTCGAACGCGTCATATTAACCGGTTAATTCTGGCAGAACGTATTGCAGACGGCCTCTTTATTGGAGGGCTTGTTTTGATGGGGCTTGTTTGTGTTATTATTGCTTATGATTTAATTTAGGAGGCTCAAACAAGAGTCTATGTATTTACCCTATAGTGTGTTATGGCAATATGCCACAGATAGGTTAAGAATTGCTAACCAGATGAACCTATAACAAACAGCGAGTTGTGATGACAGATATTATTTCCTGGTGGCAAAATCTGCCATCGCATATAGATCCCGCAATCTTTTCCATTGGAAGTTTTACCCTGCGATGGTATGGCATGATGTACATTGTTGCTTTCGGTGTTGTTTATCTCCTAACCCGATACCGACTTTCCTCTGAAAAACTCCCGTTCAGCCCTTCATTTACAGGAGATGCTCTCACTTGGGTTATGGCCGGTGTTGTGCTTGGCGGCAAGGTGGGCTATATTTTGTTCTACGGTCTGAGCAGCTTCCTCGCCGATCCTTTCGGAACGCTCATCCCATGGGCAGCAACTTCTGAAGGGTATCGTTTTACAGGTATCACCGGGATGTCATATCACGGAGGCGTTATTGGGGTTATGCTTGCCATGTGGCTTTTTACACGGTCTCAAAAAACAGATTTTCTTCAAACTTTTGACCTTTTTATTCCCTCCCTTCCACTCGGCTATACTTTTGGTCGGCTGGGAAACTTTATCAACGGTGAACTTTACGGGAGAGTAACCGATGCGGCTATCGGCATGTATTTTCCGCTTGCTCCAACACATGCTCTCAGGCATCCGTCACAACTCTATGAAGCTTTTTTTGAAGGGATTGTGCTGTTTGTAATTCTCTGGTCACTGCGCAAAAGATCGCCATTTCCTGGATTTCTTTCCGGGATATACCTTTTCGGATATGGTTTTGTACGCTTTTTTATTGAGTTCTTTCGCGAACCGGACATTCAGCTCGGCTTTGTTTTTCAGAACTTTTCTATGGGCCAGGTTCTCTGTTTTTTCATGATGATTGCCGGACTGATAGTATTTTTCAGAGGAAAGTTTTACTCTGACATATCATTATTGGTCAAGCAAAGGTATTAGACCGGCCAACAGTTGAGCAGGATATGATGATCGGATTTGCCCATTAACAAAAGATGGTAGAATAATCAGCCATCTTTTGTTGTGCTTTATATAAAGGATGAGACAACTACCATTTTAATGGCAACCGTGACCCTGACAGGCATGTTGAGGTGTAACTTTTTTCAAGGTTCCCATGCTGAATTGCGTTAAGGCCTCTCCAAGAGTCGTAGCCATTGATGCCATATAGACATCAATTCCAAGCATCCGCAGTTTTGCTATAGCCCCAGCACCGATTCCGATACAAATCAATGCGCTAACCCCAAGTTCTGCAAAAAAATCTGCGGGTGTACACTGCCCATGGTCATGATGTATTGAGGTGTTCTGAATAATTTCAAAAGAACCTGCCTCTGTATCAGCAACTGCATAAAAAGGCGCGCTTCCGAAATGCTCACTCATTCTTGAGGTTTTACCCGCCTGTTCATCTAATGGCACAATTACCTTCATTCGTTTTCTCCATTACTTGTTGTAGAAATATTTTGACTGCCCTCCGGACCGTTCCCTCGCATTGAGCGGTTGGTATTTCCCTCTCCCTTTCCCTGACGATGTAATCCGGTACGAAGCCCCCTGCATCGGCCAGCACCACCCTGACCCCCTCCATTTCCGCCATCCAGCGAGCGGCGATGAATATTTTCACTTTTGCAGGAAGGACAGTTGGCTGGCCTCTCAACACCATGCTCGACACTCCACTCATGCCCACATACACATCCAAACACTCTTTTATTCGACGTAACCATAATATTTCCTCCTGTTACTGTTAATTTTTTTCCAAAGATCAGCATTTCGCTCACCTTATGTCTTGCTGACGCGATAATATTTCCGAAGGTCTGACGCGACACATGCATCTGTTGGGCCGCTGCCACATGGTATAGTCCTTCATAATCAGCCAGACGGATCGCCTCAAACTCATCGAACGTGAGAGCCATCTCATCAAGCTCGGAGGCCGGAATTCCAGCTGGTTTAAACATGAGGAACTCGGGATTGCACCCTATTTTTCTGCACTTTACAGGTCTCGGCATAGATTCTCAATAATTACCTTTTCATGTTTTTAACTAGCATATGCTAATAATGTAAACAAAAAAGCCGTATTAAACCAAAAAATTAGAGGGTGCGTTCGAACTATCTTTACGGGGATGCGTTAAGAGCAGGAGGATGTTATTGAGTGGGTGTTTTAACTAAAAATTTTATATGAAGTTAGCCAGTGAACGTTCCAGAAGGCTGCCCAATAGCATATAAGCATCAAGGGCGGCGGCGGTTTTAAGATCGGCAGTGAATTGTGGTAGCCATCGATTGAGATGTTCGTTCATAAAATGCTCTGAAGCATCACTGGCTGCCTTAGCAACCGGCTTCAGTGAGCTGGCTGAGGCCAGAAAAGAGAGAAATTCAAATTCAGTGGCGATATGATCGGTTAAGCCTGTATCGACGGTTATCTCCCATTCACGATATATCGCCTGAACGTTGACGCTTGCCTCTCCGAGCATTCTTTTTTCAAGGTAAACGGACTCATAAGGAGGACATGGGGTGTGAGGATAGCCGTTTATAAAGAGACGGGTGTACTCGGCCTGCAGAATTTCCTCTTCTTCTTTTTCAAACGCAGCAATCAATGCATAGAATGGTGCGGTATTGCCTGAGATTTTATCGGCAGTGCGCTTTAGTTCAGGAAGGAACGCCTGATTGGGATACGCAAACGCAAGGCTGAGAAATTTAAAGACAAATACAGGTGAATCGGTTATTGACATACATAGAGAGAATTATAATCAGGCATACCGAAATCGTGCAGCCCTGCTAAGCGGTTAAGAAAAAAGAATCACCAGGGATATTGGTACAACCCTGCGCTTAAGACAAAAAAACGCAGAAGATAACCTCCAATAAGGACAAGTGCACTTGCAAAGGCAAGCAGTGAGTTTGATTTTTTTGAATGGCCGGAAAAAAATATACCGTAGGTCTCAATAGCAAGAGGAATGAGAAGACCCGCGATAAAAAAGCCAATAATAAAGACGGGACTGTTGAACAGGTATTGGGCTGATTCCCTTGCGCCTGTCGGCAAAAACAGTGCAAAGTTGAAGTATGCTCCAAGAATGATCAATTCGCTTACAATCAAGACGGCATCAAGCTGCTCAAGCTTTTCGGATATTTTCCAGGCAGTTTCTTTTTTTGAAAATGTCGATAAGAGCAAAAGGTAGGCGGCTCCGGTGGAAAACCCTGAGATTACAAACAGGAGAGGAAGTGCCGGGGTGTTCCAAAAAGAAATAGCAGGAGCTGCTGAAATTAAAAGCCCGGTATAAATCGCAATAAGAAAACCGGCAGCGGATCCCCCCAATGCAGCGAGGCGATTAAAGCGTTCAAGCAAGCTGAGAAGAGGGGCCGGGATCTTCTGGATAATCGGAAGAAGTTTTGGCCATTCTTCAAGAAGCGGTATTACATAGACTATAGCTGCAAGAAAATAAAAGTTTATAAAAATAACACCCCAGAAAATCCAAGAATTTGGATTGGTCAAGGCATAGGCTGCTTTTAATCCTGAAAGTCGGATAAAGCGCACACATTACCTGAAAAACATCGCCATATGAGCACGATTTCCAGAAAAATCGTGCTTTTTTCTTGCTTTATAACGTGTACGTATGTATTATAAAGAATACACTATAAACAGGAGTAAACCC